>CAMOXI010000072.1 GCA_946628965.1 uncultured Clostridia bacterium | reverse complement strand
AGCGGGAATAGCAGCCGGCGCAGTGGAGGTTGCAGGCGCTGGTGATGCTGGCGATGAGGTAGGAGGGGATGTGCTCGCCCGCCGCCTCAGCCTCGAGGCGTTTCTTGGAGGCGGCCTTGCTGGCCGCGGCAAACTTCAGCAGAAAGGCGCTCTCGCGCGGGTCCTTCAGCGTGGCCCTGAGGGCGTCGGCCACCACGGTCTCCACGCCCTTCGTCAAGTAGGCCTGCAGATCAAAAGTCTCATTTTTCATGGCAATCCTCATGCACGCTTGAAAGTGTCGTTTGGCTGCTTGCCGCGGGCGGCAGTGAAGCCGATGCTGCGTGCTTTTGCCCCATTGTACACAAGTAGGGGCGCCTTTTCAATTCCTATTTCAGCAGGATCGTTCCGGCACGGGGAAAGTGAATATTGACACGGTGTCAAAATGGCGCTATACTCCCTGTTGACGCGGTGTCATTTTTGCACGGGAGGAGGATCCTGCGCATCGAAGGCACTGACGCTCCGGCCAGGAGCCGGAAAAACGGCAGCAGAGGGGAGAGACGATGCCGAAAGGATCCACAGAACGAACCAACGCGCGGCGGGAGGAGATCCTCACCGCCTGCCGGAAGCTCTATGAGACGATGAGCTTCAAGGAGATCAGCCTGAAAGAAATCGGGCAGCAGACCTCCTTCACCCGCACCTCGATCTACAACTATTTTGAGACCAAGGAGGAGATCTTCCTCGCCCTCTTCCAGCGGGAATACGAGAGCTTCGCCCAGGATCTGGATGAACTCTGTGAGCGGGAGGAGACGCTGTCCCTGGACGCGCTGTCCGCCGAGCTCGCCCACGCACTGGAGCGACGGCCGCTGATGCTCAAGCTTCTGAGCATGAACCTCTATGATATGGAGGCCAACTCCCGCATGGAGCGCCTGGTGGAATTCAAGACCGCCTACGGCGAGTCCAGCGCCGCGCTGGACCGCTGCCTGCAGAAGTTCCTGCCCGGTCTGGGAGAAGAGGGGCGGCGGACCTTCCTGTACGCCTTTCTGCCCTTTGTCTACGGCCTCTACCCCTATACCGTCGTGACGGATAAGCAGCGGCGGGCCATGGAGGAGGCGGGCGTCGCCTATGTCTACATGAGCACCTATGAGATGGCCAATACCTTTATCCGAAGCCTATTGGGAGGACTGCTATGATCACCGTAAACATCTACTACAGCGGCGAAAACGGCAGCGCCCGGGCCTTCGCGGAGGAGATGGTCCGCAGCGGCGTTGTGGCGGACATCCGCGCCGAGGAGGGCAATCTGCGCTATGCCTACTTTTTCCCGATGGACGATCCCGAGACCCTGCTGCTCATCGATCAGTGGCGGGATCAGGCGGCCATCGACGCGCACCACGCCTCCCCCATGATGGAGAAGATCGCGGCGCTGCGGGGAAAATATGACCTGCATATGACGGTCGAGCGCTTCGTCTCCGATGAGACGGGGCTTCCGGAAAAGGACTTGAAGTTTATCAAACGATAAGGAGAAAGCAGTATGAGCGAGAAAATCACGCAGACCGCGGGACGGATGCAGTTGGGGACCTTCGCCCCGATGTTCGCCCACCTCAACGACGACGTGCTCTTCGGCGAGGTCTGGAACGAGGAAGCTCTGGACGTCAAGACGAAGTGCATCATCACCGTAGTGTCCCTGATGGCCTCGGGCATCACGGACTCCTCTCTGGGCTACCACCTGCAGAACGCGAAAAACAACGGCGTGACGAAAGAAGAGATCGCCGCTATCATCACCCACGCCACCATGTATGTGGGCTGGCCCAAGGGCTGGGCCGTGTTCCGGCAGGCTAAGGAGATCTGGAACGAGGAAACAAGCGCACAGAGCGAAAAGGACGCCTATCAGAACACGATCTTCTTCCCCATCGGCGAGGAAAACCCCTATGGGCAGTTCTTCGTGGGGCAGAGCTACCTGGCCCCTGTCTCCACCGCGCAGGTACCGGTCTTTAACGTGACCTTTGAACCGGGCTGCCGCAACAACTGGCACGTCCATCACGCCACCGCCGGCGGCGGACAGATGCTCCTCTGCGTGGGCGGCCGCGGCTGGTATCAGGAATGGGGCAAGGAAGCCGTCGAGATGACGCCGGGCACGGTGGTCAACATCCCCGCCAACGTCAAGCACTGGCACGGCGCCGCAGCCGACAGCTGGTTTTCTCACCTGGCCATCGAGGTGGGCGGCGAGAACGCCTCCAACGAGTGGCTGGAGCCTGTATCCGAGGAAGAGTACAACAAGCTGAAGTAAAAGAAAGGAGCCCTGCACATGAGCAAAAAACTGGTCGCCTATTTTTCCGCCAGCGGCAATACCGCCAGGCTGGCCCAGACTCTGGCCGCCGAGGCGGACGCGGCGCTGTATGAGATCCGGCCCGCCGTGCCCTACGAGCGCAAAGATCTCAACTGGATGGACAAAAAAGCCCGCAGCACCGTGGAGATGCAGGATCCCGACTGCCGCCCCGCCCTGGCGGATACGGACGCTCCCGTGGCGGAAGCTGACGTGCTTTTCCTGGGCTTTCCCATCTGGTGGTACCGGGAGCCCAGCATCATCGACAGTTTTCTGGACGCCTACGACCTGTCCGGCAAGACCCTCGTCCCCTTCTTCACCTCCGGCGGCAGCCAGCTGGGCGAAGGGCAGGCGCGCATCGAACTGCTGGCCAGAGGCGCCAAAGTCCTGGACGGCAGGCGCTTTCCCGCCCGCGCCTCCGAGGCCGATCTGAAGGCCTGGGTCGAGAAGCTGCGTTGACAGACGAAACGTAAGTACCGACGGCAAAGGAGGGCGCAGACCGTGAAAAAGCGAAAAATCTTTCTGCTGCTGCAGTCCGCGCTCTGCGCTGCGCTGGCTCTGCTGCTGGCGGTGGCCGCCCTCGGCATTTACCGGGAGGGGCTGGCCGAAAAAACGGAAAACCCGCTCGCGCCGGTCTATACGGCGGAGCGGATCTCGGCGCGCGGCCGGCTGCTGCTGCCGCTGCTGCTGCTCACGGCGGGGTTCGCCCTGGTCGGAACGGCGCTGCGGATCCGGGACGAGGAGGGTCTGCGGCCTGTGAAATCCGGCGCCGTCCCCAGAAAGACGCGGCCCGCCGGTGAAAAGACGGTCCGGATCGTGCTGCTGCTTGGCGCGCTGGGGCTGATCGCCCTCGGCGTTTTCAACGGCGGCGCGCAGGACGTGCTGGGAAAAGCAATCAGGATCTGCACGGAGTGTATCGGCCTTGGATAATGTGAAATCTCGCAGACGGCCCGCCCCGCGGCAGCTGATCCAGCTCTACAGCGCCCTGCTGCACAACGCGCATCTGAAGGGCTTTCTGGAGGGGGAGATCTACCAGGGCAGCGCGAAGTTTGCCTGCGTCCCCGGGCTCAACTGCTACTCCTGCCCCGCTGCGGTCGGCGCCTGTCCGCTGGGCGCGCTGCAGAACGCGCTGGCCGCGAGCGGCCGCCGGGCGGGCTGGTATGTGCTGGGGATCCTGCTGCTCTTCGGGGTCACGCTGGGCCGCACGATCTGCGGCTGGCTCTGCCCCATGGGTCTGCTGCAGGAGCTGCTGCACAGGCTCCCCACCTTCAAAATCCGAAAAAGCCGGGTGACAGTAATCCTGTCCCGGCTCAAATACGCGGTCCTCGCGGTGTTTGTGATCGCGATCCCGCTCTGGGTCGGCCTGGCACGGGATCTGCCGCTGCCCGCCTTCTGCAGGTATATCTGCCCCGCAGGCACGCTGGAGGGCGCGCTCACGCTGCTCTCCCACCCCGGAAACACCGCCCTGCTCGGGATGCTGGGCGCGGCCTTCACCAGCAAGTTCGTCATCCTCTGCGTCATTCTGCTGGCCTGCATTTTCTGCTACCGCAGCTTCTGCCGCTTTCTCTGCCCGCTGGGTGCGATCTACGGCCTTTTCAACCGCTTCTGCCTTGTCGGCGTACAGGTGGATCCGGCCCGCTGCAACGGCTGCGGCGCCTGCGTCCGCGCCTGCGGCATGGACGTGCGGCATGTGGGGGACGCGGAGTGCATCCACTGCGCCCAGTGCATGGAGGCCTGCGCGCAGAAGGCGATCTCTCTCAAGGCCGGGAAGATCACGCTGATGGGATCGGACAAAGCGGCCCCGGCGGCTCCGAAGCGGAAGCGCGCTGTGCGGATCGCTCAGGGCGCCGCCCTGCTGGTTCTGTGCTTTGCCCTGCTGTGGTTCAACGTCCTGGATCCGGGGCTTAAAACACCGCCTGCGGCGTCCACAGGCTCCGCCGTCGGCGAAGTCCTGACGGATTTTCGCATCGAGTGCCTGGATGGGACAGAGTTCCATCTGGCCGACACCCGCGGCCGGGTGACGATCCTCAACCTGTGGGCGACCTACTGCAAGCCCTGCGTTGAGGAACTGGCGTATTTCGACGCGCTGGCCCGTCAGTACCCGGACGACGTGGCCATCCTCGCCGTACACTCCTCGGTCGTGACGGAGGATCCCGCCGCCTTCCTCGAAGGACGGGGCTGGACGATCCCCTTTGCCGTGGACACGGCGGAGGATCTGGTGTGGAATCTGGCGGACGGCAGCTCGGTCCTGCCGCAGACCATCGTCCTCAACCGCAGCGGCGAGGTGATCTATAACCAGAAGGGCTCCGTTACGCCCGAGGCGCTGGCGGCGCTCTACGCCCGGGCGGCGGTGGGCTGAGTTCCCTGTCACGCACAGGACGGGAGGAAAAACATGAACGACATTCTGATGCGGCAGCTGGCGCTGGACTTCTGCTGCAGCCCCGAAGAGGCGGCCGATGGCGACAACCACTTCCGCATTTACGAGAAGCTGCCGGGCCGCCGCTGTTTTCAGGAGCACCATGCCTGCTTTCTGAAGCTGGCCATCGTGGGCGGCAAGCTGCTTTTCGCCGGACAGGAGGAGATCCTCGACTGGTGCAGGGCGCGCTACGCCGCGGACAGCGCCGCCTGGTTTCTGGAGGCGAAAAACCTTCGGCAGCTCAACGACCGGCTCCATGCCGCAGGCTGGCAGATCGAGACGGTGCACCCTTTCTATATCGCGGAGCAGCCCTCCGCGCTGCCGGAGATGCCCTTTGCGCTGCGCTTCTATGAGGCGGCTGAGATCGAGCAGTTTCGCGGCGATGAGCGCTTCGGCGAAGCCTTCTGTTTCGATCCCTCAGCCCCGGATCTGCTGGGCGTCGCGGCGCTGGACGGGGAGCGCATCCTCGGCATGGCCGGCGCCAGCGGCGACAGCCCGACCATGTGGCAAATCGGGATCAACGTGCTGCCGGAGGCGCGGGGACGCGGCATTGCCAAAACCCTGGTGTCGGCGCTGAAAAACGAGGTCTTCCGCCGCAGCATCCTCCCCTTTTACGGCACCTCTTTCTCCCACCTGGCCTCCCAGCGCACCGCGCTGGCCGCGGGCTTTCTCCCCGCCTGGGTAGAGCTGGCCACCTCCCCGCTGCCGGAGAATGGACAGGATTGAGACGTAAAGCGCGAAAAAGGATCGAGACGTTTTGTCTCGATCCTTTTTCAAGGTGTCGACAAAGTGTCGACACCTTGAGCATCAAAAATGAGAACTTCCGGAAAAGTTCTCATTTTTGAGATTATCAAACGCGAGAGGGAATAACCAATCCCCTCTCGCGCTCTCCCCATGCGTGTCCTGCTTCCGTCGCATGAGTTTGTCTACAGTCTGAAAAAGGATCGAGACGTTTTGTCTCGATCCTTTTTTCATTTTCGTGACGATCAGGATTCCTTTTCCACCAGGAGGAAGCCCAGGATCTTTTTCCCGGATTCCAGGGCCAGGATCAGCTCGCGGCGCAGCTCATTGTGCCGGGAATACTGCAGCGTCTCCGCGAAGACCAGATTCTCGCAGGCGTGGAAGGCCTTGAGTGCATCCGGATCCCGGCAGATGCTGCCCGCGGTCTGGATCTCCAGGCCGGGCAGATCGGCGCCCAGCTTCGCCCCCAGCGCGCGCACGGCGTCGGAACTGCCGCTGCCGGTCAGCAGCAGGGTCTTCTCCCCTTTTGCCGCCTCCGCCAGATTGACGGCAGCATAGCGCAGGCCCTCCTCCCGGCTCATCCCGGCCGGGAGGCCGTAGTGGGAGGTTATGCGCCGATCCAGGGCGTTTTTCTCTCTTTCGCGGGGAATGACGCCCAGGACGCGCAGACCGTAACGGTTCGTCACGTCGTCCGGGTCGGCCACGATGCCGCGCACCACAAAAGCGAAAGCCTCATAGACCGCCCACAGGAAAGCGCCGATGACAAAGCCGAGCAGCGCCAGCTTCACGGCGTTTTTGACCGCCACGGCGGGGCTGGGCGTCTCCACCTCAGGGCTCTCCAGCGTCTCCATGAGGTCCATGGCGGCACTCAGGTTCGTGGTGGTCTCCGACATGCTGGTCTCAAAATCCGCATGCATAGCAGCCAGCTCCGGATCGCTCTGCAGGGCGATCCGCTCGTTGAGCAGCGCGATGCTGTGCTCGCAGATCAGGCGGCTGATCTCCGGCATGGTATCCCGCACCAGATCTTTGACCGCGTCGGCGATGGCCAGGGCCTGCTCCTCCGTCGCACCGTAGATCTTATAGCGCAGGGTGGAGCTCTCCATATCCACGCTCACGTTCAGGAAGCCGCGGTAGTTGTAGATCTCCGCATCGCTGAAGATCTGCCCGGCATTCTGCAGCACCTGCCGCTCGTCCAGACTGCTGAGCCGCTCGCTGTAGGCGGCGATGATGGCCTGGGTATAGTTCGGCTCCCGCGTCAGGGAATCGATGATGGTGTTGCTGCCGGTATCCACAAAGTAGATGCCCTCGCAGACATAGACGTGAAAGGAGTCCAGCGACAGGAGGCCCGAATGGGAGCGGTACTCCTCCTGCTGCTCCAGATCCTCACTGTAGCGGGCGATCTGCCCTTCGCATTCCTTACGGTTGATCTCATAGACGCGCACGGCCTCGGTATTGCGCAGCTGCACATCCCGCAGATAATCCGCGTCCTTCAGCCGGGTGAAAGAGATTCCGGCGCTGAACGCGCCGAGCAGGACGGCCAGCACCAGGCCGCAGAGCAGGATCCGGCGCCACTTGCCGAGAACCGACCAGAACAGGTCGGCCAGGTCCAGCTCGTTTCCGCTGCTGCGGATCTTGCGAATCAAAGCTTCATTCATAGACATACCCCCAATTCATCCTTTGGAGTGGAAGCTATTTTACCACAGCGGCGGCGAAATTGCAATCGCTTTGTAACTATTTGTTTCGCTTTTCTCTTTTTCGACACGCCTGTGCCGCAGACTCGCCCGAAACACGAGCTGGCCGCACTCCTGCTCCGGACAAAGAACAAGGCCGCAGCAAAAGCTGCGGCCTTGTGGTTTGTTAACGATTGCCTGTCAGGCGTGGAGATTACTCGGCGTCCTTGATGGCGGCCTGTGCGGCGGCCAGACGGGCGATGGGAACGCGGAAGGGGCTGCAGGACACGTAGTCCAGGCCGACCTTGTGGAAGAACTCGACGGAGCTGGGATCGCCGCCGTGCTCGCCGCAGACACCCAGGTGCAGCTCGGGACGGACGGAGCGGCCAAGCTTGGCAGCCATGGCAACCAGCTTGCCAACGCCGATCTGGTCAATGCGGGCGAAGGGATCGCTCTCGTAGATCTTCTTGTCGTAGTAGGCGCCCAGGAACTTGCCGGCGTCGTCACGGCTGAAGCCGAAGGTCATCTGGGTCAGGTCGTTGGTGCCGAAGGAGAAGAACTCGGCTTCCTTGGCGATCTCGTCCGCGGTCAGAGCGGCGCGCGGGATCTCGATCATGGTGCCGACCAGGTACTTCATGTTGGAGCCGGCCGCAGCGATGATGGCGTCAGCGGCCTTGACAACGACGTCCTTGACGTACTTGAGCTCCTTGACCTCGCCCACCAGCGGGATCATGATCTCGGGAACCATGGTCCACTCGGGGTGACGGGCCTGGACAGCCAGAGCGGCCTTGATGACGGCACGGGTCTGCATCTCGGCGATCTCGGGGTAGGTGACGGCCAGACGGCAGCCGCGGTGACCCATCATGGGGTTGAACTCATGCAGGGAAGCGATGATGTTCTTGATGGCCTCGACGCTCTTGCCCTGATCCTTGGCCAGCTGCTCAATGTCAGCTTCCTCGGTGGGAACGAACTCGTGGAGAGGAGGATCCAGGTAACGGATGGTGACAGGGCAGCCTTCCATGGCCTCGTAGATGCCCTCGAAGTCAGCCTGCTGCATCGGCTCCAGCTTGGCCAGAGCGGCGACGCGCTCCTCAACGGTGTCGGAGCAGATCATCTCGCGGAAAGCAGCGATACGATCGCTGTTGAAGAACATGTGCTCGGTACGGGTCAGGCCGATGCCCTGGGCGCCCAGCTCACGGGCCTTGGCGGCGTCGTGCGGGGTGTCGGCATTGGTGCGGACCTGCAGACGGCGGTACTTGTCAGCCCAGCCCATGATGCGGCCGAACTCGCCGGCGATGGTGGCGTCAACCGTGGGGATGATGCCGTCGTAGA
>CAMOXI010000071.1 GCA_946628965.1 uncultured Clostridia bacterium | reverse complement strand
GCGCGGGAGAGTTGTGTCTCCTTGATGCACAGAGCAAGCATATCCCGTCCTTCCGGGAGGATCTGAAGAGCCTGCTGGACAGCCGCTTCCATACGACGCTGCTGGCCGCCCCGATGATCAGCCTGGTGGCCTTCACAGTGCTGCCGATCGTGTTCATGGTGCTGATCGCCTTCACCAACTTTGACTCTGCCCATCAGCCGCCAGGCGAGCTCTTCACCTGGACGGGGCTCACCAATGTCACGGACATCTTCCTTGGCAACCAGACGAAAACCCACACCTTCTTCGGCATCTTCGGCTGGACGATCGTCTGGGCGATCCTGGCCACCTTCACCAACTATATCCTCGGAATGGGGCTTGCGATCCTCATCAACCACAAGCTGGTACGGATGAAGAAGATGTGGCGGACGCTGTTCGTGATCTCCATTGCCATCCCGCAGTTTGTAAGCCTGCTACTCATCTCCCGTGCGCTGGAACCGATGGGTGCGGTCAACATTGCGTTGATGAAGCTGGGGCTCATCTCCGCCCCACTGCCGTTCCTGACGGACAAGACTCTGGCGCGCATCTGCGTGGTGGTCATCAATATGTGGATCGGCATTCCCTACACGATGCTGACCTTCAGCGGCGTGCTGATGAACATTCCCGCCGATCTCTACGAGAGCGCGGAGCTGGACGGGGCCGGGCCTTTCCGCCGCTTCACCAGCATCACGCTGCCGTACATGATCTTTGTGACCGCCCCGGCGACGATCACGACCTTTGTGGGCAACATCAACAACTTCAACGTGATCTATCTGCTGACGGGCGGCGGCCCCTTCGCGCTGGACTATTACCAGGCGGGCAAGACCGATCTGCTGGTCACATGGCTCTATAAGCTCACGGTGGATCAGCACGACTACGCGCTGGCCTCCACCATCGGCATCTTTATCTTCATGATCGTCTCCACGCTCTCGATCACGGTCTATAACCGCACCAGTGCTGTAAAGAAGGAGGATATGTTCCAATGAGCAGAAAAAAGAAACTGACGGTCATTGCCCTCCACGCGCTGCTGACGGTGCTGGCGATCCTCTGGCTCGTGCCGGTGTTCTGGCTGGTGCTGTCCTCCTTCCGCGCGGAGAAGGGCGCCTACACTTCCTATCTTTGGCCCAAAGGCTTTACACTTGCAAACTACCAGCGGCTCTTTACGGATACCACGCTTTTCAACTTCCCGCGTTGGTTTCTCAATACGCTCTTTGTGGCGTGCTGCTGCTGCGTGATCACCACGATTCTGACGCTGATGGTGGCCTATGTCTACTCACGGCTCCGTTTCCCGTCCCGCAAGGCGCTGATGAACGTCTCGCTGGTGCTCGGCATGTTCCCGGGCTTCATGAGCATGATCGCCATTTACCACTTCCTCAAGGCCATTGGGTTGGATCAAACGCTGCTGGCGCTGATCCTGGTCTATTCCGGGGGCGCGGCGCTGAACTACTACATCGCCAAGGGCTTCTTTGACACGATCCCCAAGGCGCTGGACGAGGCGGCCACGCTGGACGGGGCAACCAAGCACATCATCTTCTGGAAGATCATCCTGCCAAACTCCAAGCCCATTGTCGCCAATACCGCTATCAACGCTTTTATCGCGCCCTGGGTGGACTTCATCTTCGTCTCGGTCATCATGAAGGACAACTACAATAACTACACCGTGGCAAAGGGCCTTTACACCATGGTGGACAAGGCCAACATCTTCGAGTATTACACGGCCTTCTGCGCCGGGGCGGTGCTGATCTCCATTCCCATTGTGCTGCTCTTTATCCGGCTGCAGGAATTCTATGTGGGCGGCGTGACAGCCGGCGCGTCAAAGGGGTGATGGAATGAATCTGTCTGCTGTTTTTCATCGGCCACTGAGTGAGTACGCCCACGCCGTAGACGAAAACACCTATGTCTTTCGCCTCCGCACCGCGCGGGACGATCTCAAGAGTGTGCGCTTTTACTATGCCGACCGCGCGGATATGTCCCCGAAGCTCACGTTCCAGAGCCTTCCCATGCCGAAAGTCCGCAGCGACAAGCTGTATGACTGGTATGAGATCACGCTGCATACGCCATATCTCCGCATTGCCTATTACTTCGGGCTGGATGACGGGAAGCGGGTGAAGTATTACAATGGGGACTGCTTCGAGGACTCCGACGATCAGGAGCGCTCGGATTACTTCCAGCTGCCCTTCAACCTGCGTGCCGACCGCTTGGAGATCCCGGATTGGGTACATGACGCCGTAGTGTACAACATTTTTCCCGACAGCTTTGCGGACGGAAAGCGGCACATGTCGGATCAGAGCGCAACGGCGGATTGGCTCGGAAACGAGTGCCGCAGTCTCCACGGCGGCACGATCAACGGTATCCGGGAAAATCTGGACTACATCCGGGAGCTGGGCTGCAACTGCATTTATCTGAATCCCATTTTTGCAGCGAGTTCTTACCACAAATACGATACGCTCGATTACTTCCATGTCGATCCCACCCGCGGCACGGACGAAGAATTCCGTCTGCTGGTGCGGGAGGCGCACGCCATGGGAATCCGCGTGCTCATCGACGGCGTGTTCAATCACCTCTGCTGGCGGCATCCTTTTTTTCAAGACGTGCTGGAAAAAGGAAAAGCGTCCCTGTATTACGATTGGTTCTATGAGCTGCCTGAAAAGCCGGTCTACCCCGGCCTCGGCGGGGAGGCGGACTATCTCTGCTTCGCCTATGTGCCCGAAATGCCGAAGACCAATACGGCCAATCCCGGTGTGCGGGACTACTTCTGCCAGGTCGGCGCGCATTGGGTACGGGACTACGACGTGGACGGCTGGCGGCTGGACGTGGCCAACGAGGTGGACGACGCCTTTCTCCACGCCTTCCGGGATGCCGTCAAGCGGGAAAAGCCGGATGCGCTTGTGATCGGAGAGGTCTGGGAAAATGCCTTTCATTACTTTAACGGCAACATGCTCGACAGCGCCATGAACTACGACTTCCGCCGCTTCTGCAAGCAGTTCATGGCCGAGCGTTGCATCGACGCCGGGGAATTCGATCTCCGCGTCAGCGACCTGATCATGCGCTGCAAAAAGCAGGGGCTGGCCGCCCAGCTCAATCTGCTGGACAGCCACGATGTGAGCCGCTTCCTCACCGTCTGCAACGGGGATCGGGATCGGATGGAGCTTGCTATCGTCTTCCAGATGAGCTTTGTCGGAATGCCCAGCATCTTTTACGGCGACGAAAAAGGGCTGATGGGCCTGTCCGAGCCGGAGTACCGCCAGGCGATGGACTTTGGCAGAGAGGACGCGCTGGAGGATGTGTACCGGCGGCTGATCCGGCTCCTGCAGGAGCAGCCCGCCCTGCGGCGCGGCGAGTTTCGCACGGTTGAAGCCGAGGGTAGTCTGTATTGCTATGAGCGGACGCTCGACGGTCAGATCGTTCGGATCACGATGAACGCCGGGGCAGGGGCGCTTCCTGTCAAAGCTGCCGGAAAGCTGCTCTTGCAAAAAAGCTATGCGCATGGTTTATTAGGAGAGAACGGATACCTCATCGAAAGGCTGTGAGAAAGCATGGCGGTAACGATCTACGATCTGGCAAAGGCGGCGGACTGTTCCATCTCCACCGTTTCCAAGGCGCTGAACGACAGCTACACCGTGTCGGAGGCAACCAAGGAGAAAATTCGCGCGCTGGCCGAGGAGCTGGGCTACCGCCCCAACGAGCGAGCCCGCAGCTTTGCACGGAAGAAAAACGGCACAGTGCTTTTCGCCGCCGACCTCTCCCGCGGTGTGGGCTTTGAAAATCCCCATCTGTTTGAGATCGTCACCGGCGTGGAGCGTTATCTGGACGAGAAGGGCTACTCGCTGACCTTGAAGCATGTGGAGAAAACGACAGCACCGGATCAGATCCGGAGCCTCATGCACAGTGAGCAAGCGGACGGGATCATCCTGCACGCGGGCGTTCTCACAAAACAGCTTGCCACCGTGCTGGTCAAAGAATCTCTGCCGCATCTCATAATCGGCAAGCCGGATTTTCCATCTCAGCTCTCTTGGATGGACATCAGCCATGAGGCGGCCGGGCAGATCGCGGCCAACTATCTGCTGGATAAGGGCTACCGTCGTATCCTGTTCTTGATGGGCGACAAGCAGGAGGATCAGATCTCCGCCCGGCGTCTGGCGGGGCTTCTGGCCGCACTGGAGGAGGAAGAGCTGTCCATCGAGACCATGGCGGACATGACCGACTATGAAAAAGCCCGCACCGCCATGGAGCAGATTTTGGAACGGGAAAAGATCCCGGAGGTCATCCTCTGCACCAACAATTACCTCGCCATGGGCTGTATGCAGAGCATCCGCGCCAAGGGGCTGAAGATCCCCAAGGACATTGCCCTCATGACCTTTGACAACTATCCCTTCTCCATGATCGTCCAGCCGACCCTGACCGCCATCGAGGTGGATATGTACGAGATGGGCTGGCAGGCCGCCCGCTTCATGCTGCAGATGATAAAGAAACCAAACCTCCAGACCCAATCCTTCTGCACGACCCCGACAATTATCGAACGGGAGTCCACATAAGTCCCCAATACAGGTTTGCCCGCCGCTCAATCTTGCGGCGGGCTTCACTATTCTTAAGAATACCAGCCTTGACAGCGAGGTCTATTGATGATAGACTATACACAAGGTCGATAAGAAATAGACCTACGCTGGAGGTGCCCTTATGGAAGATAAAAAACTTGGCGCGGTGGAAGCCCGCTTTGCCGATCTGATCTGGGATAACGCCCCGATCAATTCGACGGCCTTGGTGCGGCTGTGTGCGAAAGAGCTGGACTGGAAGAAATCTACGACCTACACGGTGCTGAAAAAGCTCTGCGAGCGCGGCATTTTTCAGAATGTAGACGGTACCGTTACGGCACTCGTATCGCGGGAGGACTTTGCTGCAGCACAGAGCGAACGCTTTGTGGAAGAAACCTTCGCAGGTTCTCTCCCGGCTTTTCTGGCCGCTTTCACCTCCCGCAAGCCGTTGTCTGCGGGCGAGGTGGACGAGATCCAGAAGCTGATCGATGCTTACCGGGAGGGCAAGTGACATGAACGCACTGCTGATCAAGCTGCTGAACATGAGCGCGGCGGGCAGTGTGATGATCCTGGCCGTGGTCGTGCTCCGTGCGCTGCTGAAAAAAGCGCCGCGCTGGATCATTTGTGTGATGTGGGCGCTGGTGGCTATCCGGCTGATCTGCCCGATCAGCATATCCTCGCCGGTATCTGCCTTCCGGGCAACGCCGTCGATCGTCAGCGAGAGCGGCGAAGTGGAGCTGTTTCGCCCGGCCGGAGGCAGCGAAAAGCCCCTTTTGGCGGTGGACACGGTACAGATCGAGCGCCCCCAGGCAAGTGCCGAGACGATCCGGGACATTCCCGGCACTTCCTATGCCGTCACCCAGCGCAGCCGCGACGCCTACCTGCCGCCGCTGGTGCAAGCTTACCTGCTGGGCTTGACTGCCATGCTTTTATATGCGCTTGTTAGCACTTTGCTGTTACGGAAAAAGGTCTCTGTCTCTCTGCGGCAGCGCGGCAATATCCGTGTCTGCGATGAGGTGGCGAGCCCCTTTATTCTCGGGATCCTCCGGCCTGCGATCTATCTTCCCTCTTCCTTGAGCGAGGAGGAAAAACGCTTTGTTCTGGCCCATGAGCGAGCCCACCTTCACAGGCTCGACCACATCTGGAAGCCGCTGGGCTTTCTGGTCCTCAGCGTTCATTGGTTCAATCCTTTATGTTGGCTTGCCTATGTGCTGCTATGCCGGGACATTGAGTTGGCCTGCGACGAAAAGGTCATCCGCGAGCTGGGACGCGCCGAGCGCGCAGCCTATTCACAGACGCTCTTAAACTGCAGCGCTCATCGCATCCTGGCCGCCTGTCCCGTGGCCTTTGGCGAGACCGACGTGAAAACCCGCGTCAAAGCGGTGCTGAACTATAAAAAGCCCGCGTTTTGGATCATTCTTTCCGCTGTGCTTGCCTGCGTTGTCCTGATTGTTTGCTTTGCTGCAGATCCGATGCAGAAGCAGGATCTGTCCTTCCTCAACTACAAAAACGCGATCCCTCTGATTGGCCAGAACGACACCGCGCCCTACGCCAATCTGTACCCGGCAGACTCTGACGGCGTTCAGCCCGGCGTCGCGGACAGCAAGGCGCTGGCGCAGTTTTTGGAGAGCGCGGAATGGACGAAGCGGCGTGCGCCGTCGTCGTCTCCCGAACCGCGCGGCTATCTTGAGTTTGTGATCGAGGACGATTACCGGATCATCGTTTATCAGTCCGAGCGCCTCGCCGCCGTCCGCTTCGGCAGCGATATACGCTACTACCGTACTGGCACCGGGGACTATGAGGCAGCGCTGGCGACCTTCATCCCCGCCCCCTCCACGGAGCCGGATCGCCCGCCGGAGCAGAGCGCGCTGCCCACACCGGTGCCGCCGCCGAGTCTGCCGGAAATCGACGCCGGGATCGTCCCCGACGATCCGGAGGCCTTCCTGCTCGGCTTTGCCGATGCGGAGATCGTGTCAATCTACGACGAATTCTCCAGAGAATATGCGGCCCCGGACAAAAGCTTTACAGAGATCATCTCCGCGGAAACCTGGACGGCGCATGCGTTTAACGAATTCCCGGCGAGCATCGCGCTGCGGCTGATCGTCATGAGAAGCGGAGACTGGGAGCTCCGGATCGAGGATGACGGGGAAGACTGCCTGTTTGCGGCGTATGCGGTCGGGCGCTCTGCCTCTGACCCAATCATTTTCTTCGACTGCGGCGAGAACCCGATGGACGATCTGATGGCTTGGGCGATCACCCGCCAGGATGGAGCGCATAGCGGCCCGATGCCCTACAAGCTGACGGCAGAGGAAGAAGAGCAGATCGTATACATGCTCAGCGAGGTCGCGGGAAAGACCGGACCTTATGCTCTGAGCGACTATACCGGCGGAGATATGAACGCTGTGCCGGAGCTCTGCATGCAACTGCAGTATTATGCTCGCGATCATCGGCTCAGCGCAGATCAGATGCACGGGCTGATGCTCGGCACGCAGAATCTGGACGGCGCCTATGCTGAGGCATTCTCTGGCTTGCTCGCGGAGCTACACATGCTTGACCCGCTGCGCTTTGTCGCAGCCTATTTCCAGGCGGATGAGTCGGTGCAGCCCTTCCTGTGGGAGCTGTACGGAAATCTTGACCACATTTACCCGCCGGAGGAGCTGGCGAGAGAATACGCCGCCTTTTCCCAGATCTACAATAACATGACCGCTTACCTGCGGACGGAATACGGCTTGAAATATGAAAACCTCGCGCCGAAGATGGAGGATATGCAGCTTTACCGCTGCGTCTCCATGCCGACGGAGCCGGTGGAATGGTTCTTTGAGGGAGTCGTTCCGGAATGGGCGGTACAGGTGATCCTCGATCACGCCGGCAACAGCAAGCTGGCCGTCGGCGTGCTGACGGTGTACTTTGGCAGCCCCGATGAGTATACCGATGATCTGCCCCTCGGCGCGTATCTGAAAAACACACCGGAGTCTGCTTCCGCTGCGCGGTTGGCCGTACGGCTGAACGACAGCAGGCTGGCCTATCTCACCGTTCCGGCCGAGCTTGCCGGGCGGATCGAGCGCAAAATCGAAACGGGCAGCGAGCTGCCCGGCATATCGCGCGTGCGGATGGCCGGCTGGGGCGAGCAGTACGCGCAGGGCATCGACGTGCCCGATCTCTACTACTACCCCGCCTATGACCGGGATCGCAGCGCATATCTGACGATACTCCGCAACGCCGACGGCCAGTACGGCGTCGGCGGCTGGGAGGCCGACGAGGAGATTCGCGCCCTGCTGACGCTGCTGCAGCGGGAGACGGGCTGGAATGTCTTTGCCGATCCGGGGGATTTTGCGGAATTGACGCAGATCGAGGTCTTCTTCTGCGGCACGCTTCTGACAACTGTGCGCGACGAGGCGCATCTGGATGCCTTCGAGGGCCTGATCGCCGAGGGGAGCTTCGCCGCTTACGCCTCCAAGACGCCGAATGAGATCGTAGAGATCCGCTGCACGCGCGCCGACGGCAGCGTTGTGACGCTGGCGGCTGATCCCGAGGCCGCGCGCTTCTGGCTGCCCCCGTTTTCCTACTATCGCTATGACGCTTACGAGCAGGAACCGCGCACTGGAGCGCTGCTGAAGGCGCTCGGCCTGGACGGCTGGCCGTCCATGGACACGGTGGATCACGCAGCCGTGCGTGAGATGAACGAACGCCTGCTCCCCACGCCGGAGGGCTGGTGAAGCAGAACCGGCAAAAGCAATCAACGAAAAAGCCCGCCCCTCCCTAACCGGAGCGGCGGGCTCTTTTTGCATCTATGTGCTATACTCAATTATGAAATATTGTGCTTTTTCTTGTAACCCGTCGAAATGCTTTCCGTCTATAAGGGTGAGAGCTCTCAAGGAGGTTTTCCCATGGAAGACACTGCAATCATTGATCTGTACTGGCAGCGCTCGGACCAGGCCATATCCGAGACTGACCGGAAGTACGGCAGATACTGCCACCGGATCGCCA
>CAMOXI010000070.1 GCA_946628965.1 uncultured Clostridia bacterium | reverse complement strand
GACCCTTCAGGTCGCCTAATTCTATAAATGTCTAACTTTTGGGGTTCACTTCATTCTTCTGACGCTGCGGCGCTATCTTTCTTTTCGGGCAAGATCGAAAAGAAAGATAGAGGGGCGCAATACGAAGACAAGTAATACCATCAGCCAAAAAAGAAGCTAACTCGGACATCATATGACACGACATGCGACAAATAGTGTAGCGGCATAGTGAAAAATGATGGAAAAGAGGAAAGCATTGTTGGCAAGTATTACTCACTATGATAAAAGAAGCTATACTCATATAGGGGGCTAAGGCATGCCATATTTAGGGTACACAGAAAAAACAAAAACATGGCAAAAAGAAAATACTGTTGTAATCACTATGCGTCTTCAAAAATCTACGGATGCTGGCATTCTGGAGTTTCTAAGCGGCAAAACTAAGCAGACAATTATCAAAGCTGCCTTGCGCGAGTACATGGAAAACCATAAATGAATACTCAAGTCATCAGAAAAGCTGCCATGCTCCTATGGCAGCTTTTTCGCTTCCCGCATAGGCTGGCATGAGGGACCATCCCTCATGGAGGAGAAGCATGAATCCTTTTTTCGTTTCTTCCGGCCCGGAGGACCCAGGGGACCCGGACCGGCCTGGCCGCCCCCGCCCGGACCCTGCAGAGGACACGGGCACGGCCGACCCTGCAGACCGCCCGGACCGCCGCCCCCGCCTGACTGGGGAGGACCCGGCTGGGGACCGCCCCCGCCGCCGCCCGGATGGAGACTGCCGCCCCGATTCTGGTGAGGGCGTGCTTGCCAGCGCCATGCGCTACCGGCCGGAGCAGCAGTCGATCCCCAGCGGCGGAACGCTGCTGCTGGAGATGAGCGAGACCCACGGCGAGGGCATCCAGCCCTCCGGGGACGGGGGCCTGCTGCTGGCCCCGGGGCAGTATCTCTGCTCCTTCGCGGCAGACGCGGAAGGGGAGGGGGACTGCGGCGCGGTCTTCGCCCTGAACGGCGCGACCCTGCCCTATACGGCGGCGCGGCTCCGGGAGCCGGGACGCCTCACGCTCACCGCGCTGCCGGATCTGATCGGCGCCGCCATCCTGACGGTGGAAAACAGCAGCGGCGGCACGGTGCAGTACCAAAACGCGGTGCTGACCGCCGTCCGCCTTGCCTGAATACGATCATGAAAAAACTCCCCCGACTGTTGTCGGGGGAGAGATGTTTATGCCTTGGATGCTCACACGATCCGGCGGGCTTCGTAGCCGCGGGTGAAGTAGTACCCGCCGAGCTCCGTAATGATGACGCCCGTGGTGGAGGTGGAAGCGTGGATGAACTTGTTGTTGCCGATGTAGATACCGGTGTGGCCGATGTAGTAGTTGTCGTTGGAGTAGAAGCACAGCACGTCGCCGGGCTGCAGATCGCTGGGATCCACATGCACGCCGTTCTGCGCCTGGTCGCAGGCCACGCGGTTGAGGGTGTAGCCGAACTGGCTGTAGACGTAGTAGACGAAGCCGGAGCAGTCAAAACCGGTCTCGGGGGACTTGCCGCCCCAGCTGTAGCG
Source organism: uncultured Clostridia bacterium (assembly GCA_946628965.1). Classification (GTDB taxonomy): domain Bacteria; phylum Bacillota; class Clostridia; order Oscillospirales; family Oscillospiraceae; genus Limivicinus. The sequence continues at coordinate 7,221 of CAMOXI010000070.1, read as the reverse complement.
GTAGCCCACGAACTGCTGGGCAAAGGCCGCGATCTGCTGGCCGGTGGCGCTGCCGGTGCTGGGAACGGAGACAGTCGAGCCGCCGGCGTTGGGGGCAGGCGTCGTGGAGATGGTGTTCACCACGGGCGTGCTCACCTGGTAGCTGCCGGAGGTCACGTACTTGCTGTAGACATAGCCGTCCTGCCCGTTGTAGCTGATGGCGGTCCACTCCCCGGAAGTACCGGTGATGGTCACACTGTTGCCGTAGAAGAACTCGCCCAGGATGGCAGAGCTCATGGACGGACCGGAGCGGAAGCGGACGTTGTTGCCGGTGATGTAAGCGTTCCCGCTGGGCTTGGTGGCGACCGTGGTGGTCACCACAGGCGCGGAGGAAATCGTGCCGGAGGTGCCCACATAGACGGTGTTGTAGAGCTTGCCGTCACTGCTGCCCTGGGAGGCAACAGTGTTGCTGTAGTCTTCCTTCAGCGTGATGTACTGGGTGTAGATGTAGCCGTCCTTGTTGTCGATGGTACAGGGAGTCCACTTGCCCTCGGCCGGGCCGGAGATCTTCAGCTCCTTGCCCTTGTTGTAGGTGGCCAGGATGTTGTACTGGCTGGACGGGCCGGTGCGCAGACACACATAGTCGGTGTTGATGTAGCCCTGACGGCCCACCAGACTCACGTCCGCCGTGACCGCAACGGTCTCGGAGAACGCGGGGGGCGTGCTGCCGTCGGCCAGGATGATGACCGCACTGCCCTCGTTGGCGCTGCTGCCGGTGTAGGGGACAGCGGGCGTCGCCGGGGAAGCGGTCTGCGCCGGCGCTGTGGGCGCGGGCGTGGAGGAATCCAGCACGATGGTGGTGGATGCGGGGGCGGAATTGCCGGTCGTGCTGCCGTATCCGTCCAGCACGATCACGCCGTACCCGTCCTCATACGAGGAAGAGGAGCCGTAGCTGACGACCGTCGCCTCGGACGAGTTCGCCGTCATGCTCAGATAGCCTGCGGACATGTAGCCGCTCTGGCCGTGATAGCTCACGGCGTACCAGCTGCCGTTGGAGCGATCCGTCACCTCCACCACGGTGCCCGCCTTCAGGGTATCGAGCACGCGGTAGCTGATGCCGGGGCCCTCGCGCAGATTCACCGCGTCGCCGATGACGACGGCGCTGTCAGCGAACGCGGTGGTTCCCGCCATGGCGAAAACCAGCAGCATAGCCACAAAAGTCCGTATAAAGTGTTTGCGCATGAAACAAATCCTTCTTTCTTTGCCGGGGACGGCCACACGGGGGTCCGGCCGTCCGCATCCGCCGAAGAGAAGAGAGACTTCCCGCCGATGGATCCGGAATTATCTGGAGGACAGTGCGCGCTCAAGCCACACCGCGGCAACATCCATCGCGGCGTACAGGCTGTCTTTCTCACTCTTTTTGACGATACGGTCCCGGGAACGGATCGAGGGATCGGTCAGCTGGAGCTGGATCGAAACCTTGGTGGCAAGGTCAAGATCGCCCTGTTTCTTGCTGTCGAGGATCTGCATCATGATGATGTACTTGTCCGCGAAGCTGCCGTAATAAATGATGTTGTCCTTCCTTTGGAGAGGATGACCCTTATACTCCAATGTCTTTGCCAAAAGTAGCACCTCCAGTTTTGTAATCAAAATGTAACACAATGAATGAAGTTTGTCAACAGGAAAAGCGTGGAAAACGAGGAAAAATGGGGAAGAATCTGCGAAAAACGGGTATTTTTTCGCCTGCCGGGGTGAAAGGAATTTCTTACGGCCCCGAAAACGGGGCCGTAAAAGTAACAATTGTTACGATTTCAGCCGAAGATGATGGCAGCGCTGCCGTTGCCGTCATCGCCGATGCTGTAATCATTGCCGTAGTTCGGCGTGTCGGGGATCGTGATCTGGTTGCCGCCCGTATTGCCGTTGTCGATGGTGATGCCGTCGCCGCTGTAGTTGCCGCCGCCGGGATTGACGGTGATGCTGTTGCCGTTTTCATCGATGATGATGCTGGTGCTGCCGCCGCCGTTGTCGTAATACTGGTTCTCGTTGGTGTTGAAGATCCCGGTGTCGCCCTGCAGATAGGGGTAGGTGAAATCGCGCCACTCCAGCCCCTCGTGCACCGGGGCCATGACCTTGCGCCAGAGCTGCGCGGCGGGGTTGCCGCCCAGGTTGATGCGCTCCGGCGTGTCAAAGCCGGTCCAGACCACTGCCACATAGTAGGGGGTGCAGCCGGCAAACCAGCGGTCCTTGTAGTCGCCGGAGGTGCCGGTCTTGCCCGCGACGGGCATGCTGTAGAGCCGGGCCTCCTGGCCGGTGCCCTCTTCCACGCCCTTCTTCATCATCCAGGTCATGCAGTAGGCGGTGTTGGGGGCGAAGGCGGTGATGGTCTTCGGCTCGTTGTTGAGCACCACGTTGCCCTTGGAGTCGGTCACCATGGTGTAGGTGCGGCTGTAGGTGAAGACGCCGTCGTTCACCAGCGCGCAGTAGGCCGCCGCCATCTCCCGCACGGAGACGCCGTTTGTCAGCTGGCCCAGGGCCATGGGGGAGTAGGACGCATCGTCCGGCACCAGGCTCGTAAAGCCCAGGCGCTCGGTCAGATAATTGTATGCTGTCTGGGGCGTCAGCTTGTCGATGATCTGGGCGGCCACGGTGTTGAGCGACCACTTGAGCGCGGTGTAGATCGTGACCAGGCCGTAGTTTTCGTAGCTGTCGTTGTGGGGATACCAGTCGGTGCCGCTCAGGTGGATGTTGGGCGAGTCGTTCACCGTGGTGTCGGGCGTGATGAGGCCCTCGTTGATGGCCGGCGCGTAGGAGGCCAGGGGCTTGATGGACGAGCCGGGGGAGCGGGTGGCGCCGCCGTAGGCAAAGCCGTCCACCGACACGGGCACCGCGCGGTTGAGCTCAAAGCTGCGGGTCTTCTCGCCCACGCCGCCCTCCAGCGCCAGGATGCGCCCGTCGTAGGGGCTCATGATGACGATGGCGCTCTGCAGCTGCTGGGCGCTGCCGGTATAAGGCAGGTTCGAGGTGTCCTGATAGATGGAGTCGCAGATGGACTGGATATTCGCATCCTGGCAGCAGTAGATCTGGTAGCCGCCGTTGAAGAGCAGGGTGCGCGCCGCCTGGCGGCTGATGCCCTTGGTCTCCATCAGGTCGCGGATCACGTCGTAGATGACGACCTCTTCGTAATAGGAGTAGACCTGGCCCGCGTTCTGCGTGCCGGGGGTGTAGGTGAAGACCAGCTCCTCGGCCACCGCGTCCTTCCAGGTCTGGTAGTCGATGTAGCCCTGCTCGTACATCTCGCGCAGGATGATCTCCTGGCGCTCCTTGTTGTTGTCCTCGTTATAGAAGGGGTCGTAATAGGTGGGCTTGTTGGTGATGCCGACGATGGCCGCCGCTTCGGCCAGTGACAGCTCCGACACGTCCTTGCCGAAATAGGTCCGGGCCGCAGCCTGTACGCCGTAGCAGCCCTCCCCGAAGTACACCGCGTTGAGATACCATTCGATGATCTCCTGCTTGTTGTACTTCTTCTCCAGCTCCAGCGCGCCGAAGATCTCCCCCAGCTTGCGCTGGATCGTGACCTCGTCCTTGCCGGTCAGGTTCTTCAGCAGCTGCTGGGTGATGGTGGAGCCTCCGGAGCCGGTCTCCATGCGGGCGAACATCTCCACAAAGGCGCCGGAGGTGCGGTACCAGTCCACGCCCTTGTGCTCGTAGAAGCGCTTGTCCTCAATGGCGACCAGCGCGTGCTGCATGTACTCGGGAATGTCCTCGATATCGACCCAGATGCGCTTGTAATTGCCCACCAGGGTCTTGAGCTGCTGCCATTCGCCGGCGGAGTTCTGATACCAGATCGTGCTGGACTCGGAAAGCTGATAGTCCTCCAGCGACAGGTCCATGTTCGGCGTCAGGAAGTTTTTGACGTAATAGGCAAAGATACAGGTGAACAGCAGCCCCGCGATCAGAAGAATCAGCAGGATGGAGCCGAATACCTTGAAAACCGTGGCCACTACGCCGGAGGCCACGTCCACCGTCACACCGGCAGCCTTCAAAGCCATCAGCAGGCCCTTCGGCGTTTTGCCCTCGGCCTTTTCCTTCTTCATCGGGATGCGCACCTCCTTTGCCGCAGATCGTGGGCCCGATGGTCTTCGGGACCCGGGAAAGTAGAAACAGTATACCACACAATGTCAACCATGGGAGAGGAATTTGGAAAATTTCAGAAAGTTTAATATTTGGGCAGCCGTCAGCGGGCTCGCCTTCGGCATCTTCCGGACAATTTGTGCCCTGCGTTCGTCATTTTTCCTTGCAATACACAAAGTATGGCTTCGGAAACATGCCTTCCTCAGGACCCGAATTCTCTCGGAATCTGCGCTTGCCGAGCCCACTGCCGCCTGCCCTTGGGCGACCGTCAGCGGGCTCGCCTTCGGCATCTTACGGACGATTTGCGCCCGGAGCGTCTTCCAGAGAATATTTTCCCAAAAAGCAGGAAAAATATCACAGCAATCGAAAAAGAGGGGGATCGGGCTATGGGACTGAGACTGCGCATCGCGCTGCTGCTGGTGCTGGCGGCCGCGGCGGCCTTCGCCGGGGGCGAGGCCTGGCGGAGCCTGCGCGCGCCGGAAGATGGGGATCTGCCGCATGAGATCTATGACGCCTATGCCGCCCGGGAGGAGGACGCGCTGTACTATCTGCGCGAGAGCGAGGGGCGGGTGGCGATCTTTGAAACAAAGCGCGGCCGGGAGCCGCTGCGGGTGACCGGCATTGAGCTTCGCTGCCTGCGCGCGGCCGACCGGGCCATGGTGAGGGCGGGCATCCCTGTGCTGAGCCGGCAGGAGCTGCTCTCCCTTCTGGAGGATCTTGGAAGTTAAGCGTCAAAAAGCGGAAAAAAGCTCGCTTCCTTCAGAAAATGAAAGCTTCTTGTTCCCGGTTTGATGTTGATTTCTCGTGCGGTATCGGTTACAATACAGTCAGACCCACACAGGAGGTTTTGACTATGAGCGAGGAATTCGGCAGCGATTTCATCACCATCGTCGATGACGACGGTCAGGAATTCGAGCTTGAGGTGCTGGACACCATGGATTATAACGGGGAGACCTATCTGGCCTTCCTGCCTGCCAATATGGATGAGAACGATCCCGATTACGGCATCATCATCCTGCGTTCCGTTCTGGATGAGAACGGGGACGAGCTCTTTGAGTCCATCGATGACGAGGCGCAGCTCCAGGACGTGTATGAGCACTTCATGGTTCTGCTCTTTGACGACGAGGACGAAGAGGAATAAAAAAGCCGCCGGCGGCGTATACTGTCGGCAGAGACCAGGAAAAAAAGTTCTGCGGTGTGCGTGTTTGCCCTTTGCGGCATGACGGCCCATTAAACCCACATCTCTCATAAGGGATGCCGATTTGAATCTGCGGATTGCAGGCCTCCCGACTCCTGTCGGACGTTGGAAGCAGCGAAACAGAACTTAGGCGACCCACCTGCCCTTTCGTGCAGGTTATAATTGGGCCGGCACGGCATGCGCGGACTGCTCCCCCGGGGAAACCCGGGGGAGTTTTTTATTCAACGGAGCCCCCAGGGGCTCCGTTGATGCTGCTCGCCTTGTAGGGGAGGGGCTTGCCCCCTCCCGCTTGTTCGATCCTGTTCCATGTCGTCGGGAACGTATTGAGCCCCCCTATCTTTCTTTTCGTTGCGCCGAAAAGAAAGATAGCGCCGCGGCGTCAGACGAAGCTCGTTCCGCACCGCTTCCGCCAGGGCGGCGAAAGCTCCGCATCCACTCCCTCCGTCTTCCTTTCCAATTTCAAAGCCTACGCTTTGAAATTGAGAGGACGAATAGCGGAATGAGCGAGCTTTCGAGCCTGCGAGGAAGCGAGACGATATGGAGCTTATGAGGACGAAAAAGGGCGCTGCCCTGGTCACAGGTGACAGCCTGCGGTCAAAACCATATTCGCCGCCATCCTAATGTTGGCATGCCTTGGGCGTTTCAGTGTTCGCTGCCGCTATCTTGTACAAATCATGGATTGTGCTTCTCTTGTGCAGGCGGCTCGCTTGGCCGATAGCTTGACGAGCCGCGGGGGCGTGCGGGGGGATGATCTTCGTCAGAAGTACAATAAAGCGACAGCGATAGTCGGGGACCAGCAGCCACGCGTACCTGCTTTAGCGGCGACCCCGGTTACTCCCTTAGCCTCCCTGCTTTTGCGAGGGGACAAGGGAATTGCGGGGTGCCGCTGCCTGTGGCAGATGCAGGCGGCACGCAATTTCCGCAGCCGCGCCATTAGCGGGCCGTCGCAAAGCAGGCCCGGGAATGGTAATTGCGGCAAGGCGGTCAACCTCCCCTTGTCGCCTTTCTTTGGAGTGTAAGAACCGTTTCTTTCCGCGAACAGTAAAGAAATGGTTCTTGACATACACAGACTTCTCTCTACAAACACGTGGGAATCATAATTCGCAGTTTGGACCTTTGACCGTCAGTAGATAAAGGAGCGGGCCGAAGCCCGCTCCTTTTCGTTATCTCTGTTTCGGATGAATCACACCACGCCCTGGGCCATCATGGCCTCGGCCACCTTCAGGAAGCCGGCCACGTTGGCGCCGACCATCAGGTCGCCCGGCTTGCCGCACTCCACGGAGGCGTCGTAGCAGGCCTTGTAGATGTTCTTCATGATGCCCTGCAGCTTCTCGTCCACTTCCTCGAAGCTCCAGCTCATGCGGATGGAGTTCTGGCTCATCTCCAGACCGGAGGTGGCCACGCCGCCCGCGTTGGAGGCTTTGCCGGGGGAGTAGAGCAGACCGTTTTTCTGCACCACAGCGATGGCCTCGGGGGTCAGCGGCATGTTGGCGCCTTCAAACACGGCCATGCAGCCGTTGTCCACCAGAGCCTGGGCGCCCTTCTCGTCCATCTCGTTCTGGCTGGCGCAGGGGTGCGCGATGTCGCACTTGACGTTCCAGATGTTCTTGCAGCCGGGGACATACTCGGCGCCGGGCACCTCGTCGGCATAGACGGAGATGCGGGCTCTTCTCTTCTGCTTGATCTCGAAGAGCTTGGGCAGGTCGATGCCCTTCGGGTCATAGACATAGCCCTGGGAGTCGGACATGGCGACGACCTTGCCGCCCAGCTGGGTGACCTTCTCGGCGCAGTACTGGGCCACGTTGCCGGAGCCGGAGACCATGACGGTCTTGCCCTCGTAGCTGGTGTTGCCCAGATACTTGAGCGCCTCGGCGGAGAAGTAGCACAGGCCGTAGCCGGTGGCCTGGGTGCGG
>CAMOXI010000069.1 GCA_946628965.1 uncultured Clostridia bacterium | reverse complement strand
GCTCTCCCCATGCGTGTCCTGCTTCCGTCGCATGAGTTTGTCTACAGTCTGAGAGTCTGCGCATCGCGCAGACTCTGCTTTTTCGCTATTCCGCTTATTGTTTGTGTACGCTTTTTCCCGCGCGGCGCAGGGCCTCATGTTCCTGCCGCAGCTCCCCGCAGAGGGCGGCGGAGGACCAGCTCACATTGTGCTCGGTGGCTACGGCCTTGAGGGCGACCGGTACGCGGCTGCGGCGCAGCGCGTCCAGAAAACTGGAAAACTGCGGGGAAGAGAGCCCATGCATCACCAGCATCTCCTCGCTGAAGCTTTCCACCTGTGTCTCAGTTGGGGCGAAGTCCTCCAGACCCAGCAGCCAGCCCAGCGGATGGGCGAAATCTTCCGGCGCGACGCTGCGCACGGTGATCCCCAGCTTCCAGGCGGCAAAACCGATCTTCTGCCGCTTCTCGTCAGGAATATTATAGAGCAGTACCAGCGCCATCGTTTTGCCTCCGTGTATGTCGAATTTCCGTCCCCGTGACTGAGGGGATTGTACAGACAGTATATCCGATGCCGGGAAAAATGGCAACAAAAAAACGCCCCGCCCCGGGACGCTGAAAAAAGGCATAAAAAAAGAACTAAGCCCTGACCGTGACTCACACAAATTTCTCACACGATCAGGGCTTAGCTCTCCGAATTCTTGGTATCTAACATCCTGGTTACCTCTCTTTCTTCAGATTTTTCGCTGACCTGTCATTGTCGGGACACCGTCATGGCACTTAAGGAGGATCCATCGATCCGATCTCATAAGCGAGATAAGCTGGTTGCCGTCGTTCCCGCCGCCTGATCCCGATCAGCTCACCTTTGCCCTTGTTAGATTAGGGCCGGTCTTATATGTACATCGGGTTCTCACCCTTTCTGGCTATAATATAGCAAACCGGGCGGCCAATTGCAAGTGGTAAACTGTACAAACTTGACAAAAGAAACTTGTGCCGCCTGCCGAAATTCCGCATGGATCCGTCAAAATGACGGGGAGAGCCTTGACGGGAGAAGCGTTTTCATAGTATAATACCCATGTTGGGTCAAAAACCGCCTGTCGAAAGACAGGCGGTTTTGCTATTCATTGGGCAGGAGGCGCGGGATATTCCGCTCCACGATCTCCAGGATCACGGTGTCGTAATCTTCATCCGCGAAGCGGCTCAGATCGTAATCTGCTGCACGGGAGAAAGTGGCAGTCTCAAAGGCGTCGGCCAGGTAGGGATAGAGCGCGATGCCGAAGGAGTCGCGCCAGCAGAGAAGCTTCCCCTGACCGCCGTCTGACTCGGTACGGATCGTGATGGCGTTGCCGCCGTTTACGTCATTGAGCGCTGTGTAGGAGAGCCCGGTCAGATCCGTGACTTCCGCTTCGCGCCCTGCGAAGGTGGGGTAGAGCATCTCGTACAGATCGCCCTTGTGCAGTCCAACCGTCCCGAAATCGTGCGCGGCGTAAGCACCGTCGCGGCCCAGCGCGGCAAGCAGGGTATCTGCGCCGAGGGCCGCCCCTCTGGCGGTCCAGTGGGTGTCGGTGTGGTAATAGAGAAGCTCCGCCGAGAGCGGCGTGAAGAGGTCGGCGTAGTGCACGCCGCAGGCCTCCAGATGGGGGATCAGCCGCACGGCGTTGCCGTTATCGTGCCGGTTTTCGATGTTCGCGGGCATCCACGCGGGGTAGAGGCTGTTCTTGTTCGGCGCGATGGTGAACACAAACTGCTTCCCCGCGGCCTCCAGCTCACGCTGCAGGTCGGCGAGGCGCTCGGCGATTTGCCGCAGCTCCCCGTCAGACAGGGAAACGCCGGTATAGTCATCCAGCGTGTCGCTGAAATAGAGAAAGTCGTCTCGGCCCAGGATCACCTGCTTTTCAGCGGAAGTGTGCAGCAGTTTCTCGTTGAGCAGGGACCACAGCGAAATGCAGTGTTGCCGCAGGGCGAAGCGATCCGCCACATAGTCCGCCGCCTCGTTGAGCATCGTCGGCCCGAACTTCGGCGCCGGGGCAAGGATCTCATTGGCTCCGGCCGCGCTCTCGAAGCCCAGCAGCAGCCCCACGAAGGGCGTGAGGCAGAGCACGAGAAACAGCGATATGAAGATTTGTGAGCGTCGTTTCATGGCGATTGCCTCAGAACTGGAAGTAGATGAAGGGATGGAAGCCGCCCTTGGCAAGGCAGAGGATGCACAGGCAGAGGAGCAGGAGACACAAACCATTGGCAAGGGTTTCCGGCAGTTTCACGCGCTCCCGCAGCATCGGGACGAGATTGCCCGCGAGCAGCAGAGCGAGAACCAGCGTAAACACGGCGGCGGGGGAGAGAAGCCGCGCGAGCAGGAGACTGCCCTCGGCCGTGAAGGAACCCGCGAAGAGGGCGCCGATCAGCCGGAAGCCGTCAGACAGGGAATCGGCCCGGAAGATGGCGAAGAGCAGCATCACGCAGAGCATGGTGTACACACGGCAGAGCGCTTTGCCCCAGCGCTTTTTTTCCAGCTTTTTGACCGGGATCAGACCCCAGTCCTCCGCGCTGGACAGGAGCCCGTGAGCCAGACCCCAGAAAATGAAGGTCCAGTTCGCCCCGTGCCAGATGCCGGTGCAGAGAAAGACCAGAAAGCGGTTCAGCGCCGCCCGGGCGCGGCCCTTCCGGTTGCCGCCCAGCGGGATGTAGAGATACTCCTTGAACCAGGTGGAGAGACTCACGTGCCACTTGCGCCAGAACTCCTTGATGGAGCTTGACCCGTAGGGGAACAGGAAGTTTTCCCGGATGGTGAAGCCAAACATGTGGCCCATGCCGATGGCCATATCGCTGTAACCGCTGAAGTCATAATAGATCTGCAGCGTGTAGCAAACGGCGCCGAGCCACATGAGCCGCGTGTCCGGCGTGCCGGAGATCGTGGCGTAGGCCGCGTCCACGATGAAGCCCGCGGTGTCGGCGATCAGCAGCTTTTTGGCAAGGCCTCGGATGAAGCGGCGGATGCCCGCGGCGCTCTCCTCCAGCGTCATGACGCGCGCGTCGATCTGCGCGGCAATGTCGTGATACTTGACGATGGGGCCGGCGATCAGCTGGGGGAAGAAGGCGATGTAGAGCAATAGCTTCAGAAAGTCCCGTGTCCCGTTTTCCGGCTCCCGATAGGTGTCGATCACATAGCTCAGACCCTGGAAGGTGAAAAAGCTGATGCCGATGGGCAGCACGATCCCGGTCAGCGGGAGCGCGGTCCCCAAAGCGGCGCTCAGGTTGGAGAGCAGGAAATCCGTGTATTTGAAGACGCCCAGCACGGCCAGGTTCAGCACCACGGCAGTGGCCAGAACGATCCTGCTTTGTGCAAAACGGCCGGAGAGCAGGAGCCCTGCGAGGTAGTTGACCACAACGGAGGCGAGAAACAGCGGCAGATACTGCAGCTGCCCGAAGGCGTAGAAGACCAGGCTGGCCAGCGCCAGCAGCAGATTCTGCAGGCGCAGGTTTTTCGTCAGCCTTGTCAGCAGATAGACGAGGGGAAGAAACGCGAAAAGAAAGATCGCCGAACTGAAGACCATGCGTTTCCCTCCCTCCGGTCACAAATTCGACTTGAAATCCATACATCAGCAGGCACTTTATAATGAATATAGGATGGCGAAAAGCCAAGAAGCTTTTCGCCGCGCCGCTTTGCGGCGCAGCAAAACAGCACAGCTGTTTTGCCATATATTTATTGCAATGAGCATCGGGCGAATGATTCCATGAATCATTCGCTGCCAAACTAGTCGTTTGGCAGCGAAATCAATCGAACGATCGATTGATTTCGCTATCCGATGATCATTATCGCTTACTATATCACGTTTTTCGATACTTGACAACACGGTTCTCCACAGCGAAAGGCGGACTGTGGGAAGAAAAACTGTGCCTACAGACACAAATATTATTTGACGAAGCAGAAAAGTGTGCTATAATCAAATCAAGTAGACATAATATGGTTGCAATAAAGGAGCGTGCTGATATGAAAACAATGCGGAAACTCGTAGCTGTCGTGCTGTGCATGATCCTTTGCCTGTCCCTGCTGCCGACCACGGTGTTTGCCGAGGGTGAGATCGCGGTACCGGGGCAGACGGTCAGCGTCAGCGACACGGCGGCCAATCAGAACTGGTACGGCGGCTGGCAGAAGCGGGACGGAAAGTGGTATTTCATCGATGCCGCAGGCAACAAGGCCACCGGCCTCTGCAAGGACGACAAGGGCGTGACCTATTACTTTGACGCAAATGGCGTCATGCAGACCGGCTGGCAGAAAATCGGCGGCGGCTGGTACTATTTTGACGGCAGCGGCGCGATGCAGACCGGCTGGGTCAAGTCGGGCGGCAAGTGGTATTATCTCAGCAGCAGCGGGGTGATGCAGACCGGCTGGGTCAAGTCGGGCGGCGTGTGGTACTATCTCAACACCAGCGGCGCGATGCAGACCGGCTGGGTCAAGGTCGGCGGCGTTTGGTATTACATGAACGCAAACGGCGCGATGCAGACCGGCTGGCAGTACCTGGACGGCAAGTGGTACTTCCTGGACGGCAGCGGCGCCATGCGCACCGGCTGGGTCAAGGCCAGCGGCAAGTGGTACTATCTCGGTGAGAGCGGCGCGATGCTGACCCGCACGGTCATCCATACCGACAGCGGGATCTACGCGGTCGGGGACGACGGCGCCATGCTCACGAACACCACCGTGCAGACCACGGACGGAACGCACTATCATTTCGGTGCGGACGGCCGCTGCGACAATCGCTATTGAGCAGATCAAATCACAGACAGCAAACAGCCCGGTCAGCAGACCGGGCTGTTTGATTTTGCAGATAAACCCCGATGCAACAAAGCCTTCGGCTATGGCAACACATTGGAATCCCCCTGTGCAGAGCACAGGGGGATTCAGACTGTAGACAAACTCATGCGACGGAAGCAGGACACGCATGGGGAGAGCGCGAGAGGGGATTGGTTATTCCCTCTCGCGTTTGATAATCTCAAAAATGAGAACTTTTCCGGAAGTTCTCATTTTTGATGCTCAAGGTGTCGACACTTTGTCGACACCTTGAATCCCCCTGTGCAGAGCACAGGGGGATTATGCGGGGGGTGGGAAGAAGAGGGAAAAGAATGGAAGATCAGCGGGCAGGGGCGTCCAGCCAGGCGGCGACGCGATCCTCGTCCACGCCCAGACCCTGGGCGATGAAGGCGACGGATTCGTTCAGGTTCATACTGCGCAGACGCTTGTAATTGCTGGTTTTCGGAGTGAAGACCTCCGGCCCCATGTTGCGGCCCTCAATATAGCCGCATTCATAGCACATATAAAGATCGATTTTTCTGTGACCGTCCAGGGTCATCTCGTGTCCGCAGCGAGGGCATTTCATAGTCTATTCCTCCAGAAACGGCAGGGCCGTTAAGTTATCGTGTATGGGGTTTGTAAATCACGCGAAAAGCAACGGGGGGCCGGGAGAAAACCCGGGAAAAAATACGCTTCTCTTTTGCTTTCCAGGCAAAATATACCATGTTGTTTGTTAAATGTCAATCAGCGTTTGACACAAAAATGACAAAAGGAACGACAAAAAATGGCCGTTTCTCCGTCGGATTGACGAGGGGAAGCGGTTTTGCTATAATACTGTAAATCTTGCGATACACAGCAGTTATGACAGGAGAGGAGCGCAGCCATGCGTTATATAGAAGTGATCGTCGATACCCCGGCGGAGGAGATCGACCGCCGCTGTGAGGAAATGAGCGCCATGGGCGTGGGCGGCTTTGTGATCGAGAACGAGGCTGATTTTCAGACCTTTCTGGAGAACAATCATCAGTATTGGGATTATGTGGATGACGAGCTGGAGCAGCAGTATGCCGGCGTCAGCCGCATCAAGTGCTATCTGACGGACGACGGGGAGGGGCAGAAGACGCTGCGCGCCATCCGCGCCGCCTACGGCGAGGTCAATGTCTCCATGGTGGAGGACAGCGACTGGGAGAACAACTGGCGGGAGTACTATAAGCCCATCGAAGTGGGCGAGAAGCTGGTGGTCGTCCCGGAGTGGGAGCAGATCCCGGAAGACGGGAGGACGGCCCTGCGGCTGGATCCGGGCCTGATCTTCGGCACCGGGAGCCACGCCACGACCCGCATGTGCCTGGCGGCCCTGGAGAAGTGTGTCACGCCGGAGACCCGTGTGCTGGATCTGGGCTGCGGCAGCGGGATCCTGGGGATCGGCGCGCTGGTGCTCGGTGCAAAGAGCTGCCTCGGCTGCGACATTGACCCCAAGGCACCGGATGTGGTGATGTCCAACGCCGCCCTCAACGGGATCGGTGCGGACCGCCTTACTGCCTGCGCTGGGGACGTGATCGCCGATGCGTCCCTGCGCCGCGGCTTCGGCACAGGCTATGACCTGGTGCTGGCCAACATCGTCTCGGATGTGATCATCCCGCTTGCGCCCCACGTCCCCGGTTTTCTGAAGCCGGAGGGTGTGTTCATCACCTCCGGCATCATCGAGGGCCGGGAGGACGAGGTGCGCGCCGCGATCGAGCGGGCGGGCCTGCGCGTCATCGAGCACCACTGCGAGGAAGAATGGCATCAGTTCACGGCGGTTTACCTTTAGTGGCCGGTGGCTAGTGGTCAGTGGCCAGTTGGCTTCCGCGGGAAAGAGTATTGCGGCACAAAGCAATTCTGATCGAGGGAGTCTTCATAAGAGAAACAAAAAGATGGCTGAATTCGCATATTGCTGCGAATTCAGCCATCTTTTTTGACATGCCGGGCAGCTGCAGAGATAAGGACTTCTTCCGGATCATGTTCCTGAGCAAACTGACCACTTGTCACTGGCCACTGCCCACTTTACTTCCCGTAAATATCGTTCGTATCCATCAGGACGACGTCAAACTCCAGCGTCTCGCCGTCGCGCCAGATGGTGAAGTGGATCGTGTCGCCCACCTGAAGCTGGTTCTTGATGGCGACCACATCGTCGCTCACCGTAACCGGCTCGCCGTTGACCGCGGTCAGCACGTCACCGGGCAGGATGCCCTTGGCTTCTGCGTCGGAGCCTTTGCTCACTGCTGTGATGTAGAGCCCGTCCGGCAGATTGTATTCGCTCTTGGCGGCGTCGGGAATGCTGCCCACCGTGATGCCGATGGAGGGGCGGCCGCGCACTTCGCCGTCCTTGACCAGCGCGTTCACCACGCTGCGCACCGTGGAGGAGGGGATCGCAAAGCCGATGCCCTCAATGCTGGAATAGGAGGACATCATCTTCATGTTGGTGACGCCCACCATCTGCCCGTGCATGTTGAAGAGGGCACCGCCGGAGTTTCCTTCGTTCAGGGCGGTGTTGGTCTGCAGCAGGGTCATGCTGCGGCCGTTATACTGCACGCCGCGCTCAATGGCGGAGATGATGCCGTCCGTCAGCGTGTTGCGGAAGGTCTCGCCGAGGGGATTGCCGATGGCGGCCACATGATCGCCCACGCGCAGGGAGGCGCTCTCGCCCAACTCCACTACGGGAAGGCCCTTGGCGTCGATCTTGAGCAGCGCCACGTCACTGATGGCGTCGGCGCCCACCAGCAGGGCCTCAAACTCCCTGTCGTCGGGGAGGGTGACGACCGCGCGGTCGCAGCCGTTGATCACGTGGGTGTTGGTCAGGATCAGGCCGTCTGCGCTGAGGATCACGCCGGTGCCCCAGCTGTAGCCGATGGAAGTGTTCTCATAGGCGGAGATGGCCACAATGGACTTGCTGCACTTCTCATACAGCTCCTGGAGGCTCAGCTCCTCTCCCGCGGCGGGCGTGAGCTCCATCGTAAAGTCGATGGGCAGTTTGGCGCGCGCTATATCGATGTCGGTGACGTCCGTCGTCGTGCTCTGATAGAAGTTCTTGAAGAACTGGGCGGGGTCCGAGGGCAGGTCGTCGGTGCTCTCGTATGTCTGCGCGGGCAGATCCAGCGTCGGCGCCTCTTTGCCGAGACCGCCGAAGAGCAGGGAACTCGCGACGATCAGCGCCAGCAGGAGAAATACCGCGCCGGAAATGCGCAGCGGCGTCCAGCCTTTTTTCGTTTTCTTCTGCGGAACGCTCAGCTCGGGCGCTTTGGCGGGCGCCGTCTCCCGCGGGGCGTACCATTCGGATGTGTTTTCATACCAGGTGCTGCTCATTTTTATCCCTCTGTTTCGTGCTCTCCGCGAGGGGAAGCGTAAATACAAATTCTGTCATGCCGTCCTCACTTTTGACCGCGATGTCCTCATCGTGGCTGTTGAGGATGGTTTTTACCAGGTACAGGCCCAGACCCACGCCGTCCTTGTCCAGGCTGCGGCTGCGGTCGGACTTGTGGAAGCGGTCGAAGATGAAGGGCAGATCGTCCGGCGGGATGGTCTCGCCGTAGTCCTTGACGGAGACATAGGCCTTGCCGCTGTCCTTATAGAGCTTTACCACCAGGCAGCTGCCTGGAGTAGCGAATTTCACGGCGTTATCCAGCAGGTTGTAGATGACCTGAGTGATGGCGTCCTTGTCCGCCCGGACCAGGATGGGGTTGTCGGGCAGCTGGGGATCCACATCCAGGTTCTTTTTGGTGGCGCGGCTCTCAAAGCTCAGCAAGGTCTGCAAGATCAGCTCCGACACGTCGAACACCGTGCGGTGGCTGGGATCCGCCGCCCTGGCCCTGGCCTGGGAGACGCCCAGCATATCCTTCACCAGGCGGGAGAGGCGGCGGGTCTCATCCCGTATGGAGATCAGATACTTCCGCTCGTCCTCCGGGGGGATCGTTCCGTCCAGAATGCCGTCGGCAAAGCCGGCGATGGTGGTCATGGGGGTGCGCAGCTCGTGGGAGA
>CAMOXI010000068.1 GCA_946628965.1 uncultured Clostridia bacterium | reverse complement strand
ATCCCGAACATGATCTTCTACGGCCCCTCCGGCACCGGCAAGACCACGGTGGCCCGCATCATCGCCGAGCGCACCAACCGCACCCTGCGTAAATTAAACGCCACCACGGCGGGCATTGCGGACATCAAGCGCATCATTGACGAGCTGGACACCTTCCTGACCCCGGGCGGTGTGCTGCTGTACCTGGACGAGATCCAGTACTTCAACAAAAAGCAGCAGCAGTCCCTGCTGGAATTCATCGAGGACGGGCGCATCACGCTCATCGCCTCCACCACGGAAAACCCCTATTTCTATGTGTTCAACGCGATCCTGAGCCGCTCCACGGTCTTTGAGTTCAAGCCCATCGCCCCGGCGGACGCCGAGCTTGCCGTAAAGCGGGCGGTGGAGATCATGAATGCTCGGCGGGAGACGCCGCTTGCGCTGGAACCCGGCGTCACGGCCCGCATCGCCTCCGCCTGCGGCGGGGATGTGCGCAAGGCCATCAACGCGGTGGAACTCCTGTTCTCCGCTGCCTGGGATCGGGACAGCATCTCCCTTGCCGACGCGGAGGCCATCTCCCAGCGCAGCGCCATGCGCTATGACCGGGAAGGGGACGACCATTACGACATCCTCTCGGGCCTGATGAAGTCCCTGCGCGGCTCGGACCCGGACGCGGCGCTCCACTACCTGGCGCGGCTTCTGGAGGCCGGAGATCTGATCGGCGCCTGCCGCAGGCTCCTGTGCTCGGCCAGCGAGGACATCGGTCTTGCCTGGCCCCAGGCCGTGCCCATTGTGAAGGCCTGCGTGGACTCTGCGCTGCAGCTGGGGCTACCGGAGGCGCAGCTCCCGCTGGCGGAGGCCGCGGTGCTGCTGGCCACGTCCCCCAAGTCCAACAGCGCGAGCACGGGCATCATGAAGGCCTGGAGCGACGTGAAGGCAGGCAAGACCGGCTCCGTCCCGCGTGAGCTGCAGAACGTCCATGCAGACGGCACGGGCTTTGAGCGGGAGCAGGGCTACAAGTACCCCCACGACTACCCGGGCCACTGGGTGAAGCAGCAGTATCTGCCCGACGCGCTGCGGGGCGTGAAGTATTACGAATACGGCGACAACAAAACCGAACAGGCCGCCAAAGTTTATTGGGAAAGGATAAAAAGTGAACAGTGAAAAGTGAGCAGTGAAGAGGTGGATTCACCGGCCTTCACGGAGCACTGACCACTGGCCACTGACCACTCGAAATGGATATTCAGATCGGCGATATTCTGACCATGAAGAAGGCCCACCCCTGCGGGAGCAGGGAATGGGCCGTACTGCGCGTGGGGGCGGACTTTAAACTCCGCTGCCTCGGCTGCGGGCACGAGGTCATGGGCGCGCGCTCCAAATTCGAAAAGAATATCAGACAGGTGAAGCGGAACGGAGAAGAGGCGTGAACGTCTGCTACATGCTCCGCTGCGCCGACGGCAGCCTCTACACCGGCTGGACCAACGACCTGGAGGGGCGGCTGCGCGCCCACAACGAGGGCCGCGGCGGGAAATATACCCGCAGCCGCCGCGCGGTGACGCTGGTGCATGCGGAGACCTTTCCCACAAAGGAAGAGGCCATGAGCCGGGAATGGCACATCAAGCGCCTGACCAAGGCGCAGAAGGAAGCCCTGGTCTCCGGAGAGTAACGGGGATGTGAAAATGCTTTTTCACATCCCCGTCTTTTCACACCACCTGGAACAGGTAGAACTTGAGATAATCGGTCTCCGGCACGTTCCAGAGGATCGGGTGGTCGGGCGCCTGCTGCCGGGCCTCGATCTGCCGCAGCTCCACGCCCGCGTCCCGCGCGGCGTCACGCAGCATCTTGCGAAACAGCCCGTCCTCCATGAAATGGCTGCAGGAGGCGGTGGCAAAGTAGCCGCCCCGGGGCAGCAGCTTCAGCGCCCGGTAGTTGATCTCCTTGTAGCCGCGCTCCGCGCTGCCCACGGTCTTGCGGGACTTGGTGAAGGCGGGCGGGTCCAGGATGATGAAGTCATAGGGCGCCTTGCCCTGCTTCTCCAGCGCGGGCAGCAGGTCGAAGACGTCGGCCGCGAGGAAGTCCATCCGGTCGCTCAGCCCGTTGCGCTTGGCGTTTTTCCGCGCCATCTCGACGGCGCTTTCGGAAATGTCCACCACGGTCACATGCTCGGCCCCGCCCCTGGCGGCGTTTATGGCGAAGGAGCCGGTGTGGGTAAAGCAGTCCAGCACGCGCCGCCCTTTCGCGAGGCGCGCCACCGCCAGGCGGTTATACTTCTGATCCAGGAAGAAGCCGGTCTTCTGCCCGTTCTCCACGTCCACGGCATAGTAGATCCCGTTCTCGCAGATCTCGGTCAGCGGGCTTTCGGGCAGCGGCTCCCCGGGCAGCGCAAACCAGCCTTTGCCCTGCTCAAGCCCCTCCAGAGAGCGGATGGCAACGTCGTTTCGCTCGTAAAGGCCGCGGATCTCCTGCCCGTCGGCGCGCAGCATCTCGACCAGCGCGGGGAAGAGCAGAGGCTTGATGCGTTCCATGCCCACGGAGAGGGTCTGCGTCACCAGCAGGTCGTGGAACTTGTCCACCGTGAGACCGGGAAAACCGTCTGCCTCGCCGAAGACGATGCGGCAGCAGTCCAGATCCCCGGCCATGACCGCCTTGCGGTAGTCCCAGGCGTAGCGCAGGCGGCGCCGCCAGAAGGCCTCGTCAAAGCGGTCGTTCGCGTTGCGGGAGAGGAGCCGAACGCGGATCTTGCTCTTCTCACTGAAAAAGCCGGAGCCCAGATAGCGCCCCTTCTCACTCACAGCGTCCACCAGCGCCCCGTTTTCGCAGGGCTCTGTGCCGCGCACGTCGCTCTCGTAGATCCAGGGATGCCCCTCGCCGACCCAGCGCGCCCCCTTCTCGGAGACGGTGACTTTCGGATATGCCCGTTCTGCCTTCATACTGCTCTCACTCTCTGCCCAGCTTACGCGGCGGAGCCAAATCAGGATAAGGAATTTTACCACAGGGGCAAAAGAAATTCAACGGCAGAGGCCCGCATCCCTTGCAATTCCCGCTTTCGCATGGTATTTTTATTTTATTATTTAAAGTGTAAAGGAGCATCGCCATGGCCACCTTTGACGATTTCATGAAGCTGGACATCCGCGTCGGCACCGTCGTGGAGGCGAAGGTTTTTGAAAAGGCCCGCAAGCCCGCCTATCAGCTGGCTGTGGATTTTGGGGAGGAGCTGGGTGTGAAGCGCTCCTCAGCCCAGATCACGCAACAGTACCAGCCCGAAGAGCTGGTGGGCAAGCAGGTGCTGGCGGTGGTGAACTTCCCGCCCCGGCAGATCGCAAACTTCTTCTCCGAGGTGCTGGTCCTCGGCACCTACAGCGAGGGCGGCGTGGTATTGATTACCCCAGACAAGCCGGTGAAAAACGGCGATAAGCTCGGATAAAAAAACATTTTGAAAGGAACGCAGCAAACCATGATCATCGACGAAAACACCAAACTGACCGACATTCTGAACGCCTATCCCTGGCTGCTGGACGAGCTGGCCCGCACAGAACCCCGCGCCAAGCCCTTTCTCGCCATGATGAATACGCCCCTGGCCAAGGGCATGCTGAAAAAGGCCACCGTGGCCGACGCCGCAAAATACCTCAAGCGCCCGGCTTCCCGCCTGCTCTCGAAGCTGGAGGGCGTGATCCGCAATTACGAGAGCAGCCACTGAGAAAAAACAAGGAGGGCACGGAGACATGAATGAGATCGGAACGCTGCGTCTGCGTGCCGGAAATGACGCGGGCATCCTGGCGCTGCGCCTTTCCGTGGAGCCCGGCGTGTTTCACTGGGCCTCCGAAGTCCGGCTGGAGGCGGAGGGCCTTCGGACCTGGACCGCGGCGGAGACGGGGATGCAAGCGGATGGGAGCCTCTCCTCGCTCCTGCTGGTTGCCCTCTTCGAGCGAAGCCTTGACGAGTATGTGCTGCACATCGGCAGGGGCCCGGCCGGTGTGAAGGATCACACCGAGACCCGTCTGGAGCATGAACACCTGGTATTGGATCTGCTGGGATTCTCCCCGGCGCTCCGGGTCGGAAACCGGGCGCTCGCGGAGATCAAAAGCGACCTCAGTCTCGGCGGGCGGCACATCGCCTTCGACCGGGGCTACCGCAAGATCCTGCATCTGGGCGGGGACGGCGAGGGCCTGCGCCAATCCGGCGTCATCAAGGTGCCGGAGGAGACCGCGCCCGGCAGCTATCAGACGGATTTCTTCCGCCTGCCCGGCCTGCGCTGCCTCTTTGTCAGCAGCCGCGTACAGTACCCGGAGAGCGGCGGAAAGCAGCACTGGGAGCGGGTTTCGCCCCTGCGCTGGGAACTGAGGGAGGACAAGGCCCAGACAAGGGCTGACGCTTCCTGCCTCCGGAGCCTGGGGGACGGCGGCTGCCTGCGCCTTGTGGGCCTGAGCAGGCTGCCCGGCGGCATCCGCCGGGAGGAGGACGGACTGCTGCTCCTGGATCCGCTGGGAAGAGAAGGAGAGCGCCTCAACGGCGCCTGGGAGCAGGGGCTGATCGCCGTGTTCGCGGATCTGACGAACGACGCGCTTGACGCCGCCCAGGCGGAGGCGCTGCTGCAGAGACCGGAGCTGCTCGAGGCTTCCGGCCCGCTGCGCCTGTATGACGGGGAAGACTATCGCCCCGGAAAGGCGGATCTTCCGCCCGCGGAGAAGGGGAAAGGGCTGGCAGACCGCATCCGGAGCCTCTTCAGAAAGGGCTGAATATGGACAAATATCAACTCAAACAGTACATGGCCGCAAGCCCTGACGCCAAGCTCAAGGATCTGGTCATGAAGCTTCTCTATGACGAGATCCTGAGCCTGCGCATCGCGCCGGGCAGCAAGCTGAATGTGAACCAGATCGCGGCCTCCCTGGGCATCTCCCGCACGCCGGTGGCCGAGGCCGTTTCCGGCCTCTCCGAGATCGGCTTCGTGGTGAGCCACCCGGGCCAGCCGGGCAGCTTCGTGCTGGATCTGAGCCTGACGGACATGATCGACCTCTATCGCGTGCGCGACGCGGTGGAGAGCACGGCGGCCGCCCTCTGCGCCTACCGGGCGGACGACCATGTGGTGCGGGAACTGAGCCTGCTGGCCGAGGCCTTCAAGGAGAGCGTGGAGAACCGGGACATCCGCGGCATGAAGGACACGGATATGCCCTTCCACCGGCTGATCATCGACTCCTGCGGCAATCCCTACATCGTACAGAGCTATGAGCAGATCCTGCCCAAGCTCACCATGTATCAGGCCTCCATGCTGAATTTCATCGTCCAGCAGGATAACGACGCCAACCCCTGGATGGCCAGCGTCAAGTATAACCACATCTCCGTGGTCTCCGCCATCCGCATGCGCATGCCGGAGCTGGCACGCCAGAGCATGGCAGAGCATGTGGGCGCGAGCCTGAACTTCACCAGCCTCTCCGGCGACGGGGCGGATCCCTTCCGGGTCCTCCGCAAGGGATAGAGAGACGAAAACATCCCGCTGAACAGCGGAGAAAGCAACACCCATGCACGATATCTGGAACCCCTGGCACGGCTGCAAAAAGTGCAGCGAAGGCTGCCAGAACTGTTATATGTATTATCTGGACGCCCTGCGCGGCAAGGACGGCGGCGAGATCTACCGCACGAAGGCCGGCTTTCGCTATCCGCTCTCCAGGGACCGGGAGGGGCGGTTCAAGGTAAAAAGCGGCGAGATGCTGCGGGTCTGCATGACCTCGGACTTTTTCCTGGAGGAGGCCGATCCTTGGCGGGACGAGGCCTGGGAGATCATGCGCATGCGGCCGGACGTGAAGTTTTTCCTGCTCACCAAGCGGCCCCAGCGGGTGGCCGGGCATCTGCCCCGGAACTGGGGCGAGGGCTGGGAGAACGTGATGTTCAACGTCACCTGTGAAAACCAGCGCCGGGCAGACGAGCGCATCCCGATCCTGCTGGATCTGCCCTTCAAACACAAGGGCATCATGTGCGCGCCCTTCATCGGCCCGGTCACGATCCGGGACTATCTGCCCGCCGGGCAGATCGAGCAGGTCCTCTGCGACGGGGAAAACTACGGCGGCGCGCGGCCCTGCCATTACGAGTGGGTCAAGGCCCTGCACGACGAGTGCGCCGCGTACAACGTGACCTTTGTCTTCTGCGGCACGGGCCGCCGCTTTGTGAAGGACGGGAAGACCTACCGTCTGGAGGGAAGCCTGCAGACCGAGCAGGCGCACAAATCCGGCCTGAGCTTCCGGGGAAAGCCCATGGACTTCAGGCTGACGGATACCTGGGGCTATCCCATCCCGAAAGAGGAGCTGTACGTGCCGTATT
Organism: uncultured Clostridia bacterium; assembly: GCA_946628965.1. Taxonomy (GTDB): domain Bacteria; phylum Bacillota; class Clostridia; order Oscillospirales; family Oscillospiraceae; genus Limivicinus. The sequence continues at coordinate 2,526 of CAMOXI010000068.1, read as the reverse complement.
TCGGCCCACGCTGCGAACGCTGCGGCATGCGTATCAGCTGCAACGGCTGCAGCCGCTGCGGCAAATGCGAGAAATAAGAAAACCGACAGACGCGATTTCCTTAGCGTCTGTCGGTTTTTGTGTATTCCGGTCTCAGTCCACGCGTTCGTCGCCCCAGAAGAAGAGGGCCACGGTGCCCGGGCCGGTGTGGGAGCCGATCAGGTTGCCGATGCTGTTGATGACCACCCTGCCGTTGAGTTTCGGGAACTTGGCCTCGATCAGATCGGCCACGGCGCGGGCGTCCGGCATACAGGCGGACATGGTCATGTAGCACTTGCCGTCGTAATCATAGCCGTCGCGGGCGTGCTCTTCCATCTTCTTGACGCACTCGCGGATGACTTTTTTCTTGGTGCGGATCTTGTGGCGGGGGACGAGCCTGCCTTCATAGTCCACGTTCATCAGCGGGCAAATCTCCAGCAGTCCGCCGAAGACGGCCGCGGTCTTGGAGATGCGCCCGCCCTTGACGAAGAAGGTCAGATCTGTGGAGAAGAACCAGTGGTGCAGCTTGAGGCGGTTTTCCTCCAGCCACTTGACCAGCTCCTCGGCGGAGAGGCCCTCGTCCCGTTTATCGGCGGCGGCGTCCATCAGCAGGCCGTAGCCGCCGGAGGCCGCCAGGGAGTCCACAATATAGATCTTGCGCTCCGGGTAGCGCTCCCGCACGATCAGGGCCGCGTTCTGGGCGGAGTTGATGGTGCCGGAGATGCCGGAGGACAGGCAGACGTGCACCACATCCAGTCCCTGCTCCATGAAGGAGGAGAAGAAGTCCACATACTCGGAGATGCTGATCTGGGAGGTGCTGGTGTCCTCCCCGGCCGCCATGCGGGCGTAAAACTCGTCATGGGGGATGGACTGGCCCAGATCGTCCAGATAGGCTTTGCCGCTCAGGAAGTAGTGGAAGCAGATATAGTGAATGTCTCGCGCCTCAAACTGTTCTTTGGTCAGGTCGGCGGGCGAGCAGCAGCTCAGAACGTAGCTCATGGAATACCATCCTTTCATCTTTGCTTGATGGTTTTACCATATAACGGACGGGTCGAAACCGCAAGCTACTGTGCGGTTTGAGGACTCTACCAGTCCCGGAACAAAAAGAGGACCGGGGTAGACGAAGGTCTACCCCGGCTCTTTTCGACTCTACGATTTGTAGAATCATACATTCGACTCTTTTTGTTTGGACTTTTTCTGCAGGAACCTGGGCCGCTTTTTGATGTTGCAGCTCAGAAAGACCAGCACCTCTGCCAGCACGCAGATCAGAAAGATCTGCCAGGGGTTGGACTGCAGGAAGAGCAGATAGACCGTGAGAAACAGGCTGAAGACGAAGACGGCGATCACATACTGCAGGTGCCGGCGCTTGCCGAACACGCAGATCAGCACCAGATAGGTGAGGATCGAGATCGGCAGGGCCACCACAAAGATCTGCCAGCGGATGATCCCCACCAGCCAGAGCGCCACGAAGGCGGTAAGCGCCAGGGTCCAGACGCCGATGACCGCCACCGCGATGATCATGCTCACGCTGTAGCTCCGGTCCGGCACTGCGTCCGGATCGGGCGCGGGCTGCCACTTGTCATGGGAGGAGAGCAACATATCCACGCTTACGCCGAAGATCTCCGCCATCTGGGTGAGCACATACGCATCGGGAATGGCCTCGCCACGCTCCCACTTGGAGATGGTCTTGTCCGAATAATTGAGCGCTGCGCCCAACTCCGCCTGGGTCATCCCCGCGCCGGTGCGCAGCTTGATGATGTTGCTGGCCGTGACCAGCTTGAGTTCCGATAAATCCATAGTCATATCCAAAGGGCATACCGCCCGGTGCGTTTCCAAAACCTGGGTTATTCTACCACGGCCGCCGCTGCTTTGCAAGCGAGAGGCGGCGCGCTTATTCGTCTTCTTCGATGGCGAAGAGCTCCCGCGCGATGGCGTCCACTTTGTCGGCCAGGTCGGCGGGCAGCGGCTCCCCGGCGGGAACCGAATCTGCCGAAGCCTCTTCCTCCAAAGCTGTATCCCCGTCTGCTTCCGCCGTCGGCTCCTCGGCCGCCCCCTCCTCGGGGTACAGACCGCAGAGATAGTCCTGCCACTCCTTGTTGAGCGTTTCGATCGCGGCCAGATGCTGCTCCTTCATGACGCCAAAGAGGCGCTCCACGCGCTCAATCGCGGCGCTCTGCTGCTGGCGGGCCTCCTCCTCGATCGCGGCGGCGCGGCGCTCGGCCTCGGCGATGATGGCCGCGGCACGGGCGTTGGCCTTCTCGATGATGCCGCGGTAGACCCCCTGGGCAGAGAGCATGGCGTCCCCCAGCTCCACCCGGCGGTCGGCCAGGGCGGAGAGTGCGGTGCGCATCCGCTCGTTCTCGGCGGTCAGCTCCTCGGCCTCACGGCGAATGTCGGCAAAGACGGCCTCCACCTTGTTGGCGTTGTAGTATTTCTTTTTCACCACGTCGATGTGGATCGCGTCAAAGTATTCCTGATTGAGTGCCATGGCCCTTCACCTGCGCCTGC
>CAMOXI010000067.1 GCA_946628965.1 uncultured Clostridia bacterium | reverse complement strand
AAGTTCTCATTTTTGATGCTCAAGGTGTCGACACTTTGTCGACACCTTGAGGGGAGGTTTCCCCTTGACCCCTCGCAGAAACAGGGGAATTTATGGACAAAATCCAGGTCACCGCTATCGCAATTACGCGTAGCTGCTGGTCCCGCATACCGCTGCCGCTCAATCGTGCTTCTGACCGGGATGGCAACCCGCTAGGCACCGCGGCTCGACTGCATATATTATCAGCTTTCCGGGCCGTCGAGGGCGCCGGCCCCTACAGGCAAAACACGTGTGCCGAGCCGCCTGTACAGGAAGAGCATTCTCTGCGTGCTGTATGTAGTAGCGGCAGCGGACACTGAAACACCTAAGGCATGCCAACATAAGGCCGGCGGCGAAGATGGTTTTGACCGTAGGTTGTCACCTGCGACCAGACCAACGATCTTTTCTTTCTTACACCGGGCGCACCCCGTTCTTTCTTTTCTCAAGAAGAAAGAACGGGAGGGCGCAATACGAAACTAATCTTATTCTCGTGTTGCTCCTGACGCTGCCAAAAGGCGGGGCACACACGCGCCCCGCCCCGCAGCCCCATGCGGCCGCTTGACATTTTCCCGTTTTGGATGTATCTCTATATAAGAATACAGGATTCCCATCCGGCGTTTCTCTGTCTCTCGCGCCCGGAAAACTGTCCGAGCTTAGTATGTGCCGACCTGTCAAAAATATTGAGGTGATAATTTGGAAACTCTGTCCAGTCTGATGATGCTCGCCGCCGCGGTGGTCTTTGTGATCCTGCTCATCAAGATCCTCTCGGCGCCGATCAAATGGATCCTCAAGCTGGCGCTCAACGCGGCGCTGGGCTTCGTGGTACTGTTTATCTTCAACTTTTTCGGGGAGTTTATCGGCATCTCCGTCCCGATCACGCTGGTCTCTGCCCTGATCACGGGCTTTTTCGGCGTGCCGGGCGTGATCTTTCTCGTTCTGCTGCAGGTTCTTTTCTAATGCTTTCCCAAAGATAAAAACGTGGCTGTGAAGGTTTTTCACAGCCTCGTTTTTTCTATTGCCATGCTTCCGGCAGCCAGCCGTCCGGGGTGGCCAGCACCTTGAAGCCCCGGCTGTCTGTCTCCCGCGCGGTCACGGTCAGTTTCGTCTGCTGGATCGCCAGGGAATCCGCAAAGGCCTCCAGCGCGGGGAAATCATACGATGCGCTGTCCCCGCAGATCACCAGCAGGTACTGGCGTTCCGAATCAAACTGGAGCAGGTAATTGCTCTCGAGCAGCTGATGGTGTCGAAGCTCCAGCCGCTGGATTCCTTCCGTCTCCGGCTCGGAGACGATCTCCACCTCCGCGTCCCGGAGGCCCAGGATCAGATCTCTTCCGTACAGATCGTAGGCGTTGTAGATCTCCACCATCAGGGTCGGCGCTTCCCGATCCTCTTGGTATAGATACCAGCGGAAACACAGGTCCTCCGCCTCGGTCCTGCTGACGCCGGCCTGGCGGAGCCCTTCTTCCAGCCCGACACGGAGCTCCGGCGGATAGGAGGTATAGACGCCCTCCGGGAGCTCTCCGGTCTCCAGCACGGAAGCAAAATTCATAAAGGCTGTTCGCGCAAAGCCCACATCCGGCGGCGTGAACAGGCAGACCCGGCTCTCCGCCTCACTGTCTACCTGGATCACAAGCCCTGCCCTTGAGATCTGAACCTCTTCCTCGTATTCCGCGTGTTCATCATAGTACGCTTCGTGGTAAGTCAGCGTCTCCCCTTTTCGGGGAAAACGCGCCGCGATGGCGCTGTGATAAACATACCAGCCGATCCCGCCCAGCGCAAAGGCCAGCGCCGCTGCGATCAGCAGCACCCGCCCTATGTGAGGACGGAGCCGAAGCGCCTTTTTCCCGTCCAGCCACTGTCCAGCACGGCGCAGGGGCTCGTCCTCCACCTCGTTCATGGCATACAGAATATCCTCCGCCTTCAAAGCAAACCCTCCTTCTCCAAAGCCTCTTTGAGCCTGTTCCTGCTTCGCGCAAGCATGGATTTGACCTTGCTCTCGCTGTATCCAAAACGTTCGCCGATCTCTTTTACCGATGCCATGTACCAATAGCGGCAAAGGAAAATGCTGCGTGCCGGCTCTCTCATTTGGTTTACATAATTACAAACTACACGGCTCAGTTCCAGACTCTCCACCTGTTTCTCGGTGTCCGCCGCCGCGGCGATCATCTCGTCCAGCTCCTCCAGGGCGAGCGCCGTCTCACCCCCACCGCGCCGCTGTCTTGCCGCATCTCGCAGCCGGTTCAGGCTCAGCCAGCGGCAGAGCTTTCCCAGATAGCCGCCCAGGAAGGCGGGCCGATCCGTGGGCATGGCGTTCCACGCGCGCAGCCAGGTGTCATTGAGACACTCCTCTGTGTCCCCTTCGTTCTGCAGGATCCGCCCGGCAATGGTCCGACAGTAGGCCCCATATTTTATCTCGGTCTCCCGGAGTGCCTGCTCCGATCGCTGCCAATAGAGATCGACGATGTCTTTGTCTTCCATACGATCCCTCCTCTCTGTCTGTATATAAACCTTTTTTCACCGTCAGGTCGCAAAAAAACGAGGAAGAATTCTCCTCCTCGCATCCAGTTGTCGCCCATGCCCCATGCCTCCCCTGAAAGGGGAGGTGGCCGAAGGCCGGAGGGGTTTCACAATCGTGAAAGAACGGAAGACCTTCGCTGTTTCTACCCCTCAGTCAGCTTCGCTGACAGCTCCCCTGCAAGGGGAGCCATTCGGATCCTTTGCCCACAAATGGAAACGAGGAAGAACGCTCTTCCTCGTTTCCATGCGTACGGATCATCAGATCTCGTATTTCTTTGTGTACTCCTCATAGAGCTCGTCAAAGTTGTGGGAATGGAGCTCCTTGAGGTTGATGACGTAGCTGTGGGTATCGTAGGCGTCGGCCTGCAGCTCGATCATGGCGATGGCGATGTTGGAACAGTGGTCGGCCACGCGCTCATAGTTGGTGAGCAGGTCGTTGAACACAAAGCCCTGGCCGAGTGAACAGACGCCCTCCTGCAGCCGGTCGATATGATTGAGCTTCATCTCATCGCACAGCACGTCGATGCGCTCCTCCAGCGGCTCCACCCGATAGGCCAGCGCCAGATCCTCGTTCACAAAAGCGTCCACCGACATCTGCAGGATCTCGGTCAGCGCCCCGGTCAGCACGGCGAGTTCCCGGGCAGCCTCAGGGGAGAAGACGATCTTCTTCTCGTTGATCTCCCGGGCAACCTCCAGGATGTTCATGGCGTGGTCGCTGATACGCTCAAAGTCTGACAGCGTGTGCAGGTACTTGGAAACGCTCTCGTTCTGCTGATCATTCAGCTCGTGAGTGTTCAGCTTCACGAGGTAAGTGCCCAGCTTGTCCTCGTAGAGGTCTACCAGGTCCTCGGTCAGCTCCACCTTATGGGCCGCGCTCTCATTGAAGGAGCTCACCAGTCCCATAGCGCGCAGCGCATTCTCCCGCGCGGTACGCGCCATGGCGTTGACCGTCATGCGGCTCTGCTCCACGGCCAGCACCGGATGCTCCAGAAAGCGCTCATCCAGCCGGTCCAGCTCCCCGGCCAGGGACTTCTCGTCCTCGCTCTCCTTGATCAGGTTCACGGTCAGCTTCTCGATCTGCCTGTCAAAGGGCAGGAGCACAAAAGAAGTCGCCGCACGGAAGATCGTGTTGATCAGTGCCACCGAGAAGGTGTCGACCACCAGGTTGTCCAGCTCAAAGTGGAAGATCGCATCCAGGCCGTAATAAAGCAGGCCAAAGATCAGCACGCCCAGGACCTCGATCACGAGATAGGACCAGGCAGCCCTTCTGCCGTCCGCCTTGGCGCCCAGGGCAGACATCAGCACCGGCAGCGCGGAGCCGATGGCAATACCGAGGATCAGCGGATAGGCCTGCGCGAAGGTGATCGCACCGGTCAGGGACAGGGCCTGCAGGATGCCGACCGCAGCCGAGGCGCTCTGCAGGATCGCCGTGAAGGCTGCGCCCACCAGGATGCCCAGCAGCGGATGGGACACACCGGACATCAGATTCAGAAAGTATACGTTTTCCCGCAGAGGCTCCACCGCGCCGCTCATGCTGTGCATGCCGAACATCAGCACCGCAAAGCCCATCAGGATATCGCCGACATGGTGGTGGATCTGCTTCTTGGAGAACATCCGCAGCAGGATGCCCACGATGGCCACCATGGCCGAGAGATTGGAGGTGGAGAACAGGGCCGTCCAGCCCGCGCCCTCCAAGCTCGAAAGAGCAATGATCCAGCCCGTGATGCTGGTGCCGATCAGTGCGCCCTGAATCACGGAAATGGCCTGATGCAGCTTCATGACGCCGGAGTTGACAAAGCCGACCACCATGACCGATGTGGCGGAAGACGACTGAATGACAGCCGTCACGCCCGCGCCCAGCAGGACTCCGCGCAGCGGCGTTCCCGTCAGGCGATAGAGAACCAGTTCCAGCTGGTTGCCGGCCACCTTCTTCAGCCCGTCCCCCATCAGGGTCATGCCGAAGAGGAACAGCGCCACGCCGCCCAGCAGGCTGATAATATTCGTAATGTCCAAGGAATCACTCCTATGTTAATCTTTGGGCAAATCGCAGGATTTGCCCAGTTTTCGTCATAAAATATATCACATCCGGCTATACCGCACAAGAGGCGTTCTTGCAATTTGTATCAAGATCCCGTAAAATAAGCGTGGTGATGCTATGAATTTGGAGATTCTACACGAAGATGCGCAGCTTGTTTTCTGCATCAAGCCGGTCGGCGTGCTGTCCGAGGAGGGCGGGATGCCTGAGCTGCTGCGCGAGCAGACCGGGGCGAAAGAGATCTGCTGCGTCCACCGCCTGGACCGGGCCGTGGGCGGCCTGATGGTCTACGCCAAAACGAAGCTGGCCGCCGCCTCCCTCTCCCGCCAGATCACGGAGGGCGGCTTTGAGAAGCGCTACCTTGCCGTCTGCCGCGGGACAGCGCCGGCGCAGGGAGAAATGCGCGATCTGCTGTACCACGATGCGCGCTCCAACAAGAGCTATGTGGTCAAACGCATGCGCCGCGGCGTGCGCGAAGCGGCGCTGCGCTATGAGACGCTGGAGCAGCGGGATGAGCTCAGCCTCGTCCGTGTGGAGCTGCTGACCGGCCGCACGCACCAGATCCGGGTGCAGTTTGCCTCCCGGCAGCTGCCCCTGCTGGGCGATCGGCGCTATGGCGGCGGTGAGGGCGAGATCGCCCTCTGGTCTCATGAACTGCACTTTGTCCACCCGCAGAGCGGGGAGAAGCTGCGTTTCACCGCGCCGCCGCCCGCGAGGGAACCCTGGACACGCTTCACCAAATCGTGATACGCAGGAAAAAGGACAGCCTATTGGCTGTCCTTTTTGTTTTCATTCTGGGAAAAGACCCATTTTTTCTGAATCGTGTAACTCGCGAGGAAAAGCACCGCGTCCACACAGATCTTGATGGCGGTGGAGAGCGCCGGCGCCGTGACGCCGAACACATGGTCAAGCAGGGTCACGATCCCGGCCGAGCAGAGCATGATCGGCACCGCGAGGCAGTAATACCGCAGCAGCGCCCTGCCGTATCCGCCCTGATGGCCGAACACCAGTTTGTTGTTTGCGTTGAAGTTAAAAAACGACGATACAGCCCGGGCCAGCGCCGTGCACACCAGATCCGCCGCCGCGCCCAGGCGGACGCCCAGCCAGGTCTTGAGCAGCAGGAACAGGCCGTTGTCGATCACCCAGGAGGCCACCGAGCTCAATGAATACTTCAGCAGCTGCAGATATTTTTTCATCTCTCAGCGTCCGTTTCTGAGCATGATCTTCAGGATCCGCCAGGAGTCCTTCAGGGCGTTATAGTGGGAGCTGTAATCCTCCGGGTCGTAGACCGTGGCGATGGGCTGCTCGAGCCAGACGATGTGCTGCTTCTTCATCTGCAGCAGCATATTGGTCTCGTACTCGAAGCGCTCGCCCTCCATTTCGATGAAGCGCTCCAGAAAGCGCCGGGGAATAGCACGCAGGCCGGTCTGCGTATCGGAGATGGTGATGCCGTAGAAGAGCTTGAAGAGGCGGTTCGTGGTCTTGTTGCCGGCCACGCTGCGCGGCGGAACGCCCGGCGCGTCAAAGTCCCGGCAGCCGAGGACAACCTTATCCTGATTCTCCAGCATCTTTTCCGCGCAGGCGATGATGTCCTGCAGCAGATGCTGGCCGTCCCCGTCGATGGTGATGACGCCCGCCACGTCGGGCAACTCCCTGCGGACGTGCTCAAAGGCCGTTTTCAACGCCCGGCCTTTGCCCTTGTTCACGCCGTGGTGGATCACGGTGCACTGGGGGTAGACGTCTGCTTTTTCAAACCAGAACTGATGGTCGGCGTCGCTGCCGTCGTCCACGATCACGATATGCTGAAAGCCGCTGTTTACGAGCCCGTCCACCACCCCGGAGAACTTGGCGTCCGGGTCCAGGGACGGCAGGATGACGGCGACCGCCTCCTGACAGCTTCGTTTCTCTGCCATGGTGAAACCTCGATCAGTAGTTTTCCACCGTCACCACGCGGTATTCGGTGCCGAAGTCCTGCGCAATGATGGTCAGGCCGCCGAACTCATGGAGCGTGCCGTTGTCGCCCTTGTTGGGGTAGACGACCGTCGTCTCCGTGGTTACGTCCAGAATGTAATAACCGCCGCCCACGTCGATGGCGCTGTTGAGTGTGGCGCCGTTGAACTCATAGGAGACCGTGTGGGCCCAGTCATAGCCGTCCAGCGCCAGCCACAGACGCTTTTCCAGGTCGCTGCCCTGGATGATGTAGGGGTTCAGGTTGGCAATGGCCGCAGTCGGATCGCCGGTGCCGGCGGAGAAGTGCTTATACGCATCGGAAAACGCGATCGCAAAGGTCTCCAGTCTTGCCCAGGTCTCCGCGTCCGGCTGTTTGATGTACTGCATGTCGTTCTTTGCCTCATCATAGACAAAGAGGTTGCCGTCCTCATCATACACGACCGGCTCCTGCACGCCGAAGATGTTGTGCACCTCATAGGTCACCTTGGTGGGCAGGCCCTCAAACTGGCTGTAGTAGGGCTCCAGCGCGTCATAGTGAATGCCGCGTTCCGTGATGTACTCGGGACCGACGACCACGTTGTTGATGCGCACGGTGTAGTTTTCGGGCACCGTGAACTTCAGGGAGGTGTACAGACCGTCCACATAGAACTCGTTGCTCTGTACGATCCAGGGGATCTGCAGATCGGGCATGGTGCCGCGCTTGGATTCATCCCGCACAACGGTGGCCTTGCCGATCAGGTTCTTGCCGCAGATCAGGTCGTACTCCACCACGCCGGAGGCGTCGGTGCTGCCGGGTCTGCGGTGGTAGCTCCACTCGCCTTCCAGCATGTTTTTGACGATCTCGATGCAGTCCGCGTCAGACTGGAACTCATGGGGCATAGCGGCGACCGTCTGCGCCATGCCCTCGTCCCAGATGGTGTCCTTCAGCTGGGCGATGTATTCGTCCATCGTCGTCTCCGGTACGACCTCGTCGATGCCCTTGGCATACTCCCACAGCCGGGAGAGGCCAAAGACGATCACGACCGCCAGCACCGCGACGTAAAGCATCAGCGCCACGGCGTAGGCTCCTGCGCCGTGGGTATTCTTCTTCATTTTTCTCGCCATCTCTCCACCTCCATCAGGGAAGGGTCACGGTTTCAGCCGTGTCCGTGCTCTCGCCCGCCTGCGCGGCAAGCGCGTCCATCTCCTCCAGGGAGCGGATCAGGAAGGCGTCGGGCAGGGCGCGGGCCACACCGTTGGCGGAAGAGCTGCTGTTGAGATATTCGCCGTAGCAGTACATGCTGGAGGAAGAGCCGCCGTCCAGGTTGCAGGCGTTGATGGCGCCGTGATCGGCCATGATGCGGGCCAGGTCCGCGTAGGTGGCGCCGATGCTGTGCACCTGGCGGCCGTCGATGACCAGCATCAGGATCGCGCCGTCAGCGCGCTGACCGATGGCCGTACGGGGGTTCACGCCGCTGGGGATCTTGGCGGAATCGGTCACATTGCCGTTAATGATCAGCACGGGGCCAAAGCTGACGCCGTCGGTAATATCGGAAGCCAGCACATCAGCCAGGGTATAATAGCCCACGTGCAGCACGCCGTTTTTATCCAGGCCCACGAACGCGTCCGCGCCGTAGCCCTCGTTGCGCACTTCACCGCCCAGAATGGTCAGGCCGTCAGGCTTATCGCCGAAGCCGCCGCCCTTGACGTCGACAAAGGCGCCGCCGTTGATGCCGCCGATGGCACCATAGCGCTCGCACATCTGCTCCAGAGTCTGGCCGTAGCCGCTGTTCTTCGGCGAGGCGCCGACGAATACGCGGTGCGGGTCCTTCACGATGATCATAGTGCCCACATAGCCGCTGCCGCGGATCTCCTCAATGATCAGGCCGTCGCCGTCCTCGTCGATATAGCCATAGGCGTCAGGCTGAGGGCCGTCCGTGGTGTCGGCCGGCTCCTCCTCTTCGACGGCAAGGGAGATCAGAGAGGCGTCAAAGTCCTCCTCCACATGCTGGTTGCGCGTGGCGCGCAGCTCCGCCACCTCTTCCTCGGTCAGGAAGATGTTCGGAATCCAGGTAAAGCGCCGCGTCTCGAACATGGTCATGGCGAAGGTGTTGCGCAGGGTCTCCGACGGTCCCTTCAGAAGCACATACTCCAGGCCCAGGCCGCCCAGACCGGCCATGATGATCGTCGCCAGTACAAAGCCGAAGATGCGGTTGATGGTGCGGCTGCGGGCCTTGCGCTTTGCCTTTTTGCGCCTGCGCTCCCGTTCCGCCTTCTGCTCTTCGGGCGTGAGTTCCGTTAAATCTTTGCTGTTGTTATTCACGTGGTATCCCTCGTAAAAATGGTGTTATGTAGACGTACATACGGAGAGATTTTATCATAACTGCGAAGCAATAGCAAGGCCAAATCAGACAAATTAAGAATTCTGCCAGGCACAACTCCTGATAAAACCGGGACTTTGACCCAAAAAATGCAAAAAAATACCATGGTGCAGAATGCACCATGGTATTTTAAAGGCTTATTTACTCGTTGATGCCGATAACAACACCGGAACCGACGGTACGGCCACCCTCACGGATAGCGAAACGCAGGCCGTTCTCGATGGCGATCGGGGTGATCAGCTCGACGTCCATGTCGACGTTGTCGCCGGGCATGCACATCTCAACGCCTTCGGGAAGGGTGATGACGCCGGTCACGTCGGTGGTACGGAAGTAGAACTGGGGACGATAGTTGTTGAAGAACGGGGTGT
>CAMOXI010000066.1 GCA_946628965.1 uncultured Clostridia bacterium | reverse complement strand
CCATGGGGCAGTTTACATAATCCGCCGTCCCCTTGTCATAGCGGGAGGCGAAGAACGCGCTCTCCATGTCCACGCTCTCCAGCGTGACGATGGGGGCCACCGCATCGTAAAAATGCAGATCGGAATCGGGGCAGAGTGCCGCGATCTTCTCCGCGATCGCGTCGGAGGACAGGGGGCCGGTGGCCACGATGACCTCCCCTTCCGGGATCTCGGTGGCCTCGGCGCGGACGATCTCGATGTTCTCCTGCGCTTCCAGCTTCTCGGTCACGGTGCAGGCAAAGCCCTCCCGATCCACAGCCAGGGCGCCGCCCGCGGCCACCTTGTTGCTGTCCGCGGCCTCCATGATGAGGGAACCCATACGCCGCATCTCGGCCTTCAAAAGGCCCACGGCGTTACTCAGTTCATCGCTTCTCAGGGAATTGGAGCAGACAAGCTCCGCAAAATATTCGGATTTATGGGCCGGGGTCATCTTCTCCGGCTTCATCTCCACCAGGCGCACGGGGATGCCGCGCTTCGCGAGCTGCCAGGCAGCCTCGCTCCCCGCGAGCCCCGCGCCCAGGACGGTTACTTTTTTCATATCATTCTTCCTTGCAGCCTTCCCCCCTCCGGGGGAAGGGGGCTGGCCAAAGGCCAGCCGGATGAGGGGCCTTTACTGCTCCGTCTTTTTTGTTGTCTTCTTTGCCGCCGGCTTTTTGGCTGTGCTCTTCGCCGGAGCTTTGGCTGAGGTCTTTGTCGTCTTCTTTGCCGCGCTCTTCTTCTCTGCGGAGGCGGCCTTTTCCTCTGACGTCTTTTTCTTGTAGCTGCGCTTTTCCTCCGGGACGAAGTTGGGGCAGGCCTCATTGATGCAGAAGCTCTTCAGCGGGCCGCGGCCGGCCTTCTTGAACAGGGTCTTGCCGCAGCTGGGGCAGTAGTCCTTGGTGGGCACGTCCCAGGTGATGAAGCCGCAGTCTGTCCCCCGCTCGCAGGCGTAGAACACATAGCCCTTCTTGCTGGTGCGCTTGAGGATCTTGCCGCCGCACTTGGGGCATTTGCCCGGCATCTCGACGACGATGGGTTTCGTAAAGGTGCACTCCGGGAAGCCGGGGCAGGCCAGGAAGTGGCCGAACTTGCCCTTCTTGACCACCATCTGGCGACCGCAGACGTCACAGTACTCGTCGGAGAGCACATCGGGCACCTTTAGCCGCACGCCGTCCAGGCTTTCCTCCGCCTTCTGGAATTCCCTGTCAAAACCGCCGTAGAACTCGGAGAGCACTTCCCGCCACCTGGCCTTGCCGGACTCGATCTCGTCCAGCTCCTCCTCCATGTGGTTGGTGAACTTCAGGTCTACGATATCGGCAAAATGCTCTTTCATCAGACCCGTGACCACCTCGCCCAGCGGGGTGGGGCGCAGGTACTTGCCCTCTTTGATCACATAATCGTGGGCGGTGATGGTGGAGATCGTCGGCGCGTAGGTGGAGGGGCGGCCGATGCCCTTCTCCTCCATGGCGCGGATCAGCGTGGCCTCCGTGTAGCGGGCGGGCGGCTGGGTAAACTGCTGGTCCGGCGTCATCTTCTCCAGCTTGAGCGTCTCGCCCTCGCTCAGAGAGGGCAGCGGGTTTTTCAGCTCGTCGCTCTCCTCGTCCTTCGCCTCTTCATAGACGGCGGTGTAACCGGGGAATTTGAGCTCGGAGTAGTTGGCGCGGAAGGTGTGCCCTGCGGAATCCACATCCACAGATACATTGTCGTAGATGGCGTTGGCCATCTGGCAGGCAGTGAAACGGCCCCAGATCAGCCGGTAGAGTCGGTACTGCTCCTGGGTCAGATCCCTGCGCACCATCTCGGGCGTCAGGCGCACATCCGTGGGGCGAATGGCCTCATGGGCGTCCTGGGCGCCGGCCTTGGTCTTGAAACGGCGCGGCTTGCCGGGGTAATACGCTTCGCCGTAGGTGTCGATGATAAAGTCCTTTGCGGCGGAGAGGGCATCCTCCGAGAGACGCAGGGAGTCGGTACGCATATAGGTGATGAGGCCGACGCTACCCTGCCCCGTGATCTCCACGCCCTCATAGAGCTGCTGTGCGATGGACATGGTACGCCGCGGCGTCATGGAGAGGCGGCGGCTGGCCTCCTGCTGCAGGGTGGAGGTGATGAAGGGAGGCGCGGGGGTGCGCTGCTTCTCGCCGCGCTTGACGGATTTCACGGTAAAGGCAGCGTCCTTCGTATCGGCGAGGATCGCGTCCACGTCCTCGCGGCTCTTGAGCTCGCGCTTCTTCTCGCCCTCGCCGTAATAGCGGGCCGTGAAGCTGCCGCCGTCGGCGCGGGACAGGAGCGCATCCAGCAGCCAGTATTCCTCGCTGACAAAGGCCTTGATCTCCTCTTCCCGGTCCACCACCATGCGGGTGGCCACGGACTGGACGCGCCCGGCGGAAAGGCCGGTCCTGACCTTGCGCCAGAGGAGCGGCGAGAGCTTGTAGCCCACGATGCGGTCCAGGATGCGGCGCGCCTGCTGAGCGTCCACCAGATCCTGGTCGATGTCGCGGGGATGCTGGATGCTCTCCTGCACGACCTTCTTCGTGATCTCGTTGAAGGTCACGCGCCGGGCCTTCTCCGCCGGCAGGTCCAGCAGCTCTTTTAGATGCCAGGAGATGGCCTCGCCCTCGCGGTCAGGGTCCGTCGCGAGATAGACGGTCTTCGCGCTCTTGGCGTCCTTCTTCAGCTGGCTGATGAGCTCCGTCTTATCGCGCACGGCGATATATTGGGGCTCAAAACCGTTCTCTATATCCACGCCCATCTTGCTCTTTGGGAGATCCCGCAGATGCCCCATGGACGCTGTTACCTTGTAATTGCCGCCCAGATACTTTTCGATCGTCTTCGCCTTGGCGGGCGACTCCACGATCACAAGATCCTTTGCTTTTGCCATCGTTGTTCCTACCTTACTTTTTCGTAATTTTGCGTTCAAAACGCCGGCCGGGCAAACGGCCCACATATCCTTTGAGTTCCAGCATGGTCAGCTGTCCCAGTACCTTGGCCACGGGGAGCTGGCTGCGCTCCACAATGTCATCCACATGCACGGGACCGGCGTCCATGGCCGCGATGATGCGCAGCTGATCCTCGCTCAGCTCGCTGAGCTGTTTCTTCAGGTCAATATAGTCTTCGTGCTTCGGCTTGTCAAGCTTGGGTTCGATTGCCTGTTCCACCGGCTCCGGTTTTGGCGGCGCTTCTTCCGGGGCGTGCAGCCGCTCCGATCTGCGGAGCGCGCCGGGGTACAGCGCGTCGAATTCCCGCAGCACGTCCCAGCCGCAGGTGGCGAGCATCGCGCCCTCCTTGAGCATGGCGAGGGTGCCCGCGCTGCTCTCCGCGTCCGCGTTGCCGGGAACGGCAAAGATCTCCTTCCCCTGATTCGCCGCCTCCTCCACGAAGAGCCGGGTCCCGCTCTTCTCGGGAGCTTCCACGGCCAGCACGCCCAGAGACAGGCCTGCCGTGATGCGGTTGCGGTCGCGGAAATTGCTGCGCAGCTGGCGGGAACCGGGCGGGTACTCGCTGATCAGCGCTCCGCGGGCCGCGACGGACTCGGCAAGCTGCCCCCGCTCCGCCTCATGGGCGGTGCCGAGAACGCCGATCACCTTGCCGCCCGCCTGCAGGGCGCCCCAGGCCGCTTCCCCATCGATTCCGGCTGTGAGTCCGGATACGATCACAGCGCCGGAAGAAGCCATCTGATATGACAGGTCGCGGGCCATCTTCCGCCCGTAGACCGTGGCTTTGCGTGTGCCGACCACGGCGATGGCCACGCTGCTGTCCACCGGCGGCAGCTCCCCTCTGACATAAAGTACCGCAGGCGGAGCGAAAATATGCGTCAGCCGCCTGGGATAGGCCGCGTCCTGCATCGTCAGGATGCGCAGCTCCTGCTGCTCGCAGGCCGTCACAACAACGCGCACGGCGCTGAGATCGCGGCGCTCCAGCGTCTCCCCTTCCTGGCGGGAGATCCCTTCCAGACCCGCCAGCGCACCGTCCGGCGCGAAAAACGCAGTCTCCGGATCGCCGAAACGCGAAAGCAGCGCCGCCTTCGCCCGCGCGCTGATCTCACAGCATGAGAGCCAGACCCAGTATTCCAAAGCAGCCAACGCGTTTCACCTTCTTCTCTCCAAGCTTTCTACGTTTTTACCGTACCTGCTCCCACATCAGGATCGACGCCGCCACGGCGGCGTTGAGCGATTCGCTGTCCGGCTGCATGGGGATGATGATCTTCTTCTCACACATATCGAGCAGTTCCCCACTCAGGCCGCGCCCCTCGCTGCCCACGGCCAGGGCCGTGTGATGCAGGTCCAGCTTGCGGATCTCCACCGCGTCCTCCGCCAGTGCCGCGCCATAGAGCGGCAGAGACTGATCAGAGAGAAAATCCTTGAGGAAGGGCAGCTCCATCTGCAGCACCAGCTGCCGGAAAATGGCGCCCATGGTGGCGCGGACGGTCTTGGGATGATAGAGATCGGCGCAGCCGCCGGTGAGGATCACGGCGTCCACGCCGAAGGCGTTGGCCGTGCGGATCACGGTGCCGACGTTCCCGGGATCCTGCACCCCCTCCAGCACGAGGGCGCTGCGCAGCCTGCCGGGTTTCTGACAGCCGCGGATCGCGACGCAGAAAAGAGGTCCCGGGCTGCTGACCATCGGAGACACGTAGTCAAAGAGCTCCGCCGGGGCCACATACTGCGATGCGTCCCCCCAGTTTCCCTCTTCGGCGTGATCCTTCCACAGGATCGAGTCGACCTTCGCCCCGAAGGCGAGCGCTTCCCGCAGCGTCTTCATCCCGTCGCAGAGGTATTCCCCCTGCGCCCGGCGATATGCCCCGTCGGACGCGAGTTTGCGCACATGCTGGATATAGGCGTTTTTCCGGGAAGTGATCGATTCCAAAGCCATAAGCCCCCATTTTGTATATATAATAGTATCATACACGCTTTTTGCAGTTTTGCAAGTCCCTATTTCCTGTTCCGGGGGGGCATTCATCTTCCTCTTGCAAGTTGTGCGGTTTCATTCTATATTTAAGACAACATATCATTAATTTGTCTCTGCCCTTCCCCGTTATGCGGAAAAAAGCAGAAATGGAGCTGCCATGCGAGTATTTCGTTTCCTTCTTCCGGTTTTCGTTATTGCGCTCTGCCTCCTGAGCCTGGGAGCAGTCATTTACGGACGGGCGGCTTTCGCCCCGCCAAAGGTGCCTGTGGCGTCCGAGATCCCCATACCGGCAGAAACGGCTGAGACCCCTGCCCCGACGCCGCAGCCGACGCCGGAACCCACCCCGGAGCCGACGCCGGAGCCGGAAGCTCAGATCGTCCCGCTGACGGTCTCCTATCGAAACACGCCGGTGCCGGTGCTGACTGACGGGGACTATAACACCGTGAAGAATTTCATGCCGAACGAGCCGATGATCATTGAGGCAGAGTCCCCCATCCGCGCGCTGTACATTCAATGGGAATACACGCCCACGCCCTGGACGCTGAGCTGCGGCGAGACGGTGCTGCAGCAGGGAGAGCATGGCTATCACCATGAGTATATCCCTCTGCCCGAGGCCGCCACCCGCCTGGAAATGATGCTTCCCCAGGGAGACGAGCCCTGGCTCGCCGAGATCTACGGCTTTACCGATGGCGTCCGCCCGGACTGGGTGCAGGACTGGGAAGAGCCCTGGGAGCAGGCAGATCTGCTGGTCTTCCCCACCCATAGCGACGACGAGTTCATTTTCCTCGGCGGGCTGATCCCCTACTATATCGATCAGGGCAAACAGGTCCAGGTTGCCTATGTTGTGCGGCACAACGGCAACCGCTATCACGAAATGCTGGACAGCCTCTGGGCCGCCGGGGTGACCCACTATCCGATCACCAGCAGCAAGGCGGACGTCTACCAGAACACGCTGGGCGGCGCGAGGGAATATTACGGTGAAAACTATATGACTTCCTACATGACGGAGCAGATCCGCCGCTTCCGGCCCCAGGTCGTTGTCGGCCAGGCGGAGGATGGGGACTCTGGCCACATTGTCCACGTCTTCGGGGTGATGTGTCTGAAGAAGGCCGTGGAGCAGGCCGGGGACGCCGCGTTCTTCCCCGACTCCGCCGAGGCCTGGGGCATATGGGACGTGCCGAAATGCTACCTGCACCTGTACGGCCCGGAGGAGGATCTGGTGAGTCTCGATTTTGACGCGCCGCTTTCCTCCTATGACGGAACCTGCGCCTTTGACGTGGCCGATCAAGCCTTTTCGCTCTGCGTCTCCCAGTATCAGGCGGGCAAGTATCAGGTATACCGCACGGACAGCCCACACGATTCCAGCAAGTTCGGCCTGTACCGCTCCACCGTGGGCGGGGATACGGAGAAGAACGATCTGTTCGAGAACCTCGAATAAGCAGAAAACAACAACGGCATTGAACAGTCTTTTTGTTCAATGCCGTTGTTGTTTTTTGAGAAATCTTATATAAGTCTCTGAAAACTAAATCTTCCAGAGCAGCCAGCGCAGGCCCGCCAGCAGCAGAAGATGGGTCGGATAGAAGATATAGAAGAAATACTTGCTCTGTCTGCCGCGCTCACCGTTATAGAGCCGGAAGAGCAGCAGATCCGGCAGGGCGGCAAGCTCCAGATAGCTTGATGTGTAGAGCACGCCAAAACTGCCTGCGTCGCGCAGGAATGGGAGCGTGCGCAGCAGATACATAAGAGAAATGACCGTCACGCCCTGCCAGCCGTAGTCAGTTTTGCAGAATTCGGCGACCGCTGCCATCGCCGCGATCACAGCAAGGCCCAGAAGCTGGCGCCACCAGGCAGCGTGAAAGTCCTTCTTCTCCGTGAGCCACTGCCAGACGGCGAGGCCAAGCAGGCCGAATAGCAGGGTAAAGAACACATTCTGATAGTCCAGCGTAAAGAAAGACCGCCGGAAAGCCAGGTCAAAGGGCACTTCGGAGATCAGGGCAAAAATACCCAGGCGCAGCAGATACTTCTTCACATTCCGCGTGTGCAGCAGCCCCTCCGCCAGCAGAAAGCAGTATATGGGAAAGGCCAGTCTGCCCACGCCGCGCAGGAAGAGATACTGATCATAGCTCACCGTGCGCAGTCCGGCGCTCCAGCTCCCCTCCACCAGGACGGCGGTGCAGTGGTCGATAAACATGGAGATGACAGCCACCCATTTGAGGACGCTGCCGGGGATGCCTTTTTTCTTTGTCAGTTCCTGTTCCATGGTTTTCGCTCTTTTCTGCATGAATATGTCTGCATTATACAGAAAACGCGGCCTTATGGCAAGGGGCTTTCCTGTTTCCCCGGCATTTGCTCCATGATGAGCCGGGTTTCCCCCACCCGCTCCCGCACGCGAAAGCCCAGGCGCTCATAGAGCCGCAGCGCCCCGCTGTTGCGGGCAAAAACGTAGAAAAAGATGGGCTTTTCGCTCTCGGCCAGGTATTTTTGCAGTACCGCCGTGCCGGTGCCGCGGTTCTGAAATGGCTCCAGGATAAACAGATCGTCCAGCTCCAGCTTTTCCCCATGATCGCAGGCACGGATCCAGCCTGCCGTCTCCCCGTCACAGAGAATGCGGGTATATTCGCCGATGCGCTTTTCCGTCTTCCGCCGCAGCCAGGAGAAGACTTCTTTTTTGTCAATGGTCGAAAAATCCTCATAGCGCTCCACCAGCGCCTGGCTCTGTTCCAGGATCGGGGCGATGTCCGTCTCGTCCGCAGGAAGATAGGTGATTTGCATTTTTTCTCCTCAAAACTGAAAACTGTCCCGCCCGGGATCCGGGCGGGACTGCTTCGTTCTACTTGAAGTCGTGGGCGTTCTGCAGAACCATTTCCTTGACCTTCAGCAGACGCACCTTGGTGGAGTTTTCGTTCTCCTCCAGCTTCATGGTGATGTACTTGATGTTCTTCTCCAGATCGGGGATCATCACGTACTCCAGGGCGTTGACGCGGCGGCGGGTCTTCTCGATCTCTTCCGCCAGCAGCTGCATGGTCTTCTCGACCTGCGCCAGCTCCAGCATGTCATCAAACACTCTGGCCAGCTTGTCCAGCGCATCGTCCAGCTCGCCCGAGGTCTGGGCGAAGCCGTAGGGATAGATCTCCGACGGGTCGCTGTTCTTGGTCGTGAAACTGTACTGCGGCACGTTCACGCTCATGATGTTTTTGTATTTGAGCCCCAGCTCCACGCTCTGGCGCGGATAGAGCAGAGCCTGCTCCAGCATCTCGGGGGACATGATGGCGCTTGCCACCTGCAGGGAGCCGAAGGCGGCCGTCAGCCCTTCCTCCACGCGTTCACGCAGCTGCTTATTGAGCTTGACCACGTCCATAAACTGACGCATCAACTCATCACGCTTGTCTTTGAGGAGCTTGTGGCCCCGGCGCGCGGTCTTCAGACGCCCCTTGAGCTGGTTGAGCACCATTCTGGTCGGGGTTATCGTTGTATTTGCCAAAAAGTTTCACCTCCGTTTTCTCAATTGATCCACTGGGAAGTTCACTTTTCCGGTAAATATTTCTCGATAAACTCGGGCTTGATACGCTTCAGCTCGCGGCGGGGCAGGATGCTCAGCAGCTCCCAGCCGATGTCCAGGGTCTCCTGGATGGAGCGGTTGGTGTTGTTGCCCTGGCTGACATAGACCTTCTCAAACTCCTCGGCAAACTTGGCGAAGAGTTTGTCGTCCTCACTCAGCGCGGCCTCGCCCAGAATGGTCATCAGTTCCTTGGCGTCCTTACCGCGGGAATAGGCGGCGAAGAGCTGGTTCATGGTGCCGGAGTGGTCCTCACGGGTCTTGCCGACGCCGATGCCCTTGTCCTTCAGACGGCTCAGGGAAGGCAGCACGTCCACAGGAGGAATGATGCCCTTGCGGAACAGGTCGCGGCTCAGGATGATCTGGCCCTCGGTGATGTAGCCGGTCAGGTCGGGGATGGGGTGGGTCTTGTCGTCCTCGGGCATGGTCAGGATCGGGATCATGGTGATCGAGCCCTTCTTGCCCTGGCGGCGGCCGGCGCGCTCATAGAGCGTGGCCAGGTCGGTGTACAGGTAGCCGGGGTAGCCGCGGCGGCCGGGGACTTCCTTCTTGGCGGCGGAGACCTCGCGCAGCGCCTCGGCGTAGTTGGTGATGTCGGTCAGGATGACCAGCACCTGCATGTCCTTCTCGAAGGCCAGGTACTCCGCGGCGGTCAGCGCGACGCGCGGGGTGGCGATACGCTCGACGGCGGGGTCGTTGGCGAGGTTGGAGAAGACGACGGTGCGGTCGATGGCGCCGGTGCGGCGGAAGTCGTTGATGAAGTACTCGGACTCCTCGAAGGTAATGCCGATGGCGGCAAAGACGACGGCGAAGGTCTCATCGTCGCCCAGCACGCGGGCCTGACGGGCGATCTGGGCAGCCAGCGCCGCGTGGGGCAGGCCGGAGCCGGAGAAGATCGGCAGCTTCTGGCCGCGGACCAGAGTGTTCAGGCCGTCAATGGTGCTCACGCCGGTCTGGATGAACTCGGCGGGGTAGGCGCGGGCAGCGGGGTTCATGGGCAGGCCGTTGATGTCCATATGGGCGTCGGCCAGGATGTCGGGGCCGCCGTCGA
>CAMOXI010000065.1 GCA_946628965.1 uncultured Clostridia bacterium | reverse complement strand
CCGCAGATCTCGACTTTTCCCTGCATCAAAAAACACCACTCCTTCAAAAAAGAGTAGTGTTAGTATTTCCCAAGCCGCGGGAAATGATACGAACGCAGCAAGGCAGGGATCAGGTATTGTTCGCAACGGAAATCATGTTGAGCACTTCGGAACCATATGCCCGATACCATCCAAATCCTGAAAAGGCTGCGGGTCTGCCGAACAGCCGCAGATCCGCAGCCCTTTCAGACTCAAAGATTATCATATTCCACGGCCCGATATCGGTCACGATAGGCCTTGGGCGTCATGTTTTTATACTGCTTGAAAATCTTCCCGAAGTAGCTCTGCGTCGGAAAATGAACATACTGGGCGATCTCCGGGAGAGACAGATCGGAGTAGATCAGGAGATTTGCTGCGCGGAAGACGCGCTCCTCGTTGATATAGTCCTGCAGACACTGCCCGGTCTCCCGTTTGAAGAGCTTGGAGAGATAGCCGGCGCTGATGCCGAGCTTCTCGGCGACCGCTTCCAGGTAGATCTTCTCGCGGTAATGCTGCCGGATATAGCTTTTGCACCGTTCCACATAGTTGGAGCCGCGCGGCTTGCTCAGCTTTTCGTGGACCCGCCCGGCAAGCTCCTCAATAGCACGGTTTCGGTAATGCAGCAGATGGGCGGGATCCCGGGCGGCGTCACAGCGCTGGATATAATAGCCGCTGACCCGGTAGGCCGAGCGGGGAGATACGCCGCCCTCGATCGCCGCGCGGGCGCAGAGGGAGATGCCGACGATGGCGAGATTTCGGTGGTGCCGCACATCGTCGTCCGAGAGGCGTCCGGTATCGCGGTCCATGTTTTCCGCAAGGCGGACCGCATCGGTGCTGCGCCCTTCACGGATCGCCTGCATGAGCAGCTGCTCTTCATGATAGCTGTGCCGAACGGCAGCGTCATCGTCTTCTTCCTCTTCTTTCAGGACAAAATGCATCTGCTCCCGCTTTGTCTGCTGTTCATTGCGCGTGATGATCCGGTTGAGCTGGAGCAGTTCTTCGTTTTCCAAGCTGGCGTTGGCCAGCACGGTATTGGTCAGCAGGATCATATTGCGGATCTCCGGCAGCGTGAAAACCGGCAGAATGCGCAGGTCTTCACTGTCGATCCCGTAGGCCTTTGCCATCTGGCGCAGCTTGCTCTGGCTCATACGCGTGAGCGACATCGGCCCCATATAGAGAAAGCCGTCGTCGGCGCGGAGACCGGCAAAATAACAGTCAAACTGGTTACTGCGCAGGAACGGGCCGGACTGCCCCAGAATGCCATCCCGCATGAGTTGCCGAAGCTTTTGCGACTGCATCAGGGGGCTGTCGGGCGTGCTGTCAAAGAAAGCGGTCAGGCTGCCGTCCGGCGCCTCATACACCAGGTCAACTTTGATCACGCTGCAGAGAATGCGGATATGGTTTTCACGCATGGGGATCACCTCGCAGCTATTGTATCACACCAGAACCGGATCCGGACAAATTTTTTCAAATAAGGATATGCTTTTTTGCCAAAGCATGGTATGATGCCAGCAAAGATTGCGGATTCGGAGGCAGACAATGGCTGACCTAACAGAAAAGGGAACATGGCTGACGGTGCCGGTCCGGGAGGATCGGACCCAATTGCTGTATTTCCGGCATGAATTTGAAGCACCATCTCTGGCCGGCACGTTCAGACTGTCAGCGGACAGCCGCTATAAGCTCTTTTGCAACGGCGTCCTTGTACAGGCCGGTCCCTGCAAGGGTGACGACAAGGTCTGGTATTGTGACGAGGTCTCTTGCAAAGAGCTCCTGCTGCCCGGTACGAATGTCCTCGCCGTTGAGATCCTCTGGACAGGAAACGATCCGTGGAACAGTAACCACAGCCTCTTTTCCATGGGCCGTCCGGCGCTCTATGTTGAGGGGATCAGCGCGCAGGGCTGGCGCTGCCATGCCGTTGACACTGTATTCTTTCCCGCGGAGGAGCAGGGCTTCGCCCCGCTGCATATCCACGAGCAGGCAGCCCTCGACCCGGATACGATCGGCTGGAAGCAGCCGGGGTTTGATGACAGCGGATGGACGGAGGCTAAGGCCGTTCCCGTAAAGGAGCTGCCGGAAAGCCGCCTCCCGGAGAGACTTCGGCCTCGCGCCATCCCGCAGATGACTCTCATGCCGCACAGCTTTGCTCTGCGGGACTTTACAGTACCCGCGAACAGCGAAAAGGAATTCGTCCTCGACGCGGGAGAGGAGATGTGCGCGTATCTGTGTCTGCGCCTCACCGGCGGCAGAGGGGCGAAGATCGAGCTTTTACAGAGCGAATGTTATACCACGGAAAGCGGAAAGCAGAATCGGCTGGACAGTAAACATGGATACCTGGAGGGATATACCGACAGCTACACGGTGACAGGGCTTGCCGACGAATGTTACGAGCCCTTCTGGTTTCGTACTTTCCGTTTCCTGCGCCTGCGCGTCAAAACCGAAGCGGAGCCGCTGCGCATTGTCGCCCTTGACTATATGGAGACGGGATATCCGCTGGAGGTGAAAACGTGCCTTACGACCTCGGACAAAAGCCTTGCGGATATTTGGGACATCAGCCTGCGCACGCTGAAAAGGTGCATGCACGACACGTATATGGACTGCCCTTTTTATGAACAGCTCCAATATGCGATGGACACCCGCGCGGAGATTTTGTACACCTACGCGATCTCTGCCGACGACAGACTGGCAAGACAAGCGATCGACGATTTTTCCCGGGCCCAGCGGCCGGACGGCCTTCTCAACTGCAGCTATCCCAACAAGAACGCCAACGTGATCCCCGGCTTTTCCATCTACTGGATCCTGATGCTCCACGATCATATGATGTACTTCGGGGACAAGACCTTCCTTACCCGCTACTTTCCGACCGTAACGCGTATCCTGAATTTTTTCCATACCCATCGGAATGCCGCGGGGCTGGTGGACAAGCTCGGCGGAGAAAACGGCAAGGCGGCCATCTGGTCCTTCATCGACTGGGCGGAGAGCTGGATGCCCACCACCGGCATGCCGGACGCGGGGCTGCACGGGCCGATCACGATGGAGAGTCTGCTGGTTCTGCTCGGCCTGCAAAAGGCGGCGGAGCTGGCGGAATATCTGGAAAAGCCGGAGATGGCCTCCGAATGGAGAAACCGCGCGGAGAGACTGCAGCGGGCGATCCGTGCGTGCTGTCTGGATGACAGCGGCATGCTCACCGATGGGCCGGGCAGGACGGAAATCAGCCAGCACGCCCAGGTCTTCGGCGTCCTGACCGGGACGCTGAGCCGGGAAGAGGGACAGCGCAATCTGCTGCGCACGATTCAGGAGCGCGGCATCACGCAATGCAGCGTGGCCATGTGCTTCTATCTGTTTCGCGCCCTGGAGGAGACCGGGCTGTATGACTATACCGACCGCTATTGGGACATCTGGCGGCGGATGGTCGACAACGGCTGCACGACTTGCGTGGAAGCGGAAAACTACGCCCGCTCGGAGTGCCACGCCTGGGGCGCTCTGGCGCTGTACGAGCTGCCGTCCGTGACCCTCGGCGTGCGCCCCGCCGCGCCGGGCTATGAGCAGATCGAAGTCCGGCCGCAGCCGGGCGTGCTCACTTCCGCTTCCGGTACCGTTCATACGCCGCGCGGGGATGTCTCCGTTGCGTGGGAGAAAAACGGGGCCGGGCTGAAGCTGGAGATCTCCTGTGACGCGGAAATGAAGCGCAGAATCAAGAGCAAAATCGAGACAAAAACAGCCAAATAAAGATATAAGAAAAACTTCCTTTGCTTTATGATACAGACAGAGGAAGTTTTTTCAGCGAAAAACAGAGATTACAAAGGAGGAACGTATGGCAAAGAAGGCGATCTTTGACATTCACATCGAAGCAAACGGCCCGATGGTTCACCTGAAAGGGGAGGCGGGTGAGGTGCTGATGGTACCCTTCAAGGGCAGCGTGAAAAGCGAGCTCTTTAACGGCATTGTAGAGCCCTGTGGTGTGGACACGCAGATCGTGAACGCGGCAAACGTCCGCCATATGTCCGCTCGCTATATGCTGACCGGGACAGATCGGGATGGGAAAGAGGCGCACATCTATGTGGAGAACAACGGCTGGTTCGACGATTTGACCAAGACAATGCCCTTCCACACGGTGCCGACCTTCTACACCGACAGCGCGGCTCTCGCGCCCTATCTCCACCGCAACCAGTTCGTCGGTGAGGGTGTGGACGAGGCGGACGGCCTGCACATCTACTTTTACGAGATCGGGGGACAGGCGGATGCATGAGCGCTTTTACGGCGTGGGCGAGCCGCTGATCCAGCGTCAGCACGATCAGGGGATCGACGCTCCGGCGTATCTCGATCTGGTAACGGGCCTGGGCTGCAATGCCTATCGGGCCTGGATGCATCTGACGGAGCTGCTGATCGATCCGACGACGCCCAACGCGGAGGAAGTGGAGCGGCACAGACGCCTGCTGGATCGGGCCTCTGAATTGGATATCGAAGTCACGGCCATGAGCCACGAGTGGTTTTTGCCCGCCGGCTGCAAGCAGAGACGCGGCCACGCCATGCCGCGGCGGGATCTGACGCCGGGCAGCCTCTACATGCAGGCGCTGGACATGCTGGAGACGAGCTGGTACACCATGGTTTCCCTCTTTCCCCAGGTGTCGATCTGGGAGGTCGGCAACGAGTGGAACCTGAACGCTTTCCTCCAACCTGACGGTTTCCTGGATTCGGACATGTCCGAACCCTTTACGGCGGACGAGAAAATGGACATTGCGGTGGACATGATGTACTTTGCTGCCCGGGGCGTCCGTCGGGGCAATCCCAAGGCGAAGGTCGCGTCCTTCTCTCCGGCGCTCTCCACGCCCGGTCTGGGCGGGGACATGCCGGACTGGCTGCCGGTGATGTACGGCGTGGCCTGGACACTGGACAAGGTCTACTCCCGCATCAAGTCCGGCAAATTCTGGTCGACGGATACCGATGATTATTTTGATCTTGTCGCCTGGCACCCCTATGTGTTCACCAACCGGGACGTGAAGGACGCGGATCTGTTCCTGGACGTGGACGAGCCGGATCAGCTCTGGAAGAGCTACAACGACGCGGCCTACAAGGTCATGAAGAAATACGGCGACGGGCACAAGCAGGTGCTGCTGACCGAGTCCGGCTTCACCGACTGCGGCAATCCGGAGTGGGAAGCGCGCTACGCCGGGTACAACAAGAAGATGCTGGAGATCGCGCGGGAGCTTCCCTATGTGCGGACGCTGCACAACTTCCGGCTTCTCAACGAGAACGCCATGCTCCGGCGCGGCGGCATCGAGCAGAACCAGATCGGCGGCTTGACAGAGGTCTACTTCGGCCTCTTCACCGATCCGGAGGAGGGCTGCAGGCCCCGGGCAAGAGCCCTCGCCATTCAGGAATTGACCGGCAGTACTGCCGATTTGAACGAAATAGGAAAGAGACTGACAAAAAGGGAGGCATAAAACCATGGCAGAACATCTGGTAAAAACCACCTCCGGCGTCGTGCGCGGCTATGAGCGCGACGGGCGGATCGACTACCTCGGCATCCCCTATGCAGATCCCCCTGTGGGACCGCTGCGCTTCAAGCGCTCGGTGCCCATCACCCCCTGGGACGGCGTATTCGACGCGAAGGACTACGGCAACGCCCCCGTGCAGTACAACAACGGCCGGGTCATGGGCGATGAGGACTGCCTGACAGTCAACGTGCAGCGCCCGCTGACGGGCGAGAAGCTGCCGGTTTTCGTATGGATCTACGGCGGCGGCTACAACACCGGCTACTCCTCCGACGAGATGTATACCGGCGAGGCCTTTGTGCGGGACGACATCCTGTTCTTTTCCTTCAACTACCGCACCAACATCCTTGGCTTCTACGACTTCACTACCTATCCCGGCTGTGACGATTTCGATTCCAACTGCGGCCTGTCGGATCAGATCCTGGCGCTCAACTGGATCCGCGACAATGTGGAGGCCTTTGGCGGCGATCCGGAGCGTATCACCATCGCGGGTGAGTCCGCGGGCGGCGCCTCCGTCACCAATATGCTGGTCTGCCCCGGCGTGAAGGGCTGCTTCAACCAGGCCATCATCGAAAGCGGCCTGCCCAACTGCGTGATGACCCATAAGCAGGCGCGGGAGAACATCGACCTTTTCCTGGAGGGTATGCACTGGACAGAGAAGGACATGGCCGCCCACCTCAAAAACGACGATCCGCACCTGTTCCTCTTCGGCCACGAATATGTGCAGGCAAAGCACCAGTACAAGACGCCCGGCACCTTCCTGCCCGGTCCGGTGATCGACGACCTGCTGCCCCTGCGGCCCATCGACGCCCTGCGCGCCGGCGCGGCGGAGGGTATCAAGCTCATCATCGGCACCAACATGCACGAGGGCACCATGTTCGTCCACCCGCAGAACACGGGCTTCCCCAACACCTGGACCATGGTAGCGGACATGATGGAGCGCAACGGCCACGCCGACGCGCTGCCGAAGATCCTTGGCTTCTACCACGAGGACGGGCGGGACTATTTCCGCTTCTTTAAGGACTCGGCCCATTCCCTGTCCTCCGCCATCCCGCCGCTGAGCGGAGATATCCGCCAATTCGGCGGCGACGCCTTCATCCGCTTTGCCACGGACTACGCCTTTGAGATGCCGGCGGTCAAGGTGGCCGACGCCCAGCGGAAGTTCAATCCCGACGTGTGGATGTACCGCTATGAGCTCATCACCAAGTCCGGCGTCGCCACCGGCTGGAAGGCCAGCCACGCCTTTGAGCTGCCCTTCGTCTTTGACAAGCCCGACCACCCCTTTACGCATTTCGAGTTTGACGGCGAGGCTCCCGAGCTTTTCCGGAAGATGTGCGATGATATCCACGGCGACTGGGTCCGCTTTGTCAAAACCGGCGAGCCCAACCCCGACTGGGGCCGCTTTGAGGGCGCGAACTCCCCTGTGCGCATCTACGACCGGGAGACCAGGACGGAGCAGCTGGACCGCCGGCACCTGATGGAGATCTGGGGCGACATGCGGTTTTATGAAAGTTGAATCGATATAAGAACAAAATGAGCCAAATAAGGATATAAAAATCCTTTCGCTTCGCGTATTCTTAAATCAGCCATTCGTATCAAACCCGGAGAAAAGACAATAAAACATACAGGAGGTTTTCCCAATGCTGAATCTGGCAAGCAAAACCAACGATCCCGATGCCAAGCTGGGCTGGGGTGAGCGCATAGGCTACGGCGTAGGCGCCACCGGCTGGAACATGATCAATGGCATCATCGGCTCCTTCCTTACGGTGTACTTCACAAACGTCGCCCTGCTGGACGCGGGCATCATTGCGACCCTGATCGCCGTCTCCAAGGTGTTTGACGGCATCTCCGACCTGATCGTCGGCAACATCGTGGACCGTACTAACAGCAAGCTGGGCAAGGCCCGTACCTGGCTGCTGCGTATGGTGATCCCCTTCGCCATTTCCACCCTGCTGCTGTTCTGGGTGCCCAGCAGCTTCCCCACGGCGGTCAAGTACGTGTACGTCTTCCTGATGTACAATATCGTCAACGCTGTGTGCCTGACCTTCATGCAGGTGCCCTACTACTCCATGATCTCCCTGATGAGCCGCAACGGTGAAGAACGCGGCATGCTGGGCAACGTGCAGCAGATCTTCCAGACCCTGGGCAACATCCTGATCAACACCTTCTTCGTCACCCTGCTGGCCAAGTTCTCCAGCAGCATCGAGACCGAGAACACCCAGGCCGGTTACACCGGCGCCATCGCCTGCGTCGTGGTGCTGATGGTCATCCTGGTCCTCATCACCGTCTTCTCCACCAAGGAGCGTGTAAACGAGAGCGTGGGCAAGAAAGAGGAAAAGAACAAGGCTGACGAGGTCAAGCCTCTGGTGGCCATCAAGGCGCTGCTCTCCAACAAGTACTGGGTCATCATGTTCTTCGCCATGCTGGTCATCTTCTTCGTCATCATCTTCTACGCCATCGGCGGCGTGTACTATTCCCTGTACATCTTCAAGGATATGGGCCAGTATTCCTGGATGGCCAACTCCATTTCCATCGCTCAGTTCGCCATCATGTTCATCACCCCGTTCCTGATGACCAAATTCGGCAAGCGCTGGATGTACGCTGTCGGTATGGCGCTGCTGACCCTCGGCTTTGCGGGCTTTGGCCTCTTTGGTACCAGCAAGATCATCATGATCATCTGCAATGTTCTCAAGGGCTGCGGCCTGGGCATCTCCGGCGCCATGGCCATGGGCCTGGTGGCTGACGCCATCACTTACGGCACGCTCAAGACCGGCGTCAACGCCGTCGGTATGGGCAACGCCGGCACCTCCGCCGCGCAGAAGCTTGGCCTCGGTCTTGGCACCGCCGTGTTCGGCTGGGTCATGTCCGGTGCGGGCTTCAAGGGCGAGTATGACCTTCAGGGCATCGCGCAGCCTGCGAGCGTTGAAACGGCGATCCGTTTCATGTACAACTGGGTCCCGATGGTCATGTGTGCCATCATCTGCGTGATCTTCGTGGTCTCCTTCAATCTGGACCGCGATCTGGCCAAGCTCCGCGCCGAGAAGGGCATTGACGGCTGATATCCAATCTGATAAGATTTATACAGGGATGTGCGAAAACACATCCCTGTAACGCTAAGAGGAGGAAAACGCCATGGAACGCAAGTACCCGAACCTTTGCAAGCCCATCCGCATCGGCAACGTCTGGTATCGCAACCGCATGTTCTCCACCCCCATGGGCGGCACGGACATCGAGCTGGACGGCTGCATCGGCCCCAAGTCCCAGGCCTTTTACGAGTACCGCGCCAAGGGCGGCTGCGCGGCGGTCACGATCAGCGAGCTGATGGTGCACCCCAGCGACGGAAGCCACGCCTACCGTCTGGACGAGAGCATTTTGAACTCCCTGCCCAAGGCCACCTACGCCGCCGACGCGATCCGCCGCCACGGCGCCATCCCCAGCGCAGAGCTTTCTCACTCCGGCATGTTCGCCGGAACCTACATGACCGACAAGAACAAGTCCCACGGCCTGAACCAGTGGTCGGCCGACGACGGCGTGCGTCCGGACGGTGTGCCTTATAAGGCCATGAGCAAGGAGATGATCGCCGAGATCGTCGCGGCCTACGGCCATGTGGCGGGACTCTGCAAGCGCGCGGGCTTTGAGATGCTGATGGTCCACGGGGGCCACGGCTGGCTCATCAACCAGTTCCTCTCTCCCATGTTCAACCACCGCAGCGACGAGTACGGCGGGAGCACCGAGAACCGCTGCCGCCTCGCCATCGAGATTCTGAAGTCCGTCCGCGCCGCTGTCGGCCCCGGTTTCTCGATCGAGTTCCGCCTCTCCGGCGCGGAGTTCGTGCCCGAGGGCTACGACCTCGACGAGGGCGTGAAAATCGCCAAGATCCTGGAGCCGTACATCGACCTGCTGCACGTGACCGCGGGTACCTACCAGCGCACCTTCGGCATCACGCATCCCAGCATGTTCGAGGAGCACGGCCGCAACGTCTATCTCGCGGCCGAGATCAAGAAGCACGTCTCCATCCCCGTGGCCACCATCGGCGGTCTTTCCGACCCCGCGCAGATGGAGGAGATCATCGCCTCCGGCAAGGCCGACATCGTGGAGATGGGCCGTCAGCTGCTGGCCGATCCCTTCCTGCCCCAGAAGGTCATGGAGAATAGGGACGACGAGATCGTCCACTGCATGCGCTGCTTCGTCTGCATGTCCGAGCGCGCCGCCACCGGCACGAGGCGCTGCGCCATCAACCCGATCATCGGCCGCGAGGACGAGGGTATGGAGATCACCCCGGCGCCAGTCAAAAAGCGCGTCCTGGTGGTGGGCGGCGGCCCCGGCGGCCTGTATGCGGCCTATACTGCGGCACGCCGCGGCCATGACGTTCTGCTCTGCGAGAAGGAGGACCGGGTGGGCGGCATCCTCAAGAGCGAGGAAGTCCTGCCCTTCAAGCAGGAGATGTTCA
>CAMOXI010000064.1 GCA_946628965.1 uncultured Clostridia bacterium | reverse complement strand
GAGATCGGCGGCCCGCTGAACCAGTTCTCCACCATCGGCTACAAGTTCGAGACCAACGGCGCCACGATCCTCTATCCCGAGCGCCTGCTGCGCGTGATGAGCTGCTCCAGCTTCTCCGGCAGCGACGAGGAGAACTGAGAGAGCGGAGGGGGGACAACCCCTCCGTCAGCTTTGCTGACACCTCCCCTTACACAGGGGAGGCAAAAAGGAAAGGAGACAGAATGAAAGAGGAACGCATTGAAGTCTCCGTCCCGAGAGGGGCGGAGAGGGAAGACCCGAATCTGTTTGTGGGCATCAACGGCGTGAGCTATCTGCTGCCCAAGGGGAAGAAGTCCAGCGTCCCGGCCGAGGTGGCCTGGGAGATCGCGCGCAGCGAGCGCGCCCGCGACGCGCTGGACGAGACGATGGACAGCCTGCAGAGGGCGAGAGCATGACCGCCGGCGAGCTGATCGCCCAGGTGGACGCGCTGCGGCCCAACCACTACAGCGTGGAGGAAAAGCTGCGCTGGCTGCAGCGGATCGACGGGCAGATCCTCCGGGAACTGGAGGAGACCCATGTGAAGAGCGGCGGAGAGTCCGCCTTCCCGGCCGACTACACCGAGGAGACGGAGCTGCGGGTGGGCTTCCCCTATGATTCGGAGCTCTACACCGCCTATCTCTTCTGCCAGATCGACCTGCACAACGGGGAGATCGGCAAATACAACCAGAGCATGAGCCTGCTCTCTGCCGCCTGGCGGCAGCTGGCCGACAGTGTGAATCGGGAACGACTCCCCGAGAGCGGGAGCGGCTGGAAGCTGTAGACCCCGCGGGAGGGAGGGCGGGAAAGGAGAACACATGCAATTTCCATTTTTGAATCCGACGCCGCAGACCCGGCTGGTCACGGATCGGTTTCGGGGCTATGACCATCGGCTCCACGCGGCGGAAGGCAGCTTCTTCGACACGGAGAATCTCTCTGCACGGGAGTACCCGCTGCTCTGCACCCGGGAAAAGCGCGGAACGCTGACCGTGCTGGAAGACCCGGGAGGTTTGATCGGCAAGGACAGCCTGTGCTGGGTGGCGGATGGAACACTTTATGTAAACCATCTGGCCACGCCTGTGAACGATCTCAGCCCCGGGGAAAAGCAGCTTGTAAGCATGGGCGCCTACGTGCTGATCTTCCCGGACAAGAAGTATTACAACACCCAGGATCCGGCGGATTTCGGCTCTATGGAGGCGGATCTGACACTGGAGGGTGAGGTCCGCTATACCCTCTGCGACGCCGACGGCGCGGAGCTGGGCGCGCCGGTCGTGAGCGCATCGGAGCCGGAGAACCAGCCCAACGCCGCCCTGTGGCTGGATACCTCCGGCGGGGGGCGGGTGCTGCGGCGCTATTCCGAGGCGCAGCGCCTCTGGGTCGAGCTGCCGCAGGTATACACAAAGCTCACGTTTTTGAGCCTGGGCCGGGTGCCGGCACTCTTTTCCCGCTATGACGGCGTGGAGATCAGCGGCGCCGCCTTCGAGGAAGTAAACGGCAGCAAGATTCTCTATGCCGTGGGCGGAGGAGACCAGGAGCGGGACTGCATCGTCGTCGCAGGGCTCATCGAGCAGGGCGCTACGGTGGAGGGCAGCGTCCGCCTGCGGCGCAGACTGCCGGAGATGGACTTCGTCTGCGAGGCGCAGAACCGGCTCTGGGGCTGCCGCTATGGCAATGACGGGGAGAAGAACATCAACGAGATCTACGCCTCCGCCCTGGGCGATTTTAAAAACTTCCGGCAGTATCTGGGCCTGAGCGGGGATTCCTGGACGGCCTCGGTGGGCTCGGACGGGCCGTGGACCGGAGCAATCAACTATCTGGGGCGGCCCACCTTCTTCAAGGAAAACCGCATCCACCAGGTGACGGTGTCGGCCTCCGGCGCCCACCGGCTGGATGAGACAGTCTGCCGCGGCGTGCAGAAGGGCAGCCACAAAAGCCTGCAGGTGGTGGGGGAGAGCCTCTACTACAAGAGCGCGGGCGAGGTCTGCGTCTGGCAGGGCGGCTTTCCGCAGCCTGTCGGCGCGGCGCTGGGCGACATCGCCTATGACAGCGCAGTCGGCGGCAGCATCGACGGGCGCTACTATCTCTCCCAGCGGGAGACGGCGACGGGGAACTGGAGCCTCTTCTGCTTTGACACGGAGCGGGGCCTCTGGTACCGGGAGGACGCGCTGCACGCCCTCTGCTTCGCTGCTGCCCACGGAGAGCTCTATGCAGTCGATGCGGCGTCCGGGGCCGTGCTGGCTATGAAGGGCAGCGTGGGAGAGCCGGAGGAGAAGCTTTCCTGGATGGCGGAGAGCGGGCTGCTGGATTACCAGACGCCGGACCGCAAGTATCTCTCCCGCCTGACGCTGACGCTGCGCATGGCGGCCGGGGCCAGGATCACGCTCTGGCTGCGCTACGATTCGGAAGGACCCTGGGAAAAATGCGGCATGCTGGCGCTCATGAACAACGGCACCGCCGTGATCCCGATCCGGCCGCGGCGCTGCGACCATGTGCAGCTGCGCATCTGCGGCGAGGGCGAGGCCAGGATCTGCGCCATTACGAGAGTGCTGGAGACCGGCAGCGACCTGTGAGGGCAGCGGCGAGAGAAGGGAAGGGTAATAATGTATGAATATCCACCGATCCTGAGCGGCTCCGAACAGCAGCAGCTCCACGCGCTGCGGGATTATCTGGTGCGCATGGCGAGAAGCCTGGAGACGGCAGAGCAGGCCGCGGCCGCGAGCGCGCAAGCCATCGAAACAGAGCAGAGCCAGGCGGCGGCCCGGGAGAAAAAAGAAGCGGAGGACAAGCTCTCCGCCCTGCGGCGAAACGCGGCCAATCTGCGTGCCCTGATCGTCAAGACCGCGGGGGAGGCCGAGAGCTTCTCCGAGGAGCTGGGCGCGGTGCGCCAGGATATGGAGAGCCGCTATCTGGCAAAATCCGAGTTCGGCGATTATATGGAGCAGATCCGCAGCAGCTTTCTCACCACGGCCCGCGGCGTGGTGGAGAGCTATGACTACACCGCGCTGATCGAGGCGGTCGGCAGACGGACCGACGCGCTGGATCTGTATCTGACCGCGATCCGGGGCGAGATCCGCCGGGGCCTGATCACCGACCCCGGCACCGGGGAGACGGTGATGGGCATCGCGATCGCGGAGAACCTGCTCTTCACCGGCGAAGTGTATGAGGAGGACGGTCTCCAATACTACGAGCTGGCGCCGGGACAGACCCTGGGCCTGTACACGGCCACCGGCTGGCAGTTCTGGGTCAACGGCTCCAAGCGGGGCTGGTTCGATTCCCGGGACGGCAAGCTGCACGTGATCGGCGAGGTCATCGAGGACCGGCTGCGGCTGGGAGACGCGTGGGAACTCAGCTCCGCCGGGGGACTGGGCATCAAATATGTGGGGGCGTAAGACATGAATACGACAGCGACATGGTACCGCATGGGACAGGTACAGAGCGGGGAATATGCGGGCTGCGTGGGTTACGACGGCGGCCCGGTCGTGGGGCGCTTCGCCTTCACGACGGGCAGTCAGGGCGCCTCGGCCATGAGCTTTCAGTCCCTTGTGCTCGGCCCGACAGGCATGTCAACCTGGTCGAGCGGCAATCCGGACGCCTTTCGTTTTCTGCTGGGGACAGATCCGGAGCAATGCAAAAGCCGCTGCAGCAGCAGCGGCACCGCCGTCACCATCGTCTGGGGCGATTCCAACCGGATGACGGGCGGCGGGAGCCGTAGCGTGCAGCTGATGCCCAATACCACCTATTATCTGTGGATATACCCCTCGACGAGTTCTTACAATCTCTGGGATATCGGAGGCATTACCGTCACGCTTTCGGGCAGCTACGGCAGCCCGGCGAGCCCGAGCGCAACAGAGGGCTCTTTCGGCGAGGATCTGGTCATCACCCTCTCCGGCGGCAGCGCCGGGGCGCGCTACACCGTGAGCACAAGCTGCGCCGGACGGCAGGAAATGCTGCAGCAGAAGGGCGGGGACACGGTGCTCACCTGGCGGCCGGGCGTCGCGGACTACGCGCCGCTGCTGCCGGACGCCGCCTTCGCCGAGGCTACGATCACGGTGGAGACCTGGCACGGGGATCTCTCGGTGGGCACACGCAGCTGCAGCGTGGTGCTGCGGCTGCGGGAAGAGGACGTGCAGCCCGTGCTGCAGCCGGGCTGGTACAGTCATCAGCCGTATAACGAGGGCGCGGCCGCAGCCATCAGCCGCTATGTGCAGGGCCGGAGCCGGGCGGAGCTGATCTTCGATTCAGAGAAGATCGAGACCCGCTACGGCGCTTCGATCGCGGGCTATACGCTCGGCTGCGGGGGCGTGGACTGTACGCAGAGCCCTTATCGCAGCCCGGTGCTCACGGGGGAGAGCGCGCTCACCGTCAGCGTGACGGATTCCCGCGGTTTTTCCGCCTCAGAGAGCTTCTCCGTCACGCCCCTTCCTTATCAGGAACCGCGACTTGCTCCCGTGAGCGTCTTCCGCTGCGACGAGGAAGGGAACGCAGCGGAGGAGGGGCGCTTCCTCTCTGTGACGGCGACGGCAGTCTTCAGCCCCGTGGACGGAGAAAACAGCGCGACGATCAGTTACCGCCTGCGGACCGCCGCGGGCAGCTTCGGCGCGGAGCAGGCCCTCAACTCCGGCGTGCGGCAGATCGTATCCGGCCTGGATGCGGATCTGAACTATGAAGCGGAATTGACCGTCCGCGACCGGGTGGGCGGCAGCGGCGTTCTGCTGCTGCAGATCCCCGGCCGGCGCTGGGCCATGAAATTCCGGGAGCAGGACGACGGCGTGGGCTTCGGCATGGCGCCCCAGGGCGGCAGCCGGCTGGAGATCCCGGAGAGCTGGGAGATCCGGCGCGGTGGGGATCTCTATGTGCCGCTGCAGGAGAGCGGCAGCAGCGGCATCTGGCGCTGGAAGAAATGGGCCGACGGCAGCTTCCTGCTGACAGGATCGAGCCTTGTCACGGCAGACGTAGATACCGCCTGGGGCGGGCTCTACCGCGGCGTGGTTCTGGAGACGGAAGCTTTCCCCTTCGCGGTCACGGCCATCGACTACGCCGCGGCCTGGATCGCGGCGAGCGCCTGTCTCGCCCAGGGGAGTCTGGGGACGAGCCTCACGGATACCGGGCAGATCGCGGCCCTGAGCGCGGTCCCGCTGACGCAGGCAAGCCTGCCGCTGCGCCTGCTGATCTGGGGCCGCTGGCAGTGATAATGATAAAGGAGAACGGATATGGCAATGGATTATACTCAGGGCGGCGATGAGCTGGAGGCGCTGTATCAGGCGCTGATCGGACGGCAGCCCTTTCAATACCGCGCGCAGGACGACCCGATGTACCGCAGCTACGCTGATCGCTATGTGCAGAACGGGCGCATGGCCATGCGCGACACAATGGCCGGCGCCGCGGCCCTGACCGGCGGCTACGGTTCCAGCTATGCGCAGGCCGTGGGCCAGCAGCAGTACGACGAGTACCTGCGCCTTCTGGGCGAGGCGCTGCCCGAACTCTACGGCATGGCCTATCAGCAGTACCGGGACGAGGGCGAGGCCCTGCGGGACCGCTATGATCTGGCACATGAGCGGGCTGAGGAAGCCTACACCCGTGAGCAGGCGGCCCAGGCCGCAGAGTATCAGCGGCAGCGGGACGCCCTGGCCGACGAGCGCTACGCCGCTGAGCAGGAGAACAAGGCGGCCCAGCAGCGCTACAAACAGCAGCAGGACAGCTATCAGAACCTGGTCAGGCTGATTTCCGGCACGGGCTATGTGCCCAGTGACACTGAGCTTGGCGCGGCAGGGTTGACCCGGTCTTCCGCAGAGGCGCTGCGGAAGGAATACGAGCGCACGAAGCTGGCAAGCGCCGCCCCGAAGGGAGGCTCCTACAGGAGCAGCACGAAGAGTACGGGCGCTGGGGGGCTTGCTTCCACCGTCCATGCAAGCGCTGCCGGCGTGCCCTGGGTCAGCAAGAAGAGCACGGGCAGCGGCAGCAGCACAGGCTTCAAGGGCGGCCTGTCGCAGCGATGAGGGAAAAGGCATGACAGAGAACGAACTGCGGCAGCTTGTCTGTGACACGGCGCGAGCCTGGATGGGCTGCAGGGAGGCGGACAGCAGTCACCGCCCCATCATTGACTGCTACAACACGATCGAGCCCCTGCCGAGAGGCTACCGCATGCAATATGGCGACCCCTGGTGCGCGGCCTTCGTGTCGGCGGTCGGGAAAAAGGCCGGGCTGGATACCATCCTGTACCCGGAGTGCGCCTGCGACGCGATGATCACGCTGTACCGGCAGGCCGGGCGCTTTGAGGAACGGGACGATGTGATCCCGAAGCCGGGCGACGTGATCTTCTACGACTGGGAGGATTCCGGTTACGGCGACTGCCGCGGCTCCAGCGACCATGTGGGCCTTGTGCTGGAACTGACGGGCGACGTGATCACGGTGATCGAGGGCAACAAATCCGACGCCGTGGGGCTGCGGAAGCTGCACGCCGACTCCCGCTATATCCGCGGCTACGGGCAGCCATACTATCTCTCTCTGGCGGATGGAGCCGCCGCGCACAGCGGGGAAGAAAACGCTGCGGAAGCGGAACCGGAGCCGCCGAAAGCGCAGGAGGCGGCGGTGAGTCTGCCGATCCTGCGGCGGGGCGACAAAAACGAGGCGGTACGCAGCGCGCA
Source organism: uncultured Clostridia bacterium (assembly GCA_946628965.1). Taxonomy (GTDB): domain Bacteria; phylum Bacillota; class Clostridia; order Oscillospirales; family Oscillospiraceae; genus Limivicinus. The sequence goes on along the minus strand of CAMOXI010000064.1, from coordinate 3,799 downwards.
GATGCTTCTGATCGGGCGCGGCTTCCGCTGCGGCCCCTGGGGGGCAGACGGCGATTTCGGCTCAGCGACCTATGGGGCACTCTACCAGTTTCAGCGGGCGCGAAAGCTCACGGTGGACGGCGTCGTGGGGCCGGAGAGCTGGCGGGCGCTGCTGTGGGGGTGAGGCAATGGTCATCACATGGCAGAGCCTCGTCACCGCCGCGGCGGTGCTGGCCGCGGTCCTCGCCCTGCTGGGCTACTATAACCGGGCCTACAGCTGGTATCAGAAGCAGCAGCGGCAGGATGCGGACATCCAGGCCATGAAGGACGAGCAGGGACTGCTGACCTATGGCGTGCTGGCCTGCCTGAAGGGGCTCAAGGAGCAGGGCTGCAACGGCCCCGTGACCGAGGCGATCGGCAGGATCGAGAAGCATCTGAACCGCAAGGCGCATGAATGAGAGGAAGGAGATTATATGGAAATCACAGGCATTACTCTGATCTGTTATCTGGGCGGGATGGGCGTGAAGCTCTCCCCGCTTGACAACAAGTGGATCCCGCTGTTCTGCGGGATCCTGGGCGGCGCGCTGGGTGCGCTGGCCATGGGCGTCATGCCCGACTTCCCGGCCACGAACCTGATCGACGCGCTGGCCGTGGGCATCGCCTCCGGCCTTGCCGCCACCGGCGCGGATCAGGCCGTCCGACAGCTGGGCGGCTGAGCCAGCCTCCCTTCGGGGAGGGCCGCAGCCTTGCATTTTGGGCGGGGCTGGTATACAATAAGCGGGTAGTTCTGAAAAAGAGGTACCCGCTTATGATTTATGCCTTCCTGTTTTTCCTGTGTGCGCTGGCGGCGGCCTGGGCCGTGGTGGCGCTGGCCCACTGGCACTGGCTGCTGGGCGTGCTGGTGTTCCTGCTGGTCTTTGCCCTGATGCACGGCGTGTATGTGACGGTCTGGTGGCTGCTGTCGCTGCCGGTGGACCGCACGAAGCCCATCGAGAAGCAGAATCCCATGGCCCGGGAGGCCTGCCGCGGCGTGGGGCGCTTCCTGTGCCTCTACGGCGGCGTCAGGCCGCACATCTCCGGCGAGGAAAAGCTGCCAACGGACAGCCGCTTCCTCTTTATCTGCAATCACAAGTCCATGTTTGACCCGCTGATGGTCATCGGCTATCTCTATAAGTGGAACATCTCCTTCATCTCCAAGCCCTCCAACCTGAAGATCCCCCTGGTGGGCGACATCGCCTACAACGCGGGCTATCTGCCCATCGACCGGGAGAATGACCGGGCAGCGCTCAAAACCATCCTGACCGCAGCCGACTACATGAAGCGGGACATTTGCTCCATCGGCATCTATCCCGAGGGCACCCGCAGCAAGACCGGCGAGATGCTGCCCTTCCACCACGGCTCCTTCAAGACCGCACAGCGGGCCGGCGTCCCCATCGCCGTGGCCTGCGTGCGCAATTCGGAAAAGGTGAAAAAGCGCCTGTTCCTGCGCCCCACGGACGTGTATCTGGACATTCTGGAAGTGATCCCGGCGGAGAAGGTCAAGGCCATGAGCACGGCGGAGCTCTCCGACTACAGCCGGGGACTGATCGAAGAGGGCCTGAAGCAATGAAAAAAGTCGCACTGGTCACGGGTTCCTCCCGCGGCATCGGGGCCGCCATTGCGGCGGCGCTGAGCCGGGCGGGGTACGCCGTTTGCATCAACTACATCGAGCGGGCCGACAAGGCCGGGGAACTGGCGGAAAAGCTCCGCAGCGAGGGCGGCGAGGTCATCACCCAGCAGTGCGACGTGGCGGACCGGGAGGCCGTCTGGGCCATGGTGCGCCGCATCGAGCGGGAGCTGGGGCCGGTGAAACTTCTCGTCAACAACGCCGGCATCGCCAAACAGCAGCAGTTTCAGGACATCGAGGAGGAGACCTGGCAGCGGCTCTACGCGGTGAACGTGGGCGGCTGCTTCCACTGCAGCCAGGCCGTGCTGGGGCCGATGCTCCACGAGCACGCGGGCTGCATCGTGAACATCTCCTCCATCTGGGGCAGCCACGGCGCCAGCTGCGAGGCCGCCTATTCCTCCACCAAGCACGCCATCATCGGGCTGACGCGCTCCCTCTCGGCGGAGCTCTCCCTCTCCGGCATCCGGGTCAACTGCGTGGCGCCCGGCGTCATCGACACCGACATGGTGCAGGTGCTGGGGCAGGAGACGCTGGAGGAGCTGGCCCGCGAGATCCCGCTGGGCAGGCTGGGCCGACCCGAGGAGATCGCCCAGATGGTCCTCGCCGTGGCGGAAAACCCATATATTACGGGGCAGGTCATTACGGTTGACGGTGGTTTTCTGGTGTAAATGCATAATGAAAAATGAGCAATGAATAATGAATAATTACGGTGCCGCTGCGCGGCGATTGAAATCATTGCGCAGCGGTACTTTTATATGTTCTTTGTGCAGAATATTTTTCGCGCTTCCGTGGGACAATAGCATTACACCCGCCGGCTTACATATACTGGTGTGGGCGATACTATTCCCGGAGCGTGAATACCATGGTCAAACGAGGAGATATCTATTACGCCGACCTGAGCCCGGTGGTCGGCAGCGAGCAGGGCGGCATGCGCCCGGTGCTGATCGTGCAGAACGACACCGGCAACCGCCACAGCCCCACCGTGATCGCGGCGGCCATCACCAGCCAGACCGGCAAGGCGAAGCTGCCCACCCATATCAGGCTCTCCAGCCAGACGACCGGCCTCAACCGGGACAGCATCATTCTGCTGGAGCAGATCCGCACGCTGGACAAATCCCGGCTGCGGCAGTGCATGGGACGGCTGGACGAGAAAACCATGAGCGCGGTCAACAGCGCGCTCGCGGTCAGTATGGGCCTGCCCTTTTCTGAATAAACCGGAACACCCCGTTCATAAACTGAACGGGGTGTTTTTGCGTGCTGCGGGCAGGAGGGGATGACACATGGAGTATCCGATTTACGAAAACGGCCGGGAGATCGGGCGGCTGCTGGCCCGGCAGGAGGGGCTGTATACGGTGTTCGAGGCGCGGCTGCCGGGCAGAAGGGCACTGACGCGGCTCTACCTCTGCGGGGAGGGGGAGGCGCGCCTTCTCGGCGTGATGGAGCCTGGCGCGGGGGAGAGTCGCCTCTGCCGCAGGCTCAGCCGGAGAGAGTTGCCGACGGTAATCACCCACGCCTCGACTTCTCCCGACGAGGGGGCGAAAAGTGGGGGAGACGCCGCGGCCTTGACTGACAGACAGGGCTGGACGGAGGGCGCGGGCGGTATGCTCTACCACCGGCGCGAGAGGCTGCTGGCCATTCCGGCAGGCCTGCGGCGGGAAAGACAGGGACTGCGCCTTTTCCAGATCGGCGGAAAAGAATACATTGTTTTTCGCTGGTAGATGGATTATAATCATAACAACAGAAGAAGCCTCCGGCCCCTTTAGGCAAGGGGACTGAAAGGAATGGTGACCCAAATGCAGATGACCGATTTGATCGCGAAAAAGAGAGACGGCGGCGTGCTGAGCACTGAGGAGATCGATTTCATGATCCAGGGCTATACCCGCGGCGAGATCCCGGACTATCAGATGTCGGCCATGTGCATGGCGATCCTGCTGCGCGGCATGGATGACCGGGAGACGCTGGACATGACCATGTCCATGATGCACTCCGGGGAGACGCTGGACTTGAGCCCGATCAAGGGCATCAAGGCGGACAAGCACTCCACCGGCGGCGTGGGGGACAAGACCAGCCTGATCCTATGCCCCATGGTGGCGGCGACCGGGCTGAAGATCGCCAAGATGTCCGGCCGCGGCCTGGGCCACACCGGCGGCACCA
>CAMOXI010000063.1 GCA_946628965.1 uncultured Clostridia bacterium | reverse complement strand
CCTGCAGCTCTTCCACGCGCTTCTTCGACAGGGGGTACCAGAAGCGGAGGATCAGAAACACCAGCAGGAACAGCACCGCCGGGATCATGACGGAGGAGTTGTACATGCTCTGGAGCTTTGCCTCGCTCAGACCCTCGGTCTTCAGCTCGGAGCCGTTGTAGCCGATGCGCAGCAGGGGGACGTTGATCAGAATGGTGGCCACAGTCTGGCCCAGCTTGCGCATGAAGGAGTAGAAAGCGTAGCTGGTGGCCTCGTCATTGAGGCCGTAGGTGACCTTGTTGTAGTCGATGGCGTCGGTGGCCATGACCCAGATGAGCAGGAAGATGAAGGCGGTGCCGATGCCGGAGGCGAGGCACGCGGCCAGATACAGCCACACGTTCGTCACGCCGAAGAGGGCCAGCACGAAGAGGGCAATGTAGAACACTGCGGCCAGCAGCACGCCGTAGGAGCAGACCTCGCGGCGGCCCAGCCTGTTGCCCATACGGGTGGCGAAGAACATGATGACCGCCACGGGCAGGTACTGGAACACGGTGGGCAGCATCGTGAGGCCGGGCTGCTTGAAGTAGTGGTGGAAGAGGTAGGAGTTATAGCCCTGGCCGAACATCTGGGCAGCCAGGAAGAGCATGGAGGCCAGGGAGACCGCCATGAAGGGCCGGCTCTTGAGGAGGATGCGGATCACCCGCATGGTCTCGCCCTTCTGCCGCGGCGCGGGTTTGGACTCCACGCGCTCCTTGCTCCAGGCGTAGCAGAGGAAGTAGGCCAGCACGCTCAGCGCGGCAATGATGCACACGCCCACGAAGACCTTGTGATAGTCCATCTGGCTGCTGCCGTCGGCCATTTTTACGTAGCACATGCTGGCCAGCACCATCGCGGGCATGGCGCCGAAGGTGGAGCCGATGGAGCGGAACACGGACAGGGAGCTGCGCTCCTTGTCGCTGGAGGTGACCACCTGGGCCAGGGAGCCGTAGGGGATGTTGATGCAGGTGTAGAGCATGCCGAAGAGGATGTAGGTCACATAGATCCAGGCGAGGCGGCCGCCCGCGGAGAAGCCGCGCACGTCGGCAAACATCAGCACCGCGGCGAGGGCCACGGGGATAGCGAAGACCTTGATCCAGTGGCGGTAACGCCCGTCCTTGCGTGGCTTCGCGCCGTCGATGATCCGACCCCAGATGGGGTCGTTGATCGCGTCCCAGATGCGGGCGATGATGGTCATGATCATCACGCTCAGCACGCTGATCTCCAGCACGTCGGTGTAGTACTTGTTCAGAACGCTCTGGGTCAGACCGAAAACCAGGCAGGAGGCCAGATCGCCCATGGCGTAGCCGATCTTGTCTCTGGCCTTGATGCCGCTGGTCCGGGAGATGTAGGAGTTGTCCATGCTGCTAACCTCTCTTCTCTTATTTATTTTCGTCCGCCGCACGGCGGAAAAGTTCAGAATACGCGCTGTCCCTGCGGTAGAATACGGGCGGCTGCCCCAGCGGGGCGTTGACCCGGTGCGTGCCGGGGGCATAGCGCCGCCCGGTCCAGAGGCCGACCCAGTCGCCTTCTGGCAGATAGACAGTCCGGTGGCGGACGCCCTTGCGGATCACCGGGCAGACGAAGAGATCGTCCCCCAGGAAATAACTGTAGGGATCCTTCGAGAAGGCGAAGCTGCCCTTTTCCCAGAAATCCGGGCGCAGGGCGGGCACGCCTTGAGCGGCCTCCCCGGCCACGTGCTCGATATAGGGCCGCAGCGCCGCGTGCAGCTTCGTGAGCTTCACGGTGTAGGGCTTGACTGCCCGGGCGTCGAACTGGGCGTTGGCCCAGGGGCGGATGGACTCGTGAGAGCGCATCAGCAGCGAAAAAGCCCCCATCTCCATCCAGCGGGTGAAGAGCTCTGCGTCCCGGCGCATCTTTCCGAAGGAGAAGAAGCCGCCGATGTCGCAGTGCACCATCGTGACGCCCGAGAAGGCGAGGGAGAAGCTCGCCGGCATGACACAGGGCAGACCGTAGTCCTTGGTGGTGTCGGTATGCTGGTCGCCGTTCCAGAGGATCGGCGCGTAGCTCTGGATGCCCAGATAGCCGGAGCGGGTGAAGAAGAAGGCGTCCTTCGCGCCGTATTCCTCGATGGCCTCCCGGTTGATCTTCGCCCAGAGCACCGGCCAGGCGTTGTGCAGCAGTTTGGGGTCTCCGTCATGCAGCACGCAGTCCACCGGCAGGTACTCGCCGAAGTCCGCCATCCAGCCGGAAACGCCCAGATCCAGCATGTTCTTGCCGATCAGCGTCTCCTTGATGTAGCGCACGGCGTCGGGGTGGGTCAGATCCAGCATGCCCGCGTCAAAGGTGGTGGACTTGATGTGGTAGACGCTGCCGTCCGTGCGGGTAATGAGCCAGCCCTTGTCTCTGCAGTAGTTGTAAAGCCTGCCGTCTTTGACGAGGTAGGGGTTGATGTAGGCCAGAAAGCGCACGCCCCGGGCGTTGAGCTTTTGAATGACGCCCTTGAGATCAGGATACAGTTCGGAATTAACCTCCCAGTTCCACCAGACCTGCTTGCCCATCACGGTGCGGAGCTCTCCGGACCAGTCCTGGCTCCAGACGGCAGAGACCTTCGCTCCCGCGTCCAGCATGGCAAAGCACTTTTTCAAAATCGTCTCGCTGCCGCCCTGGATGCCCAGGATCATACCCTCGTGGCACCAGGCGGGCAGATACTGCCGGTTGGGGATGCGCTGCGCCAGCAGGGAGGAGAGCTCGCGGTAGTTTTTGCCCCGCAGGATCGTCAGGCTACTGGGGCAGGCGTCGAAGGCAAAGAGCAGCCGGGCGTCGCCCGTGAAGTCCGCCAGCCCGTCACAGGCGGTGTCGAAAAGGAGCATGCGTCCCCGGTCGGTGACGAAGACGGGCATGGGCGCGTAGCTGCCGATGCTGCCGTGGGGCTTCTCCAGATAGAGCGGCCGGGGGACCAGCGCTTTTTCCAGAATGGTGACAGCCTTGATGTGCTCAGAGACGAAGTTCACCACCTGCTCGCCCCGGAGATTCACCTGGCGGTACTGCTCCCCGCCGCCGAAGATCGCTTCGCCCTTCTCGGCGGGCAGGCTGAACTCGTAGGACCAGCCAGGCTCCCCCTCGAAGTGCAGCGTGACGCCCTTTTCCACCGCGTCCACGCGGACACGCAGGCTGTGCCCTTCGGAGGAGAAGCGGAGCGTCCCGTCCTCTTCCTCCCGCAGGGTGCGCAGCGCGATGCGGCGGCTCTCCGCCACCGTGGTCCTGACGCTGCCGCGGTCGCTGGTATAGCTCTTTTCCTGCCGGATCGCGGAGACGAAGGGCGCGTCGGGCCGATGGGCGAGCAGAAGGCCGCCCTCGTCCGAGAGGCGCCATCGGCCGCCAGAAATATGTGACTGGAGCATGGAAACACACCCCCATGATCATTATTATTTTCCACGATTAAGTAATTCTTATCATAGCGCGTTTTATGGGGAATTGTCAACTGCTTCACCGCAATCGGAGGCGGGGGAATGACGAAAACGTATAAATATAACATCGATGAATAAAAATAATAAAAAAGCTTAATAATGAAAATAGCTTGAAAACAAACAGTTTTTGCCATATCATGGCAGCTATAATCTTCCCGTGCTGGCAGAAAGGGGTGGTCTGATGGAACAGCAAAAAAATGCGCGTGTCCTGTACCTGGACGCCGCCCGCTGCTTTGCTGTCCTCATGGTCGCCCTCAATCACGCGGTCAACCGTACCTGGGACAAGTACAACCATGTACCGGAGGAGTTTGCCGCAATCGGGAAGCTATCGACCCTGCTGAAGGCGGCGCTGACGGTGGCGAGCCATCTGGGCGTGCCGCTGTTTCTGATGATCACGGGCGCGCTGCTGCTGCGCAGGCGCTTTGAGACGAAGGAGGATCTGCGTCACTTTTTCCGGCACAACTGGCTGCGCCTGCTGATCACCGCGGAGATCTGGTTTTTCCTGGGCTTCTGGTTTCAGGTGCTGCTGAACCCTGCGAGTCACCTGGCGGAGGAGGGAGGCGGCGCGGTTCTGCGCGGGCTGGTAAAGACCCTGCTGTTTGTGGATCAGACCCGCTTTGACAGCATGTGGTATGTGCCGATGATCCTGACGGTGTATCTGATGATCCCGCTACTCGCTGTCTTCCTGCGGCAGAAGCCGCTGCGCCCGGCCCTGCTGCCGGCGGCGCTGCTCCTCTTCTGGACGAGCATGCTGTTTCCGGCCATCAATTCCTGGCTTCGGATGATTGACCGGGGTAAACTACCTGTACTACTCCAATCTCTTCTCGATGTACCTGCTCTATGTGCTGGCGGGCTGGGGGATTGCGGAGGGCGCGCTGAAGCGGCTCTCCGACCCTGCGGTGATCGCGGCCGCCGTACTGAGCTTCCTGCTGTGCACGGCGCTGCAGTTTCTCGCCTATTCCCGCTCCGCGCACCTGCTGGAGTATTCCTCCCCCGGCATCCTGCTGACGGCGATGCTGCTGTTTGAGTGCTTCCGCCGCTTTGCCGGGAACCTGCGCCGCTGGGAGAAACCGCTGGCCGCGATGAGCCGCTCCGCCTTCGCGCTCTATCTGCTGCATGTGTATCCCCTGGCCGCGCTCACCTGGTTCTGCGACCTGAGCGCCTGGCCCCACACGGCGAAGGTGCTGCTGCTGGAGATCGTGCCGCTGGTCGTGAGCGGACTTGTGATCTGGCCGTTCTCCAGGATCCCCTTTTTCAGAAAATATGTGTTTTTGATCAAATGATCTCATCACAAAACCCCGCCTGCCGGAAGCGTATCGCTTTCGGCAGGCGGGGTATGTTGTTCTATAGAGTTCAGCAGAAACTGCGGAAGTAGTCGCACTCGTCCCGGTTGCACTGTGCGGCGTCCTCCGAGCGTACGTTGCAGTGGAACACATGGCCCAGCACATGCTCCTTGTCGCCGTAGTACCTGTATACCACCGGCACGCCGACGCTCTTGAGCTTTTCAACCATGCCCGGGGCCTCCTGGGCCAGGAAGTCACCCTCGCAGGTCATGACCAGTGCGGGCGGGAACTGCGCCGTCACATGCTGCAGGACGCTGATCTGCCGCATCTCCTCGGGCGTACCCTTTCCGGGCAGGAGATCGGCCATCAGGCGGGCGGTCAGATCCCGCTTCTTCTCGATTTTGATCTCATAGGTCCCGCAGTTGAGGCAGACGGCCGCGGGCGCAAAGCCCTTCGGGGGCTGAAAAGCAAACTGGGCCGCGTAATCCAGATTGGTGCAGAGGCAGGAATAGAGCCCCAGCAGATGGGCGCCCGCGCTGTCGCCCACGGCAAAGACGTGTTTGGTGTCGAAGCCGAAGCGCTCCGCATTCGCCAGCACCCATGCGAAGACACGGTTGGCGTCCTCCAGCTGGGAGGGGAACTTGAACTTCGGCGCAAGGCCATAGGTGTAGTTAACCACGGCGAAGCCCTGCTGGGCAAGGCTCATGCAGTAGTACTGATAACGCTCCTTGTCGCCGTAGACCCAGCCGCCGCCGTGGACGCTGACGATGACGGGGGCTTTCCCGTCCAGCCCCTTGGGGCGGTACACGTCCAGCAGGTTCCAGCGCTTGTCCGGGCCGTACTGTATATCGTCGAAGCGGCAGATGTCCTCCGGCGTGGTGAGCCCGGCGTCGCGCTTGTCGTCGCCGCGCTTGAAGGTCATGCAAACGATTTTACTGGTGATGGACATGGGATCTCCTCCTTATTGTTTTTCACCCGCAAAGCGGAAGGGCAATTCCATTCGATTGGCTTCCAGCAGCGCCCTGTCGTGCAGGATCACATCCGCCTGGCCGTCGGCCGCGATACGGCCGCCCGAGAGCAAAATCACCCGGTCGCAGGTGTCCAGAATCATATCCAGATCGTGAGAGGTGATGAGCTTGAGCTGCTTCAAATCCCGGATTGTGTTGATGACAATGCGGCGGTTGTAAGGGTCGAGGGCTGCGGAGGGCTCGTCCATCAGGACCGCCGCCGGGTCCATGGCCAGGATCGTGGCGATGGCGGCCATGCGCTTTTCCCCGCCGGAGATCTTGTGGTTGTGGCGGTGCTTGAGCTCCTGCAGCCCCAGGCGATCCAGCACCTCATCCACCCGCCGGTCGGCCTCCTCCCGGCTCATGCCGTAGTTTAAGGGCGCGAAGATCATGTCCTCATACACGGTGGGCATGAACATCTGGTTGTCGGAGTTCTGCAGCACAAAGCCCAGCTTGCGGCGGATCTTCGCCAGATTCTCCTTTTTGACCTCGTCCCCGTCCACGGTGATTTTTCCCTCGCCGCTGAGAAGGCCCAGCAGCAGCTTCATGATCGTGGACTTGCCCGCGCCGTTCGCGCCGATCAGACCCACGGCCTCGCCGTCCTCAATCCGAAAGGAGATATCGTTCAAAACCGGCCTGCCCTTTTCATAGGCAAAGCTCACATGTTCAAATGCAATCATCGTACTCACCTCACAAACAGCCCGCCCAGCAGCTGCGCCACCGGAACCAGGCGCAGCAGCAGGAAAAAGGCCAGGCAGCCCAGCAGATACAGCCCGTCCCGCAGGGAGAAGCGGGGAATATCGGCGTAGTGAAAATGCTCGTGGTAGCCGCGCAGCATCATGCTGCTGTAGAGCTCCTGCGCCCGGTCCATGCTCCTGAGCAGCAGCTGGCCCAGGAAGGAACCCCAGGCGGAGACGTGGATGCCCTTCTGCCCCGGCGCGCGCAGATGATAGGCGTCGGTCATGATGGCCAGCTCCTCCGTCATCACACCTACATAGCGATAGGTCAGCAGCAGCAGCGTCACCAGCATCGCCGGGACATGCAGCCGCCGCAGCGCGGCGCAGAGCGCGTCGATGGGCGTGGTGGCCATCAGCAGGAAGGAGGCCATCAGGCACAATACGCCCTTGAGCATCAGCGTCAGCATAGACACCACACCGCCGGACACGGCGACATTGCCCAGGTACAGCAGCGGCGCCCGGTCAAAGAGGGGATTGAAGAGCCCCACCGCCATCACCAGCGGCAGCACGATCCGCAGCTTGTAAAAGCAGGTGCGCAGCTCGATGCCGCTCACCTGAAAGAGCAGGATGGGCCACAGACAGTGCGGGATCAGCCCGTTCAGATCGTACTTGTGGTAGGAGACCACGACGATAATATATGCGATTGTGCTTAAAAGCTTCGCCGCCGGGTGCAGCCGGTGGATCGGCGAAGAGCGCGCCGCCAGCTCGTCCATTTCGCCGAGCTCATGCAGCGCTTTTTCCATTTTGTTCATAGGAATCGGTTCCGTATCGAAAAAAGTATGCTTATGCTCTTGACCGCTCAAAGGTGTTAAGCTGCACATAGCAAAACCCATTTCTTTCCCGTTGGGGAAAGAAACGGTTTTTGATGCCAAAGAAAGGCAACAAGGGGAAGAATCCCCTTGACTCCTCTCTGAAATGGGGAGCCTAAGGGAGCAACCAGGATCGCCGCGAAAGCAAGTACGCGTGGCTGCTGACCTCGCATACCGCTGCCGCTCAGTGGTACTGCTGACGTAAGTTATTCCCCGCAATTCCCCGCGGCTCGCGGTCTATGAACCGGGTAGCGCCGCGAGCGTAAGCGAAGCCTCACGCGGATGGCGAAGCGCAGGAACGTATGGGTCCTTGGAGCGCTTTTTTCTTTCTTCCACCGGGCGCGGCGCTATCTTTCTTTTCGCGCAAGATCGAAAAGAAAGATAGGGGGGCGCATTGCGCAGGTGATTGATTGCATACATGTGCGTATAAACCTATGCACTGATTATACAGTCTGCCGGTTTCCTTTGCAAGAGGCGGGAAAAAGGGGCATCCGTAGATGCCCCTTTTTCTTGTGAAAGTGAGATCAGCTGTGCTTTTTCCGGAAGAAGCCGCCGGCGAGGCAGATCAGGATCGCGACGCCCGCCACCATGGCGGAGCCCACAATACCGGAGACCGTGGTGCCGACGGGGGTGTCGTTGTCGGCAAAGGCGTAGTCCGGCAGGAAGGAGGTCTTCTCCTGGATGCCGGCCGCGGTATCGGCCGCCTTGCTCTGCACGCCGAAGTCCTCCTCATCGAGCCCCATGTTCTCGCTGTAGCCCGCGTCGGCATTGCCGAAAAGGGCCCACTCCAGCCCGTCGGGATTGGAGCTGGCCAGCAGGCTCAGCCCGCCGCCCACCACGAGGGCAACGATGGCGAGGATCGCGATGGTCGCCTTCAGGCTGCGCTTGCCGTCGGCGCCTTCAACAGGCTCCAACTCCTGCAGCAGCTCGGGGCGGGACTCATACACGAAGAGCAGCACCGCGGAGGTGATCAGACCCTCCACCAGGCCGATGGCCAGATGGATGGGCTGCATCAGGGCCACAAAAGCGCCGAAAGGCAGCTCGGTGATGTCGGAGAGGCTGGTCTCCAGCACCACGGAGAAGGCGCCCAGCTGCAGCGTGATCACACAGCCGAGGATGGAGGCGGCAACGATCCGGGCGCGCTGGGCACCCTTGCCCTCGCCGAACCAATGGCTGCGCATGATGGGCCGCCAGATCAGATAGTAGCCGACAAAGCAGCCGTAGAAGGCCATGTTCCAGACGTTTGCGCCCAGGGCCATCAGGCCGCCGTCGGCAAAGAAGAGACATTGGATCGCCAAAATCACGATCATGGACAGGAAGCCCGCCTGGGGACCCAGCAGCGCGGAGAGCAGCATGCCGCCGCACATGTGCCCGGAGGAGCCGGTGCCGGGGATGGTGTAGTTGATCATCTGCCCGGCAAAGACCAGCGCGGCCGTGACCGCCATGGTGGGGAGCTTCTTGGGCTCGTCGTCCTTTCTCAGCTTGTGAATGGAAACGCCGGCGGCGGTGCCGGAGGCCACATACATGGTCGCGGCGACAGCGGGGGCCAGCAGAGCGTCTGCCATATGCATGATAAGCACCTCGATTGTTTGAATCTTTGAAGTGATGCCAGTATACCGCCCGCATTTGCTCCCCGCAAGCCCCCCGGGGGGATACAAATTTGAATGAAAAATGAAAAAATGAAGAATGAATAATGCTGGTGTCGCTCCGCGACCATTTGAATCCGTTCCCCCTAGGGGAACACAGTAATTATTCACTATTCATTTTTCATTCCAAACAAAAAACAGCCCGAGAGGGCTGTTTTTTGTTTGAATCAGGCCAGATGACCCTTGGCCTTGATGACCTCGATGACGGAGTCCACATACTTTTCGCAGATCTCGTCGCTCTCGGCCTCCACCATGACGCGGATCACGGGCTCGGTGCCGCTCTCGCGCACCAGGATGCGGCCGGTGTCGCCCAGTTCCTCGGCCACCTTCGCGACCGCGGCCTGCACGTCGGGGTCGTTCTGCGCCTCGGGCTTGGACTTGACGCGCACGTTCTTCAGCACCTGGGGATAGAACACCACGGGGGCCGCCAGCTCGCTCATGGGCTTGCCCTTGGCCAGCATGACCTCCATCAGCTTCAGGCTCGTCAGGATGCCGTCGCCGGTGGTCTCATACTTGAGGAAAATGGTGTGGCCGCTCTGCTCGCCGCCGATGCGGTTGCCGGTCTGCACCATGTTCTCATAGACATACTTGTCGCCTACCTTGGTCTTTTCGTACTCGATGCCCACCTTGTCCAGGGCCTTGTACAGACCAAAGTTGGACATGACGGTGGTGACGACCTTGTTGTTTAAGAGCTTGCCGCGCTCCTTCATGTACAGACCGTAGATGTACAGCACATGGTCGCCGGTGACCACGTTGCCCTTCTCGTCCACGCAGAGGCAGCGGTCGGCGTCGCCGTCGTAGGCAAAGCCCACGTCCAGACCGTTGTCCACCACGAACTTCTGCAGGTGCTCGATGTGGGTGGAGCCGCAGTCGGTGTTGATGTTGTAGCCGTCGGGCTCGGCGTTGATCACATAGGTCTTGGCGCCCAGGGCGTCGAACACCGCCTTGGCGATCTGCCAGGAGGCGCCGTTTGCGCAGTCCAGACCGACCTTGACGTCCTTGAAGCTGTACTTCGACATGGAGATCAGGTGGCCGATGTAACGGTTGCGGCCGGACACATAGTCCACGGTGCGGCCGATGCTCTCCCGCTCGGCAATGGGGATCTCCAGCTTGCCGTCGATGTAGTCCTCGACCTTGAGGATGGTCTCCTCGTCCATCTTCTCGCCGCTGCCGTTGAGAAGCTTGATACCGTTGTCGTAGTAGGGGTTGTGGGAGGCGGAGATCATGATGCCGCAGTCGAAGTCGTCCACGCGGGTGATGTAGGCCACGGAGGGCGTGGTGGTGACGTGCATGATGTAGGCGTCTGCGCCGGAGGCCATCAGGCCCGTGCAGAGCGCGTACTCGAACATGTAGGAGGAGCGGCGGGTATCCTTGCCGATGAGGACCTTGGCCTTCTTGCCCTGGCGCGCGCCGTAGTACCAGCCGAGATAGCGGCCGATCTGAATGGCGTGCTCATAGGTCAGGTTTTTGTTTGCTTCGCCGCGGAAACCGTCGGTGCCGAAGTATTTGCCCATGCTTACAGACGCTCCTTCCGCTCGATATCGAGGAAGTACTTGTAGGTGTCCACGGTCAGCTCGCCGCAGGCGGCCTCGTCGCAGGCGATGATGGCGCCGTTGTGCATCTGCAGGGCGGAGCAGGTCCACTTGT
>CAMOXI010000062.1 GCA_946628965.1 uncultured Clostridia bacterium | reverse complement strand
GGGCCAACGACGTGGGCGGAAGCCCGGCCATCGTGCTGCCCCAGGGCGAGGACGAGCCGAAGGTCGGCAACCTGATGGCCAAGCGCGACGGCGAGTTCTATCACTACATCATGGGCAATCTGGCAGCTTCTGCCGCGGCGATCCAGCCGGAAAAGCACGGGGAGGCCATGTGCGAGATCTTCGGCAACTACGGCTAGGCCGAGGGCCTGCGGCTGGAAAAATACCTGGCCGATCACTTCCTTGTGCGCGGCATCAACCATTTCGTACCCCATGCCTTTTCCCCCGCTCCCTTCCCGGATCCGGACTGTCCGCCCCACTTCTACGCCCACGGCCACAACCCCCAGTACCGGCACTTTGGCAAGCTGATGGCGTACATGAACCGCGTCGCCACACTCACCAGCGGCGGCCACAGGATCGCTCCGGCAGCGATCCTCTACCATGGCGAAAGCGAGTGGATGGGCCAGGCGATGCTGAGCCAGAAGCCCGCCCGGGCACTGGCGGAGGCACAGATCGAATTTGACACCATCCCGGCCGACGTCTTTGCCGAGCCTGAGCGCTATCGCACGGTGATGGGCGAGACCCTGAAGGTCAACACCCAGGAATACGCGGCGCTGATCGTCCCCGCGGCGCAGTATGTGACGGCGGAAACCGCCGAGGCCATCAACCGGGCGGCTTTCCCGGTCTACTGCATCGACAGGCGGCCCAAGGGCGTCACGGGCGGCGAAGTTGTTTCGCTGGCTGAACTGACCGAAAAGCTCAGTCCCGAGGCCGTATTCAGTCCGGCAAGCACCAGTCTGCGCGCCATGCACTATCAGGGCAAGGCGGAATTATACTTCTTCGTCAACGAGGCGGCGACCACCTACGAGGGCACGGTCACGCTGTCATATGACGGTCCGGCCTATCGCTACGACGCCTGGGAGAACAAAATCTACCCGGTGGAACTGAAAAACGGCACGTGTGCGATCACGCTCGAGCCGCTGCACAGCTTCCTGCTGATCCTGGATGAGCCGGACGCCGCGCTGCTTACAGAGCCCGTTTGCTGCAAGGGAGAAGCTTTGCCGCTTGCGCCCTGGACGCGGCGGCTTTGCACGGGCATCGACTACCCCGCCTTCGGCGAAGCCGAGCCCGTCACGCTTCCCGATCACCTGGCGGAAGAAAGGCCGGCCTTCTCCGGCTTCGCCCGCTACGAGAGCCGCTTCACCGTAGAGAAACCCGGTAAAGTCACCCTGGAGCTGACCGACGCCGGGGAGGGCGTGGAGGTCTTTGTAAACGGGGAGAGCGCGGGCATCCAGATCGTGCCGCCCTTCCGTTACGATCTGTCAGCACTGGTGAACCCCGGCGAGAACAGCCTTACCATTGAGGTTGCCACGACGCTCGACCGGCAGTGCTACGATCTCAACAAGGACGACGTGCGCTTTAAAATGCGCGGTCTCACTGAGCCGACCGATCCCACCGGCATCACGGGAACGGTAAGCGTATATATTCGATAAAAAAACTGCGAGGCGGCCCAAACGGCCGCCTCTTCCTATTTGAACGCCGCCCGGTACGCCGACGGCGTTTTGTCATATTGTTTTTTGAACACTTTTACAAAGTAATTGCTGTCCTCATAGCCCACATAGCTGCTGATCTCCTGTACGGAGGCTGCACTCTCCCGCAGCATCTGCGCCGCTTTCTTGCAGCGGAGATGGGCGATATACGAAAAGATCGACATGCCGAGTTCTTTCTTGAACGCCTTTGTCAGATAGGATTCGGAGAGCCCGGCAATTTCTGCCAGCTCCGTCAGCGAAAGCTCCTGACTGTAGTTGAGCCGGATGTGTTCGAGCACACGGCGGACAGGCGCGGAAAAAGCGCCAAGACTCTGCTGACTGCGGCGGACAGCCTCCGTCAGTTCCAGAATCATCGCGTCTGAACACCGGGTCAGCTCCGCAATGCCGGAGGAAGCAGCCATGCGCTGCACGGCTCGTTGGGTGATCTCGTGGATCTCCACAAGAGAAGCCCCACCGCGCTCGGCCGCCTTGCGCGCCATGGCCCGAAGCATCGAAAGCCCTATGAGCGGGTCGGTATAGACAGCGTTGACATAGCGGCTTTGTCGTATGCCGTCAAGCGTCATGCGTCGATGGGCGGGCAGAACGTTTTCAACGTCCCCGGTTTCGATCGTGCGCAGGAAGCTGTTTTCCAGATCGTAGCGGCGGTGAAGCGTGCTGTAGTCGAGCGTTTCCTCCCGCGACGGCAGCGGCAAAGCGGCGTTCGCCGTGGTCTCTTTCAGCCGACAGTAAATGATCTCCTCGCTCTTTCCGGTAAAAGCGTTGATCAACGCGGTCACCGCTGTGCGCGCCTGCGTGGCGCTGACGATCGGAAAGGCGCTGTAATACAGGCGGATCGACGCGGCATAGGAAACAGAGATGTGATGGGAGAGCAGCACGTTTTGGATCTTCTCCTCTTGAAATTCTGACCTCACAAAGGGGCCGAGGAGAAACAGGCGGGAATCAAAGAGAAAGAATTGCAGGCAGATCCCAAGCTCGTCCTGCAGCCCGTAGATCGTGTTTTCCTGCGCATCACCTGCCAGACGGCGCAGGGTTTCGGCGGTGAAAGCAGGCTGCAGCGCCGCGTGGTAGCAGTATTTCTCCTGAAACTGTGCAAAGATGTCTGATTCGGCATCTCCGAAGAGCACATTGATGTGAAGCAGGTTTCGCAGAAGTGAGGAAAAAAGCTGCAGATCCATAAAAATACCTCCATGCGTCTTCTTTTCTTGAATTCTATCATACGAAAAGAAAAAAAGAAACCGCAAAAGAGCAAAATATTTCTATAACAAACGATTTACTTCTAACGAATCTGCAAAAAAACTGCTATGATGACATCACAGCAAAAACAAGAAACACATAAGGAGAGGAAAGAATCATGGCCAAGAAAGAAAAGCTGACCACATCCCAGATCGACGGCGTGCAGTACAAGCGCGCCAAAATGTGGCAGATCGCCCTGAGCCAGCTCACCGGCGCGGGACAGATGTGCTTCTACATGCTCATGACCTATGCGACCTACATCGGCAACGTCAACTACGGCATCCTCGTCGCCGTCACCGGCGTCATCATCACCGCCTCCCGCATCTTCGACGGCATCACCGATCCCATCTGCGCCCTGATCATTGAGCGCTTCAATTCCAAGTTCGGCAAGATCCGCATCTTCATGCTCCTGGGCTGGGGCGTCATGGCACTGGCCACGTCCATGATGTGCAACTTCGCGCCGGGCAAGCTGACCGGCATCGGCGGTTTGATCTTCTTCATCATGTGCTACATGATCTACATCATCGGCTATACGCTGGTGGGCGTTTCCACCTCCATGACCGGCAACGTCATGACCGACGATCCCAAACAGCGCCCCACCATCAGCGTGTTCAGCACCATCTATTCCTATCTGGCTCCCATGATCCTCATGGGCGTCGGCCAGGGCGTGCTGCTGCCCATGTTCAATAATGAGATCAGCAGCGCCTATCTTGCCACCTTCAACTATGTGGCGATGGGTCTGTCCCTGTTCTTCTATCTCCTCTCCTGCATCGGCATCGCCCCTTACGACAAGCCTGAGAACTTCGAAGGCGTATCTCTGACCAAGAATGCCGACGAAAAGCCCGGGCTGAAGGATATGTGGGCACTCATCAAGGATAATAAAGAGCTGCAGCGCTACATGATCGCCGCTGTTTCCGACAAGCTGGCGCAGACCATCGGCTCGGTCTCTGTCGTCACGGTGATGCTCTACGGCATCATGATCAACAACTACAGCATCTCCACCATTATCAGTATCGCCGCCATGCTGCCCGGCATTGTCTTTGCCATTATCGGCGCGCGTCTCGCCGGCAAGCACGGCAACAAGAAGGTCATGGTCGACTGGACCTGGGTGTGCATCATCCTGAATGTACTTTACGCCGCCTTCCTGCTGTTCTCCGACACCACGCGCATCACCCGCGCCCTCATCCCGTCCGTGCTGTTTTTCCTCTTTACCTTCGGCAACAACGCGGTCAAGATGGTCGTCTCCACCGCCACCAACGCCCTGCGCATGGATATCGTCGACTACGAGCTCTACCGCTCCGGCCGCTTCATGCCCGCCTCCGTCTCCGCCACCTACAGCTTTGTGGACAAGCTGGTATCGTCTCTGGGTGCTACGATTGCCACCGGCATGGTGGCCCTCATCGGCTATAACCAGGTCGCCCCGCAGGCCAGCGACCCGCTGACCACCGCCGTGAAGGTCATGACCGTTGTCCTTCTGATCGGCTTCCCGATCCTCGGCTGGATCTGCACGATCCTTGCCATGAAGAAGAGCGAGCTGAGCCGTGAGAAGATGGTCGAGGTGCAGCGCGTGAACAAAGAACGCCAGGGCCAGGGCGTCTCTGAGGAATACAGCAAGCAGGTGCGCGACGAGCGCTACAGCGAAACCCTCAAAGAGACTGTCGAGGATACGGTTACCCCCGGCGAATAATTGTGATATACTGATATTAAAATGAGCCCGTGCCAAACACACGGGCTCACTTCATAAGAGGAAAAGAACATGAGAAAAACTGTTTTATGGAATGACGACTGGCGCTTTGGCAAAGAGGGCGTTTTTGAGACCGTGACGCTGCCCCACACCTGGAACGCCAAGGACGGCACGGACGGCGGCAACGACTATTACCGCGGAACCTGCGTATATGAGAAGCGCTTTGCAAAGCCCGAACTCCAAGAGGGCGAGGAGCTGTGGATCGAGTTTCGCGGCGCGGCCATGACAGCGGACGTGAGCCTAAACGGGGAGAAGCTTTCTCACCACGAGGGTGGCTACTCCACTTTTCGCGTGAATCTGACCGAGGCACTGCAGGAGGAAAATGTTCTCTCCGTCTCGGTGGACAACAGCAAGAACGACCGGGTCTATCCCCAGAAGGCGGACTTCACCTTCTACGGCGGCCTCTACCGGGACGTGTACCTGCTGACCGTGCCGCAGGAGCATTTTGAACTTGCCTATTACGGAACGCCGGGTATCAAAGTGACGCCCGTGCTGTCCGACGATCTGAAAACCGCGACGGTCACCGTCCAGACCTGGCAAAACGCGGAGAGTGTGGAGATTACCGTGAATGGCGAGACCAAGACTGTCAGGGACACGGCGGAATTCGTGATCGAGAAGCCCCACCTCTGGAACGGGACTTCGGATCCGTATCTGTATACCGCCTCTGCGAAGCTCAGCAGCGGCGATGAGATCCGTACTTCCTTCGGCATCCGCAGGATCGGCTTCGATCCCGAAAAAGGCTTTCTGCTCAACGGCAAGCCCTACCGCCTCTGCGGCGCGGCCAGGCACCAGGACCGGGAGGGCCTTGGCAGCGCCCTAACGAAAAAGGAGCATGAAGAGGATATCGAACTGCTCCTGGAGATGGGCGCAAACACCGTGCGCCTGGCCCACTATCAGCAGGATCAGGTTGTCTATGACCTGTGCGACCGCAAGGGTCTCATCGCCTGGGCCGAGATTCCCTACATCACCGAGCATTTGGCAAACGGCAACGAGAACACCCGCAGCCAGATGAAAGAGCTGATCGTCCAGAACTTTAACCACCCCTCTATCGTCTGCTGGGGGCTGAGCAACGAGATCACCACCACGGCGGGTGTGACGGAGGATATCATTGAAAACCACCGGGCACTCAACGAGCTCTGCCACAAGCTCGATCCCACCCGGCCCACCACCATGGCCCACGTCTTCATGCTCTCGCCCGACGACCCCTTCGTGACCCTGCCGGATATCCGCAGCTTCAACCTCTACTACGGCTGGTACGTGGGCGAAAAGGAGCAGAACGACGAGTGGTTCGATTCCTTCCATGAAAAACACCCCGACACCGTGATCGGTCTGTCCGAATACGGCGCGGACTCCAACCCGCAGTATCAGAGCGGCAGACCCGAAAAGGGCGACTGGACGGAGAGCTACCAGGCGGTGTATCATGAGCACATGCTGAAAATGTGGTCGGAGCGGCCCTACATCTGGGCCATGCACTGCTGGAACATGTTCGACTTCGGCGCGGACGGCCGCGACGAGGGCGGCAAGCCCGGCCAGAACCAGAAGGGTCTTGTGACCTTCGACCGGAAAACGAAGAAGGACGCCTTTTATATCTACAAAGCGTATCTGAGCAAAGAGCCTTTCGTACACCTCTGCAGCAAGCGCTATACTGAGCGCACCGAGGCGGAGACCGAGATCAAGGTCTATTCCAATCTGCATGAAGTGAAGCTCTATGTGGACGGGAAGGACTTCGGTACCCAGCTTGGCGACAAGGTGTTCATCTTCCGCGTACCCATCCGCGGCGAGCATTTGATCGAAGCCGTCTCCGGGGAATACCGGGACACCATGGTGATCCGCAAGGTGGAAAAGCCCAACCCGGACTATGCCAAGCCCGGCACCCAGGTCACCAACTGGTTCGACCGGGAGGACGAGATCGTCCGCGAGGGCTATTTCTCCATCAAGGACAGCATGGCCGCTGTGCAGGCCAATCCCGCCGCGCAAGCGGTGATGGACGAGCTGGTGGCGCCGCTGCAGGAGAAGATCAAGGCGGCCTACGGCGACGTGGCGAAAAACGTCCAGCTCCCACCGGAGGTGCTGGCCATGATGGCGAAAATGAGCGTGGAGGCCACGCTCAAGCAGATGGGCAAGCTTGTGACGCCGGAATTTGTCCACAAGCTGAACAACGCCCTCAATCAGGTGAAGAAATAAGGAGGTCATAACATGAGCTTTCCCAAAGGCTTTCTGATCGGCGCGGCCACCGCTGCCCACCAGGTGGAGGGCAACAACGTCAACAGCGACTACTGGGCCCAGGAACATATGGAATTCACCAGCTTCAACGAGCCAAGCGGAGACGCCTGCGACCACTACAACCGCTATGAGGAGGACATCCGTCTTATGGCGGAGGCGGGGCTGAACGCCTACCGCTTCTCCATCGAGTGGGCGCGTGTTGAGCCGCAGCCCGGCGTCTTCGACGAAAACGAAATCGAGCACTACCGCAAGGTGCTGGAATGCTGCCATCGGAACGGCGTAGAGCCCATCGTCACCCTGCACCACTTCACCAGTCCCAAGTGGCTCATCGAGCAGGGTGGCTGGGAAGCGGAGGCAACCGTTGAGAAGTTTGCAAATTACTGCCGCTATGTTGTTGAGCAGCTGGGCGATCTGTTCACCTATGTCTGCACGATCAACGAGGCCAACATGGGCATCCAGATCGCGGCCATCTCCAAGCGCTACATGCAGATGATGATGAAAAACCAGAGCGCCGAGGGCAAGGTGCAGGTGGGCATCAACCTGGAAAACCCGATGATGGAGCGCATGAAGAAGCAGGCGGCCGAGAACATGCAGCTCTTCGGCACGCCCCAGCCCCAGGTCTTCGTCTCCGGCCGCACGCCCGAAGGCGACCTGCTGGTGATGAAAGCCCATCAGGCGGCGAAGGCAGCCATGAAGGCGGTCAAGCCCGAGCTACAGGTCGGCATCACGCTCTCCCTGCACGATATCCAGGCCCAGCCCGGCGGCGAGGAAGCGGCTGCGAAGGAGTGGGACGAAGAGTTTATGCACTACCTGCCCTACATCAAGGACGACGATTTCTTCGGCGTGCAGAACTACACCCGCACTCTCATGGGCCCGGAGGGCAGTCTCCCCGTGCCGGACGGCGCCGAGACCACGCAGATGGGCTATGAGTTCTATCCCCGGGCCCTGGGCCATGTGCTCCGCACCGTGCACAAGAGCCTTCCGATCCCGCTGATCGTCACGGAGAACGGCGTGGCCGTTTCGGACGACAGCCGCCGCGTGGCCTTCATCGAGGAGGCGCTCCGCGGCGTGGAGGGCTGCATCGACGAGGGCATCCCGGTCAAAGGCTATATGTACTGGAGCCTGATGGACAATTTCGAGTGGCAGAAGGGCTTTTCCATGACCTTCGGCCTCATCGCCGTGGATCGTGCTACCCAGCAGCGCAGCCCCAAGCCCAGCCTTGCGTATCTGGGAAACTATTCGAAATAAGGAGAAACTGAAATGAAGTGGAATGACTTCAATCAGAATTGGGAGTTTCAGCAGGGCGAGCCCAGCAGCATCCCCATGATGCCGCAAAAGAAGGAGACCGTCTCCCTGCCCCATGACTTCATGATCGCGGGCGACGTCTCGCCCAAAGCTCCCGGCGGGGCGGAGACCGGCTTTTATTCCGGCGGCATCGGCTCCTATACCAAATATCTGGAGCTGACCGGGGACGAGCTGCGTGAGCGGCACATCCTGTACGTTGGCGGCTGCTTCGGCTACACGAAGGTCGTGGTGAACGGCCATGTGATGGCGCGGCACCACTACGGCTACACGCCCTTTGCCGTTTCCTTGGACCGCGCGCTGAAGGCGGGCAAAAACCGCATCACCGTCACCGCGGCAAATTCCAACGAGCCCAATTCCCGCTGGTACGGCGGCGCGGGCCTCTACCGCAAGGTGTATCTGCTGAACGGTCCTGCCGTTCATATCGCGCCGGACGGGATCTTCGTCAGCACGCTGGCCGTGGAGAACGGCACGGCGCGGCTGCGCGTGCGCGTCACGGCCTGCAACGACGGCGCGGAAGACTGGACGGGCAGTGTCAAAGCGACGGTCGAGAATGAGACAGGCGAGACGATTCTTTCTGTTCCGGCCGGAGAGCACCGGGAAGCGGAGCTTGCCTTGACGATCCCGACGGCAAGAATCTGGGATCTGGAAAGTCCGTATCTTTATACCCTCCATGTGCAGGCCGGGGACGACGCGGACAGCACCCGCTTCGGCATCCGTACCGTCACGGTGGACGCGCAGCACGGCCTGCGCCTCAACGGACGCACGGTGAAGCTCAAGGGCGGCTGCCTGCACCATGACAACGGCATCCTGGGCGCGGCGGCGTACCGGGACAGCGAAGTCCGGAAAATCCGACTTCACAAGGAAAACGGCTTCAACGCCATCCGCTTTGCCCACAATCCGCCGTCCAAGGAGATCCTGGACGCCTGCGACGAGCTGGGACTGCTGGTGATCGACGAGGCCTTTGACGTGTGGAACATGGAGAAGGACACTTACGACTTCTCCCAGTATTTCGAGGCGGAGTGGGAAACAGAACTTGGGGCTTTCCTCCGGCGTGACCGGAACCACCCCTGCGTTTTCCTCTGGTCCATCGGCAACGAGATCCCCGAGCAGGGCGGCCTGTCGGGCGGTTATGAGACCTCCCGGAAGCTCGCGGCCTTCGTCCGCTCCCTGGACGACACCCGCCCGGTGGGCGGCGCGCTGTGCTCCTTCTTCCGGGGCCTGGACGATGAGGACAACGCCAAATACTGGCAGTCCATCATGGAAAACGCTGCGGAGCTGCGGAAAAACGGCATGGTGAACCTGGACTGCCCCTACGGAAAGGCCATCTGGGACGAGCGCACCGCGCCCTTTGTGGAGTCCTGGGACGTGGTGGGCTATAACTACCTGCGCTATCACTACGAGCCCAGCCATGAAAAGCACCCGGAGCGGGTCATCTGCTGCACCGAGTCCAAGCCTCGGGAGCTGGTGGAGTACTGGGCGGACGTGGAGCGCCTCGACTACCTGATCGGCGACTTTGAGTGGACCAGCATGGACTATCTGGGCGAGGCGGGCATCGGCAACAGCTTCTATGTGGAGCCGGACCAGGTCGCGGCAAAGATGCAGACCATGAACCGTACGGCTTATCCTGCCCGCACGGCGGAGTGCGGGGACTTTGACCTCTGCGGCTTTGCCAAGCCCCAGCTGGCCTTCCGCCGGATCGTCTGGGGAAGCAAGGAGACCTGGATCGCCGTGACCGATCCTCGGCACCACGGAAAAGTGGAACTGCTGGGCCGTTACGGCTGGGCTGACTGTGCGCACTGCTGGACCTGGCCGGTGGAGGCCGGATCACCGGTGAAGGTGGAGATTTACTCGCCGGGCAAAACGGCGGAGCTGTTTTGCAATGGGCGATCTCTGGGGCAGCAGAGCGTGGAGGGCTTCAAAGCCGTGTTTGAAACGGTCTATGAGCCGGGCACGCTGCGGGCCGTGAGCTATGACGAAAACGGTGACGAAATCTCCGCCGATGAGATCAGCACTTACAGCAAGGCCGCCAGGCTGCGCATTGCGAGCGAAGGCAGCGATACGCTCCCTGCCGACGGCGAAAGCCTCTGTTATGCCGCGGTGGAGATCACGGACGCGGACGGCAATTTCATCCCCTGGGCCGAGGACGAGCTGACCGCCGAATACACCGGTGAGGGCACGCTCCTGGCCTTTGGCTCGGCCCGCCCCACCACGGAGGAAAACTACACCGTCGGCACGATTACCGCTTATAAGGGCCGCGCTCTGGCTGTGATCCGCGCTGCCAAGGGGAAAGGGCAGTCCCGCCTGACTGTGAAAAGTAAGCGTTTCGGAGAGGCAGAGATCGAGCTTCATTTCATCTGATTGTATGCAAACAGGCGCCCGGGAAACCGCTGATTTCAACGGTTACCGGGCGCCTGTTCGTTAATGCGCCAATATCTATATGCGTAGTATTCAGATTTCTCTCATTTGCCCGTTTGTCATCACATAAATCATGACCTTGGTTGCCAAGCGGAATGAATAGATAAAGGTTTATACAAGTTAAAGCTATAAAAGGAACTTAACTCACGCTCACGGTACTTCAAGTTCATGTTCGCATACCACAGAAGTGCTTTTTGAGTTCCTATACGATGTTCAGGGTACGCCCGTCACGCGCAAGTTCTGTTCGTTTTGCTGATTACTACTCGATTGCACCGACGAGAGCCGCGATATCATCAGAGCCGAGGCCGTAGGTATCCCGAAGATCCCCCTGACCGCGGACCAGGATGC
>CAMOXI010000061.1 GCA_946628965.1 uncultured Clostridia bacterium | reverse complement strand
TGGTCTCGAACTTGTAGCCGATGGTGGAGAACTGGTTCAGCGGGCCGCCGATCTCACCCTTGTCGTGGATGATCATCTCCAGCGCGCCGCCCTCTGGGTCGATGATGCCGAAGGCGTCCTTGCCGAAAAAGTAGGTGGCGTAGGTCATGGTGCCGGCCTTGTTCTGGTAGTCGCTGCCGCCCAGCACGGGGGCAAAGACGTTCTCGATGAAGCGCACGCCGTGCAGCTCGCCGATCTCGCCGTTAAAAAGTTCCTCGGGGGCGGCGTACTTGTGCGCCTCGATCCAGCCCTCGCAGGCGCGCAGATCGTGTGCCACGCTGGGGTGGATCACAGCGTAGTAGCGGCCATTGATGCGGGGGACGCGGTTCTTCTTCATGATGGTGACGGCCTTGTTGATCATGGCAGGCGTCAGCATGCTCATGGCCGTAGCACTGGCCTCCATCTGGGCACAGCTGGTGGGCGTGGAGGCGACCGCGCCGGTGGCCAGGGTGATGTTGTCGCAGTAGAGCACGTTTGTGCCCAGCAGCAGCGCGTCGCGGATCAGCTTCTCCTGGGTCTCCGCCGCGGAGGCGCCCATCTCCTCGGTGGCACCCAGGATCACGTCGTCATAGGCGCGCAGCTCCAGCTTGTCGGTGATGGAGGTGTAGGTGCCGTACTGGTCGACGGAGCCGGTCACGGTGGTGACGCCGAACTTCTGGCCGGTGGGGATCACGCCCTCGGTGAGCTTGGGCGCGCGGTCGAAGGTGTTCCACTTGCGCCACTCCACCTGACCCTTGTGGTTTGCGGGCAGCGGCTGGCGCTTGGCAAACTGGGCGTAGAAGAGCTCGGTTCTGGCGTTTTCCAGCAGCTCGGTGTCATAGAAGGCCTTCAGCTCGGGGCTGAGGGTCTTGGAATCGGAAAAGGCTTCGGTGTTTCCGCCGTTGACGTAGCCTTCGGTGCCGTTCACCAGCGTACCGGCGTCGGCAAAATACTGCAGATTCATGTTCATTTAAATTTCCTTTCCTAAATGCCTCCCCTGCAAGGGGAGGTGTCAGCGAAGTTGAGGGAGGGGTCCTTTTCGGTTTCGCCCCTTCTTTTTTTCAGGGGTAGAGCTTTTCTCCCCTGGCGCTTGCCTCCAGGATGCGCTGTTTGATCGTCAGCTGTTCGGCGCGGGAGAGGCTCCGGTAGTCGGCGGCGATCAGAGCGGCGCCGCTGCCGCCTCCCTCCCGGGGTCTCCCTGCGGAGGCGGCCGCAGCTCTCGCCAGCAGTTCCCGCCCTTCCTCCGCCCGGCGATGCTCCAGTTCCTCCCGGTGCAGCGCATACAAGGCGTCCGCCACAGAGACGCCGACGCACGGCGCGGTCAGGCGCACGAAGGCCGGATCCCGCAGCGCATCCTTCAGATCGAAGCCGGGGATCTGCGCCGCCTGCTCCTGCAGCAGCGCCAGATGCTCCCGCAGCATCCGCACATCCGGCAGGCGCACTCCATCCCTGCTTTCCGTGCGGCTCTGCTCCGCTGACTTCTCTCTGAGTAGAAGCTGCCCCGCAGGTGCGGATGAGGTGTCAACCTCCGTCTGCTCCGCTCTCTCGATCCCCGCGCTCTTTGCCTTCCCCTTGAGGGGAAGCTGCCCCGCAGGGGCGGATGAGGTGGCGCTCTCCGTCTGCGCACACGTTTCCATGCCCTCGGCATCCAGCCTCCCCTGTGTAAGGGGAGGTGGCCGCAGGCCGGAGGGGTTGATCTCCTCGTTCCGCTCCCCCTGCAGGCAGTTGAGCACTTCCTGCGTCATCTCCTCACCTCCAGGCAGACATGTTCCGGGTACTCCGCCGCGAGCAGCCGCAGCCCCGCGGCGATCACCTCATAGGTCTCTGCGCTGCCGCCGCGCACCCAGCAGTACCCGTCTGCCAGATACCGCTCCACGCCCTCCGCAGGCAACGCCTCCAGCAGGGTGTACATCAGCATGCTCAGCGCGGCGCAGACCGGATCTTTCCCGTGCTCACCGGCTCCGGCGTGTCCCTCAAAGCGCATTTCCGGTTCTTTCGGGTCATAGAAAACCTTCGTCATCCCGGGAGCCCCGCGGTGCTGGCCGCCGCCCGGGCCAGTTCCGTCGCGTCCGTTGTATCTTCCGCCGACGGAGCGGGCGGCGCAGTCTCAACAGGGGCGGCACCCTCCGTCTCCCCCAGCAGAGCCGCCGCCATATCCGGCCGGTAGCGGCGGGCCAGCGCCAGCGCGAAAGCCTTGTACCGCGTCAGCTCCTGCAGCTTCTCGCGCAGGTTCATCCCCGCCGTCAGGCGTATCATCAGCTTCTCGCGTCCGTCAAACTCCATCATGTCCAGAAGCCCCAGTGCCTGCTGCTCATGGCCCGGCTCAAAGAGGCCCATGCGGTAAAGCTCCATCGCCAGCTCATTCTGGCTCAGCCGGGAATAGGCATTGCGCTTCTGGGCGGAGACCTTGATGTCGAATACCGGCTGGCTCATGAGCTCCAGCCCAGGCAGCGCCCGGGGCAGCAGGGCCGTGTTGTCCAGCGTGACGAACTGCTGCGTCCCCAGCGCGCCGGTGATGCGAAACTGCCGCGGCAGGGTATAGAACTGTCGGATCAGCTCGATGCAGAGCTCCACGATCTCGCTGAAGGCCAGGTAGGAGGCGCGGGTAGAATCGCGGCTGCCCTTGCCGCTGGCCTCCTGCAGCGCCGCGATGGCGGAGGCCGCGGTCACGCCCACGTTCATGGTGCCGTTGGCGGTCTCGGTATTGCCGGAGGTCTCGCGCAGCTCCCGGATCGCCGACTCCAGTACCTCGACATATACACCCGGCAGTCCGGCAAAGCCGATCTGCCGCAGGCTGTCCTCGCCCAGGTTGCCGCTCACATGCACCAGCGCCCGGCTCAGATCGGTAAACTCCTCCTCGTTCACCGATCCGTCGATGCGCTGGAAATAGCGGGGCGTCGCGCCCACCAGCGTATTCTTGACGAAGGCGGTGCGCATCAGGTCGATGGCAGTCTGCACATTGGCGCAGAGATCCACGAAGCCGTAGCCGCAGGGGCTCCCCTCCACCGGAAACAGCGGATCGAACACAAAGGGGTATTTCCCGTGGTCATAGAGCCCGGCGGGCTCAGTTTTAAGTTTGTAGGGGCCGACGCCCTCGGCGGCCCGCTCCCCTGTCCCCTCAATACTGTGTTCCTTAAAACTCAGGGCTTCGTTCTCCGTTGCGTACAGCACCGTATCTCCTACATATTTGCAGTAGTGCAGCACGCCGCCCTTTTTGTAGTAGACCTCGATGACCGTGACCTTCCCCTCCAGGCTCACCGCGTCGTCATAGACAAAGCGGGTCGCCATGAAGGGCGAGGAGCGCAGCCGTCCGCGCAGCTGCGGGTACTGCTCACAGAGGCTCGCCTCGTCCTCCAGGTGGGTGCAGAAGAAATACCGGCTTTTCTGGATATCGTCCACGCCCGGCTCCCAGAACAGGTTCAGCAGATCCACCCGCTCGATGGCGATGTCCCCCAGGCCGCCGCACTTCTCCGGGTCCCAGACCACGCGGTAGCAGGCGGTGCCGGTCTTGAGCTTCTGCCACATGGCGGCGTCGTATGTCTTCTCGAAGCGGTTCTGCTCCAGGATGCAGGGCAGGATCGCCGACAGGAGCCTGGCCTCCTCCTGATCCCCCGGCTCACGGGGCAGGATCAGCGGCTCCGGGTAGGCCTCCATGGCGTCCGCGTGCTTGGAGACGATCACGTTGTGCAGCCACCCGCTCTCCGAGCGGAAGCCGCCGTCGTCCCCCAGTCCGCGGCGCTTTTCCTCAAAGCGGTTGCGCAGCTTCCACCAGTTCTCGGCAGAGACTACGCGCCGCTCCAGCCCGGCCTTGCCGCTCTTGTACTTCTGGAGCGTCGCGGTAAACTCCCGCAGCCGCTCCGGGCTAATGCTTGGCATCAAATCCTTCCTTTCTACTCCCTTGCCTCCCCTGTGTAAGAGGAGGTGCCGCGAAGCGGCGGAGGGGTTGTAAACTTTTACGCCTGCCGCGGCGCCAGCGGATTGATCGCAGGGTTTGTGTTCTCCGCCTTCCGCAGCGGTGTCACCGGCCGGGACATACAGGCGTAGCGCCACTCGTCACAGACGTGGTCCTCCATCGAGGTGTCCAGATCCTCCGGGCAGCTTTTGGAAAATTGCATCAGCGGCACGGTGCGCAGGAAAGCCGCGCAGCTGTCGAAGACGTACATGCGCGGATAGCCCAGCTCGTCAAACTGCAGCCTGTAGTGGCACTGCATCCAGCCCGGGATGCGCCGGTTCTCGCCGGGGACGAACGTGATCCCGTGCCGCGCCGCGGTCTCGGCCACGCTCTCGCCCCGGCTCCCGTCCCAGATGGAGGGGTCGGCCACGCCGGTAATGTGGCGGGAACGCAGCCAGGGGTGCTCCTTTTCGATGCGGGCGATCTCCGTAAACTGCTTTTCCGGCGTCCAACGCAGCCCCTCGTTGGGCGTCCCGGTGCAGCCATAGAGCTCCAGGATCCGGTAGAGCACCCCATCGTAGTCCACCGCCCACCAGGCGCAGGAGAAGGGCCGCCCGTAGCCGAAGTCGTAGCTGCGGAAAATGCTCCAGCCCCGCTTGTCTCCGGCGCCCAGGTCGAAGGGCTCGATGACGTGGGTGAAGCGCCGCTGGCGTCTGAGCTCCTCGGATGAATCGGTAAAGCCGTACTTTTGAGCCATCGCCAGATCGGGTGTCACCCGAAAGTCCTCGAAAAACTGCCCCTCGAAAATGTCCCAGCGGCCGTAAAGCCAGGCGTCCCGCAGCTTCGGCGGCAGGGAGCGGAGCTTGCGGACGTAGTCGGGGTCCGCCTGCATCAGGGCGGCGTTGTCGGTGACCAGGGCCGGGATGAAGCTGTAATCCTCCGGATTCTCCCCCTCCCGGTAGATTCGGTCGATAAACAGCCGCTTGACCCAGCCGTGGCCCTCTCCGCCCGGGTTCATCGTGTAGTAGACCCGCTTGGGAAAACCGTTTACCCCGCGCACGCAGGCCCGCAGCCTGTCCATCCGCTCCTCGCTCTGCTGGGTGGCCTCATCCACGAACAGCACGTCCGCCTCGGTGCCCTGAAAGCGCTGGGCGTCCATGTCGGTGTCGCAGTAGCGGAAGAGGATGCGGCTGCCGTTGGGGAAAACCAGATGCTTCTTCTGATCGTTGTAGAGCGCAAGCCGCCGCTCCGGATCCTCGTCATAGACATGCAGCAGCTCGCACAGCGGCAGGATGTGGTTTTCCTGCAGCTCCGGGTAGGTCTTTCGAATGATCAGCACCTTGATCCCCGGATAGCGCAGGCAAAGCAGCACCGCCTTGACGCGCACGGCCCAGCTTTTGCCGCCGCCCCGGGCGCCGCCGTAGCCCACATAGCGGTGCGTATCGTTCAGAAACAGCCGCTGCTTTTCACTGGGCCTTGGGATCATCAATTCCGCCATTCTGTTTACCTCCCGGTCTATTGATTGCCTTCCCCTCGAGGGGAAGGTGGCGCAAAGCGCCGGATGAGGTGGATAGCTTCCAAAACAGGTTTTCCGCCCCGGTCACTGCTGCAGGGGCCGACGCCCTCGGCGGCCCTTCTCGTCCCATGCAGCCAGCAGCGCTCACTCCGCCGCCTCCTCCGTGTCCCCCACGAAGCAGACGGTCACACTCTGCCCGCCCGTGCCCTGCAGCTCCCGGTGCAGCTGCAGCATCTCCCGCAGCACGCCGCTCAGCTCTTTAGCCCGCTTGCTGTCCCCCTCGGTCAGCGCCGTCTCCATCTGCTCCAGCGCTGTACGCGCCGCCCGCCGGACCCGCGTCCGGGAAACCGGCGCCCGCCCTCCCCCTCCCCGCTTCTCGCTCACTGCATCCACCACGGCCATCCGCTCTCCTCGATTTGATGGACGATCGGATCATCCGGGATCTGTTCCATAAGTTCGTTTCCTCCGACTTTTAGTTCTGTTTCTCTGAACGTTAATGGGCGTAAAAAGACCACGCATGTCCATAGAGCCGTGGTCCTGCCGTTTCTGCCTCCATCAAGGTGGGTTGCCCTCTCCGGAGTTCGGTTATACTATACCACAGTTTTCGCAAGAAGTCAAGAGTAAAGTTTTCTTACTCCGAACTTTCTGTTTTTCTCTGATTTGCTATTTTCTTTTTAAAAACTTTTTCGCCTGTGATATTATGTTTAACTTGACATTCTTGCGGCTAAACTGTACACTGAACATAACAAATGCAGAAAGAGGTGTATCCCATGGGCGAAGCCATCACATACGACCGCAAGCTCTTTGCCGACAATCTGATGCGTCTGATCCGCGAAAACCACGAACGGCAGATCGACATTGCCCGTCTGCTGGACGTCAGCAAGTCTACCGTCTCCGCCTATTGCAGCGGCAGCCAGATGCCCCGCATGGACAAGATCGAGCAGCTGGCTCACCACTTCGGCGTCAGCCGCGGCGAGCTGCTGGGGGAAAGCGCGGCGCCCGCGCCCGCTGTATCGGTTCCGGCCGCGGAGCCGGAGAGTCCTATCCTGCCCATCTACCGCGCCCTCAATGAGCGCGGGCAGAACGAGCTGGTGCGCTACGGCCGCTATCTGGTGAAGCTCCCGGAGTATCAGACCGAGGAGAAGCCTGAAAAGATCACCTATATCAAGCACTATCTGGTGCCCGCCGCCGCGGGCTACGCCTCTCCCATCGAGGGCGAGGATTATGAGAACATCCCCCTGGACCCCGGCGCGCCGGTGGGGGCGGACTTCTGCATCACCGTCCGGGGCGACAGTATGGAGCCCTTCATTCCGGACGGGAGTCTGGTTTATGTCCGCCGCGGCGCCCCTCTGCAGGAGTTTGACGTGGGCATCTTCTTTGTGGACGGGGACGTGTTTTGCAAGCAGTGGTGTGTGGACTACGGCGGCACGCTGCACCTTCTGTCCGCCAATCCCGTGCGGCAGGACGCCAACATTGAGATCCCCCGCGACGCAGGCCGCAGCTGCATCTGCTTCGGCAAGGTCCTCCTGGACCACCGCCTCCCCCAGCCGAGTTACTATTGAAAGAACGAAGCCATCTCATCCGGGATGGCTTCGTTTACTAGTCTCCGTTTTTGTCATTGCGAACCAGTGACCGATGTCACTGGTGTGGTAATCCGTTTTCCAAAAACAAACCGAAGGCCCAGCGCAGCGGGCTTCGGTTTGAGCAGTGAAAACAGGGCAGACGGTCAGGGAAGGTGCATACGCTCCTTCCCGTTTTCTTTACAACTTCAAAGCCCAGCGAATCGGCTTTGAAGTTGATAGGCAGATTGTTCCTGACGGTCAATAAGGCCGCCCTTCCGGGCGGCCTCAAGGGGTCGACATTTTGTCGACCCCTTGAGCATCAAAAATGAGAACTTAAGAAAAGTTCTCATTTTTGAGAATATCAAACGCGAGAGGGAATAACCAATCCCCTCTCGCCCTCTCCCCATGCGTATCCAACTTCTGCCGCATGGATTTGTCTACACTCTGAAGCCGCCCTTCCGGGCGGCCTTATGACCTTATTATACAAACCGAAGGCCCAGTGAAGCGGGCTTCGGTTTGAGCAGTGAAAACAGGGCAGACGCTCGTAGAGGGCACATATCCTTCACGCCCGTTTTCTTTACAAATTCAAAGCCCAGCGAAGCGGGTTTGAAGTTGAGAGGCAGATTGTTCCTGACGGTCAATGAGGCCGCCCTTCCGGGCGGCCTCATGACCTTACAGGAACAATCTGACGAGGGGCCAGGTGGGCAGCCACCGCAGCACACGATCCGCAAAAGCCGCATCCACCATATGGGCCGAGAGTTCCGGGTAAAACAGCCCAAACAGCACCACGCTCCCCAGGGCAAAGCCCCCCGCGTACCAGAGCCAGCGCCGCCGGCCATCCCGCATCAGCGAAAACACATAGCCCAGTGCCAGCACCAGAAACACGGAGCAGGGGAAATAGTGATAGGCAAAGGTGAGCCGGTCAATAAACACCCAGGGCAGCAGCTGCGCCAGAAAGCCCAGCAGCAGAAATCCCGCCTTGCCGTCCCGCCGGCCGATAGCCGTGTAGAGCAGCACGAACAGCGCCAACAGCCCGCCCCAACAGAGCGCTGGGTTCAAAAAGGCGGAGATGCGGATGCGCTCGCCGTAGGGGCCGCTCTCCATATAATAGAGGATGGGCCGGATGTTCAGCATCCACTCGTACCAGCGGGAGGCGTAGGGATGCGTCGCAACCAGCTGGGAGTGGTAGGTGAACATGTAGACCTGGTTGCTCCACACCAGGTCCGTATACTCCCGGGTAAAGGGCCGCACGTGCTGCGCCGCGCCGTAGGGGAGATAGGAGAGATAGTAGATCGTCCCCGGCACCAGCACAAAAAACAGCACGCAGAGGGCCGCGTTTTTCGCAAACTGCGGAAACACCTTTTCCTCCCCCGCCAGGGCAAAACGCCGCACCCAGTGCAGCGCCCACAGGACGCCGAGTCCCGCCCCCGCGTAGAGACAGATCCACTTGCTGGCGGCTCCCAGCCCGAAGCTCACGCCCGAGAGTGCCAGTGCCCAGAGCCGGTCCTCCGCCAGCCAGATATACAGGAAGTAGTACATCAGCAGGATGAAGAACACGCCGTAGCTGTCGATGGTGGCGATGCGGGTCTGCACAAAGTGCATGAAATCCGAAGCAAGCACGATCGTGCCAAGCACCGGCACCGCGCGCCCGCCGAAGAGCTTTTTCAAAAACAGGTACATGACCGGCAGCATCAGCACGCCGCAGAGCGTCCCCGAGAAGCGCCAGCCGAAGGGCGTCATGCCGAAGAGCCGGATGCCGATCCCCATCAGGATCTTCCCCAGAGGCGGGTGGCTGATCTCATAGGGCCAGATGCCGTTTAAATGCTCCCAGGCCGTGCGCGCGTGATAGATCTCATCGAAATAGGTGGAATTATCGATGCTGTAGGCGTTCGGGACAAGCCGCTGCTCATCCGCGAGGGCATGTACGGAGCTGCCCATATCCAGCCTCACGCCGTCTTTATCCCGGAACACCACCTCGCCCAGCCAAGGATCGCCATAGCTGCAGGCGATGCGCACAAAGCAGGGGCCGCTCTCCTCCCCGGCCTCCACCGGCAGGCTGTGCCATTTGAGCACCGCTACATGGTCCTGGTTGAAGTCCTCGGTGAGGCTGTCATAGTCCGTGCCGTTCTCCGACACTTCGATCCGGTAGCCGCCCATGCCCACGCCGGTGTAGAGCATGATCTCCGCCGGGCGTTCTTCCAGGGAGAACACCGCGCTCTCCCCCGCCATGGGCACAAAGCTCTGGGGTCCGTCGGTATCGCCCAGGTCGTGGAAAGCCGCCGCCGCGTACAGGCAGGTGAGCAGCAGGATCCACAAAGCGTCAAGCCCTCTGCCTCCCCTTTCGGGAGAGGCGGAGGGCAGTCTGCAGTTTTGAAGTGCGGGCAGCCCCGCGTAGAATACGACGAGCAGCATGGCCGCCGCGATGGGAAATGCGTAATCGAGAATCAATGTCATATCTGACCTTCAAAAATGATAATTTGCAGAGTTTTCCGCCGCATTTGTCGTAGGGGCCGACGCCCCCGGCGGCCCTCCCTGAGCGCAGCGAAGGATCTCTCATTTCAGCCCTTCAGCAGCTCGTGCAGCTCCTTCACCGAGGGCAGCACATAGTCGGGCTTGCGCTCGGCGGCGTCCACCATGGCCTGGTCCGTCTCGCCGGAGAGCACCAGCACGGAGACGCTGCCCGCGTTCTGGGCCACGGCGATATCGGTGTAGAGCCGGTCGCCCACGGCGCAGATCTTCTCGTTGGGGATGCCGGTCATCTTCGCGATCACGTCGATCATGTTCCGGTTGGGCTTGCCGATGTACTCGGGCTTGACGCCGCTGGAGGCGGTCAGCAGGGCGCAGATACTCCCGCAGTCGGGCAGCACCTCGTCGGCGGGCATGGGGCAGACCCAGTCGGGGTTGGCTGCGATGAACTTCGCCCCGCGGCGCAGGAAATGGCAGGCCCGGTCCAGCTTCTCATATACCAGTTCTGTGTCGAAGCCCTGCACCACCACGTCCACGGTGTCGGCCTCGGTGTGGCCCGCATCGTCGTTCACCAGATGGATGCCGTAGCTTGTGAGCTCCCGGTAGAAGGCCCGGGTCCCGGCCAGATACACCGACGCGCCGGGGTAGTTCTGGTTTAAGTACATGCCCGTGGCCATCCCGGAGGTAAAGACGTTTTCGCTCTCGCAGGGAAAGCCCAGTCTTCTGAGGCGGGTGATGTAGTCGGTGCCCGCGCGGGAGGAGTTGTTGGTCAGGTAGATGTACTTCTTCCCCAGCCGGGGCAGATCCTCCATCAGCGCGATCGCCCCGTCATAGACGTTATCGCCCAGGTATAATGTTCCGTCCATATCAAAGAGGAACAATTCGCAATCCTGTAATTTGCTCATAAAACCTCATTTCTCTCCCGATAAAGCCCAGCGCAGCGGGTTTATCGGGAAAAGGAAGAATAAGGGCATCGGTCGATGTGACCGCGCCCGCGCGGCTGCATGACCTATCGGCCTTATTCTGACGCGGTTCCGTCCATATCAAAGAGGAACAATTCGCAATTTCTCAGTTTATCCAGATTCATTCTCTCTATTCCTTTTCAAGTTTTGAGTCGTGAGTTTTGCGTTTTGAGAAAACCGCTTCGCATCTCCTCAAAACTCAAAACTGAAAACTGAAAACTCTTATTCCTCTCCCCAGAGAAGCGCGCACTTGACGGCCTTGCTCCAGCCGTGCAGCAGCTTTTTGCGCTTTGCTTCGTCCATCTCGGCGGTGAAGACCTTGTCCACGGCCCAGTTGTTCTTCACGTCCTCCAGGCTCTTCCAGTAGCCCACGGCGAGCCCGGCCAGATAGGCCGCGCCCAGGGCGGTAGTCTCGATGCAGCGCGGGCGGTACACGTCGCAGCCCACGATGTCGGACTGGAACTGCATCAGGAAATTGTTGGCGGAGGCGCCTCCGTCCACCTTCAGCTCGGCGATGGGGATGCCGGAGTCGCGCTCCATGGCGCGCACGATGTCATGGGTCTGGTAGGCCAGGCTCTCCAGCGTGGCGCGCACCAGGTGTGCGCGGCCGAAGCCGCGGGTGATGCCCACCACGCAGCCGCGGGCGCGCTGGCTCCAGTGGGGA
>CAMOXI010000060.1 GCA_946628965.1 uncultured Clostridia bacterium | reverse complement strand
GCGAGGCCAACGGCGTCCACTTTGAGGACACCTTCACCGGCTTCAAGTTCATGGCCGAGCGCATCGCCGCCTGGGAGGCCGCCGGAAGCTATGAGTACATCTTCGCTTTTGAAGAGAGCTACGGCTACATGATGGGCGACTACGTCCGCGACAAGGACGCGGTCTCCGCCTCCATGATGATCGCCGA
This sequence comes from uncultured Clostridia bacterium, assembly GCA_946628965.1. Taxonomy (GTDB): domain Bacteria; phylum Bacillota; class Clostridia; order Oscillospirales; family Oscillospiraceae; genus Limivicinus. The sequence goes on along the minus strand of CAMOXI010000060.1, from coordinate 10,959 downwards.
GATGGCCGCCCACTACCACCTGAAGGGCATGACCCTGCTGGACGCTCTGAAGGCCCTGTATGAGAAGTACGGCTACTACTCCGAGAAGACCCTGAACCTGGTGATGCCCGGTCTTGAGGGCATGGCCAAGATGAAGCAGATCATGGACGACATGCGCGCCAATCCTCCCGAGGAGATCGCCGGCGAGGAAGTCATCCGTCTGCGCGACTACCTGGACGGCAGCATCGCTGTCGCCGGCCTCGGCAAGGTGGACAAGACCCCGTTCTTCGGCTCCAACGTCCTGTACTTCGAGCTGGCTGACGGCTCCAACTTCATCGTCCGTCCTTCCGGCACTGAGCCGAAGATCAAGGTCTACCTGCTGGCCCGCGGCAAGAGCGCGGAGGACTGCGCCGCCAAGATCGCCAAGTACCAGAGCTACGCGGAAAGCATCGGCAAATGAGAAAGCTCCTCGACCTGTTCCTGGCCTTCGCCAAAGTCGGCGTGATGACCTTCGGCGGCGGCTATGCCATGCTGCCGATCCTGGAGCGGGAGATCGTGGAGAACAAGGGCTGGGCCACCCGTGAGGAACTGATGGACTACTACGCGGTGGGTCAGTGCACACCGGGCGTGATCGCGGTGAATACGGCGACCTTTGTGGGTTACCGCACCGCGGGCAATCTCGGGGGGATCGCGGCCACGCTGGGCGTGGTCTTCCCCTCGCTGATCATCATCTGCCTGATCGCCGGCGTGCTGACAAATTTTGCGGAGATACCGGCCGTCAAGAGCGCCTTCGCGGGCATCCGCGTCTGCGTCTGCGTGCTGATCTTCAACGCCGTTGTGAAACTATGGAAAGGGGCCGTCCCGGATAAGGCGGCCCTTCTCCTGTGTCTGGCGGTATTTGTGCTGTCTGTGTTCCTGGATCTCTCGCCCATCGTCTTCGTGGTCTTCTGCGCCGCGGCCGGCATCCTCTTTACCAGACTGGGGGTGCGCGGCGAATGATCCTTCTGCAGCTCTTCTGGGAGTTCTTCAAAACCGGCCTCTTCGCGGTAGGCGGCGGCATGGCGACGCTCCCGTTCCTCTATGATATCTCCGCCCGCACGGGCTGGTACACGACCGCGCAGCTGGCGGACATGATCGCCGTCTCCGAGTCCACGCCCGGCCCCATCGGCGTCAACATGGCCACCTATGTGGGCTTTACCACCGCCGGGATCCCCGGCGCCGTGATCGCGACGCTGGGACTCGTGACGCCGGAGATCCTCATCATCCTGATCATCGCCCGGGTGCTCGCATCCTTCCGACAGAATAAATATGTGGACGCCGCGTTCTACGGCCTTCGGCCCTGCTCCGTGGGGCTTATTGCCGCGGCTGGCGTGCTGGTGGTCAAGGTATCGCTTTTAAACCTGGAGCGCTTCGGCGTCACGGGGGCGATCCTGGACGCCTTCAACTGGAAGGCGATCGCGCTGGCCGCCGTGCTGCTGGTGTTTACGCGCCTTGTGAAGCAGACGAAAAAGCTGCACCCCATCTTTTTCATCCTGGCTTCCGCCGTCATCGGTGTGGTCTTTTCGTTCTAAAGCAGCAGGGCCAGCACATAGCTTATCAGAAAACTGAAGACAGCGCTCATCAGGCGCCCCGCCGTGTGCGGGGCGCTTTTGATGTCCCGATCCGCGATCAGGGAGAGCGTCTGAAAGTGGACTGAAAGCCCGCCCCAGCCCATGAGCGCCGCGGCCAGCGCCAGATTCTGCGGTGTGGGAGGCAGCCCCCGCAGCGCGCCGATGCCGCCGCCCAGCTCCAGAAGACCCCTGAGCAGCGCCCTGCACCAGGGAAGGCTCTGCCCGGTCAGGGCCGCCAGGTGCCCGGCGAGGAGCGAAAGCAGGCCCTTTGCGTCCAGCAGCCCCGTAAAGACCGCGAAGCAGACCACGAAGCCGCAGACATTCAACGAAGCGCTCACGGCCTGCCGCACTGCCTCCGGGATGGCTTTGGAGAGGGGAAGCGGCGGCGCGGGGAGGACGACGCTTCCCGATCCCGCGCTCTTTCCGCGAAAGAGCAGGCCGGTCAGCAGAGCCGCTGCCATGTGCACGGTGTAGAGCAGCAGCCCGATCCGGACCGAGCCGAATACGCCCGTCCCCAGCGCGCCCACGAAAAACGCGGGGCCTGAATTGTTGCAGAAGGCCAGCAGCCGGGAGGCCTCCCAGTCGCTGACCTGTCCGCTCTCGGCAAGTGCTGCGATATAGGCCGCACCCAGCGGGTAGCCGCCCAGCAGCCCCATGAAAAACGCGGTGCAGCCCGCGCCGGAGACGTGAAACAGCTTTTCACCCAGCGGCGCGAGCCGCTTTCCCAGCATGTCCGGCAGCCCCAGCTTCCCCAGCAGGGCGGAGAGCACGAAGAAAGGAAACAGGGACGGCAGGATCAGCTCCACGCACAGCCGCAGCCCCTCCCGACAGGCGGCCACCGTCTGTGCCGAGGCGGCGATCATCACAAACAGGCCGCAGAGCGCGGCAAATATAGAAAGCTTGTTTTTCATTCCTGCACCTCGTGTGACTTGGGTCTGTATAATTTTATGGGCAGGAGGCATAGCATTATACAGCGGGAGGTGGTCGGCATGAAGAAAAAGCATGACGCGCTGCCGGCGCTGGCCGATCGGCTGGAGCTGCCGGAGGAAGCGCTGACCGGCGCCGGAAAACTGACCGTTACGGCCGGCCGCCGGGCACTGATCGAAAATCATAAGGGCATTCTGGAGTACAGCCCGGAGCGGATCTCAGTCTCCTTCGGCAGGGAGAGCCTGAACTTCTATGGGCAGGAGCTGCGCATTGTGGCCATGAATCGGCGGGAACTGCTGATCGCCGGAAAACTGCAGGAAATCGCATGGAGCGGCCTATGAGAAATCTTTCCTATCGGATCCGCGGGGAGGCGGAAGCGGAGATCCGCGGCGTTCTCCCGGAGAGTGTGGTCAACCGCTGCGTATCGGCCGGGATCGCGCTGCGGCGGGTGACGGCTGTGGACGGGCAGACCCTGCGCTGCCGGGTCGATGAGCGTGATCTGGAGACGCTGCAGCGTCTTTGCGAGCGCTGCCAGTGCGAGCAGCGGCTTGTTTCCCTGCGCGGCGGAAGCCGGTATCGGCGCTTCCTGCGAAGAAGGATCTGGCTGGCGGTGACGGCGCTGTTCTGCGCGCTTTCCCTGCTGTTCTCTTCGCTGTTTATCTGGGACGTCACGATCTACGGAAACGAGCGCGTCAGCCGGGGCGAGATCCTGCGTGCCCTGCGGAAGGCGGGTGTGGGCTGCGGGAGCTTCTGGCCCGCTCTCGCGACGGATCTGCTGCGCAGTCAGATGCTGGAAAGCCTGCCGGAACTCGCCTGGGTCACGGTGAACATGAACGGCTCCCGGGCGGTCGTGCTTGTGCGGGAACGGGCGGAGAAACCCGAAATGTACAGTGAGAGCGAATGCTGCGCCCTCTGCGCCTCCCACACGGGCATCGTGCGCCGCGTCTCCGTTCTGAACGGCCGTGCGCTGGTGCAGCCCGGGCAGGCGGTGCGGGAAGGGGAGACCCTGGTCACAGGCAAGCTGGACAGTCTCACCGGCCCTGCGCGTTTTGTCCGCGCCCGGGGTGAGATCCTGGCGGACACCTGGTATGAGCTGACGGCGATCTGCCCGCCTGCGCAGCGGTATAAAGGAGAGAGCGCAGGTGTGAGGCGCCGCTTTGCCATGATTGTCGGAGAAAAGCGCCTGAATTTTTACGGAAAAACTGGAAAGATGCTTGACGGATATGATAAAATCAGGCATGATTATGTTTTAGGAGTGCAAGGACTCTTCGCCCTGCCGCTGCGCTTCGTATGTGAGACCTATGTGCGCCACCTGCCGGGAGATGCTGCAGCCGATCCCGGCGCGATGGAAGCGCGGCTGGAGTCCTATCTGCGGGAGCAGATCGGCGGCGAAATCACGGAACGCAGCTTTACCGAATGGGAGAAGGACGGGGCGCAGCTTGTGAGCATGCGCGCCCGCTGCCTGGAAAATATTGCGGAAATACGGATGACAACACAGGCGGAGGAGACTTCGCCGTGAAAGGAAACCCTATGATAGAGAAAACCATGGAAGTGGAACGGATGGAGCACGTGATCAGCGTGTTCGGATCCTTTGACCAGAATCTGCGCATCATCGAGTCGGAGCTGGGCGTCAAGGTGCTGGACCGGGATGACAAGATCCATATCTGCGGCGAAGCGGAGGACGTGATGCTGGCCGAGAAGGCCATCAGCGGACTGCTGACCCTGGCAGCCAAGGGCGAGAATATCGACGCGCAGAACGTGCGCTATATCCTCAAGCTGGTGAGCGAGGGGAAAGAGACCAAGATCAACGAGCTTGCGGGCGACGTGATCTGTATCACGGCCAAGGGAAAGCCCATCAAGCCCAAGACCCTGGGCCAGAAGAATTACTGCGAGGCCATCGCGGAAAACACCATCACCCTGGGCATCGGCCCCGCCGGCACCGGCAAGACCTATCTGGCTGTCGCGGCGGCGGTGGCGGCCTTCCGTGCCGAAGAGGTGAACCGCATCATCCTGACCCGCCCCGCGGTGGAGGCGGGCGAGCGCCTGGGCTTTCTGCCCGGCGACCTGCAGAGCAAGGTGGACCCCTACCTGCGCCCCTTGTATGACGCGCTCTTTGATATGCTGGGCGCGGACACCTATCAGAAATATCTGGAGCGGGGCAACATCGAGGTCGCGCCCCTGGCCTATATGCGCGGCCGCACCCTGGACGACAGCTTCATTATCCTCGACGAGGCGCAGAACACCTCCCGCGAGCAGATGAAGATGTTCCTGACCCGTATCGGCTTCGGCTCCAAGGTGGTCATCACCGGCGACGTGACGCAGATCGACCTGCCCGAGGACAAAGTCAGCGGCCTGAAGGTGGCGATGAAGGTGCTGGACGGCATCGACGATATCGCCATCTGCCAGCTCACCGGGGCGGACGTGGTGCGCCATCAGCTGGTGCAGAAGATCATTGAGGCCTACGAGGTCTATGACAAGAAGCACCCGACGGAGCCGGTGAAACGACAGCCGGCGAAGAAATACAAAAGAGCCCCCCTTGCCTAAAGGGGGGTGCCGCAAAGCGGCGGGGGGATACACGACATGGAGCATGAAGTCTATGTGAGCCGGGAAGTGAAGAACCTGGGCCACAACAACGCAGCCTTGCTGATCAAAAAAGCGGTAAAAATGGCCCTGGATGCCGAGGGCGTTGACGTGCCCTGCCTTGTCAGCGTCATGCTGACCGATGAAGAGGGCATCCGGCGGGTGAATGCAGAATTCCGGGGCGTCGACAGCGCCACGGATGTGCTCTCTTTCCCGCTTAACGAGCTGCAGCCGGGCGAGTTTGACCCGGAGCTCTGCGAGCATGACCCGGAGACGGATGCCGTGATGCTGGGGGACATGATGATCTCCCTCCCGCGCTGCGCTGCGCAGGGCGAGGACTTCGGCCACGGCTTCGAGCGGGAGATCATGTACCTCACGGTGCATTCCGTGCTGCATCTGCTGGGCTACGACCATGTGGACGAAGGGCCCATGAAAGCGCAGATGCGGGCGCGGGAAAAGAGCATCATGGGCGATGAATAAGTTTTGAGTAAATGAGTTTTGAGTTTTGAGGAGACGTGCAAGGTCTCTGCAAGGAAAGAACTACGGGAGATATTGAAATGACAAAATCCGCTATGATCACGGTCTGCGGCAGACCGAACGTGGGCAAGTCCACCCTGACCAACGCTCTGGTGGGGGAGAAGATCGCCATCGTGTCCGACAAGCCACAGACCACGCGCAACCGCATCACCGCCATCGTGAACCGGGGCGAGACCCAGTTCGTGTTGATGGACACGCCGGGCTTCCATAAGCCCCGTACCCGCCTGGGCGACTACATGGTGAACGTGGTCAAGGAGAGTGTGGCCGACGTGGACTGCGTGCTGCTGCTGGTGGATCCTGTGGCCGCCATCGGCCCCCAGGAAGAGGCGCTCATTCAGCGCATCGAGCAGACCGGTGCCCCCGCGATCCTGGTCATTAACAAGATCGACACGGTGGACAAGCTGCGCCTGCTGGAGGTCATGGCCCTCTACAATGCCCGCCATGCATTCGACGCGATCCTGCCCATCTCCGCCAAGACCGGCGAAGGGCTGGAGGAACTGACCGCGGAGCTGGACAAATACGCCGAGGAAGGCCCCCACTTCTTCCCAGACGATATGATCACCGACCAGCCCGAGCGGCAGATCTGCGCCGAACTCGTGCGCGAGAAGCTGCTCAAGTGCCTCGACAAGGAGATCCCCCACGGCACGGCGGTGGAGGTCACCCGCTTTACCGAGCGGGATAACGGCATCATCGATCTGGAAGTGACCATCTACTGCGAGAAGGAGAGCCACAAGGGCATCATCATCGGCAAGAAGGGCGCCATGCTCAAAAAGATCGGCGAGTTGGCCCGCGAGGACATCGAGGAGTTCATGGGCACGAAGGTTTATCTGCAGACTTGGGTCAAGGTCAAGGAAAACTGGCGCGACTCCATGGCGCAGCTGAGAAATTTTGGCTTTACGCAGGAGTAAATGATTCTCCGCCTCTGTGCAGATACTAAGCACAGAGGTGGTAGAAATGACAGAAGCCATCTGGCAGGTCTTCCGGGAGACGGGCGATCCGCTCTGCTATCTGCTGTACAGGGCGGCTTTGCCTGCGCGGGGGACTGCGAAAAACGAAACCGTACCGAAAAGCGCATGACCGGCTTGGCCGATCATGCGGCTTTCGGATCAGGAGTTTACATAACATGTTTAAATCCACAAAAGGCCTGATCCTGCGGGAAGTACGCTACAAAGAGGCGGACCGAATCCTCACCATCCTGAGCGATACAGAGGGAAAGATCACGGCCAAGGCCCGCGGCGCGCTGCGCAAGTCCAGCCGTACTGGCGCCGCTACCCAGCAGCTCACCTGGTCGGACCTGACGCTCTTCGGCAACCGGGGCAAGTGGCAGGTCAACGAGGGCAGCGTGATCGAGGGCTTCGACGGGCTGCGTGCGGATATCGCGAAGCTTGCGCTGGGAAGCTACTTCTCCGAGTGTCTGGACGCCTTTGCGCCGGAGGAGGAGCCGGAGCCCGCGCTCCTGCAGCTGGGTCTCAATTCCCTCTACGCCCTCAGCCGCGATCTCTGCGACCCGATGCAGATCAAGGCGGCCTTCGAGCTGCGCCTGATGACGCTGACGGGCTTTCAGCCCAACGTGAACGCCTGCGTCTACTGCGGAAAGACGGAGCCGGAGGATCCCTGCCTCGGCATCGAGACCGGCGGGCTCTGCTGCCGCGCCTGCCGCAAGGCAGAGTTTGGCCTGACGGCGGGGCTGGACAGTCAGTCTCTCGCCGCGCTGCGCTATGTGATCAACGCGCCGGCCAGGCAGCTCTTTTCCTTCAAGCTGGAGGGAAAGGGCCTCAAGCTTCTCTCCGACGCCTCGGAGGAATACCTGCGCGAGCACGCGGAACGGAGCTTTGCAACGCTGGATTACTGGAAAAAAGTGCGATAAAAGACAACGCAGAAAGACGGAGAATCCCCCAGTCCGCTTTGCGGACAGCCCCCTTCAGGCAAGCGTCAACATGGAATCGGAGGATTGGAATATGAGTTTTTTTGAAAAGTCCTTAAATACCCTGGAGCTGCCGGCTGTGCTGGACATGCTTGCCCAGCAGGCGGTGGGGGAGGCGGCCAAGGAGCGCGCCCTGGCGCTCAGCCCTTCGCCTGACCGCTTCGAGGTCAGCCGCCGCCTGGAGGAGACCACGGCGGCCAAGACCATGATGACCGTGCGCGGCGGCCCCTCCTTCTCCGGCGTCAAGGACGTGCGCGCGTCCCTGGCCCGGGCGGATCTGGGCGGCTCGCTCAACACCCGGGAGCTGCTGGACATCGCGCGGGTGCTGCAGTGCGCGCGCCTGGTGCGCGGCTACATCGGCGATGACAGCGTGGGGAAGACCTGCATCGACAGCCTGTTTTACGCCCTGCGCGCCAACAAGTTTCTGGAGGAGAAGATCAACACCTCCATCGTCGGCGAAGACGAGATCGCGGACGGTGCATCCCCCGAGCTTGCGACGATCCGCCGCCAGATGCGCGCTGCCGCGGCAAGAGCGCGGGACGCCCTGCAGAAGATCCTCTCTTCGCCCTCCTACGCCAAGGCCCTGCAGGAGCCCATTATCACCATGCGCTCCGACCGCTATGTGGTGCCCGTCCGGGCCGACCACAAGGGAGCGGTGCCCGGCCTGGTGCACGATATCTCCGCCACGGGGCAGACCCTGTTCGTGGAGCCGATGGCGGCCGTCAAGGCCAACAACGAACTGCGGGAGCTGGCCGCCAAGGAGAAGCTGGAGATCGAGCGCATCCTGGCCGAGCTCTCGGCCGACTGCGCCGAGCACCGGGAAGATATCGACTCGGACTTTGAGATGCTGACCCGGCTGGATCTGATTTTTGCCAAGGCCAAGCTCAGCTACAAGCTGGACTGCCAGGCCGCCTCCATGGAGGAGAAGGGCATCCTGCTGCGCCATGCGCGGCACCCGCTGCTGGATCAGGCCAAGGCCGTTCCCATCGACGTGGAACTGGGGGAGAGCTTTGACACTCTGGTCATCACCGGCCCCAACACCGGCGGCAAGACCGTGTCGCTCAAGACCATCGGCCTGCTTGCCGCCATGAACCAATGCGGCCTGCATATCCCGGCCGCGGACGGCAGCAATCTGCCCGTGTTCAGCCATATCCTGGCCGACATCGGCGACGAACAGTCCATCGAGCAGAACCTGTCCACCTTTTCGGCGCATATGACGAACATCGTCAGCATTCTCGAGGAGTGCGACGACGCCTCGCTCCTGCTCTTTGACGAGCTGGGCGCGGGCACCGACCCCACCGAGGGCGCGGCCCTGGCCATCTCCATTATCGAGCACGCCCGCAAACAGGGTGCCATGATCGCCGCCACCACCCACTACGCCGAGCTGAAGGTCTACGCCACCAACGAGCCGGGTGTGCAGAACGCCTCCTGCGAGTTTGACGTGGAGACCCTGCGCCCCACCTACCGCCTGCTGGTGGGCATCCCCGGCAAGTCCAACGCCTTTGCCATCTCCCGCCGCCTGGGGCTGGACGAGAGCATCATCGAGGACGCCAGATCCCGCGTCGGCACCGAGAGCGCCAGCTTTGAAGCGACCATCGAGAAACTTGAGCAGACGCGCCTGCAGCTGGAGAAGGAGCGCACGGCCGCGTCTGTCAAGCTGCGCCAGGCGGAGGAGAACGCCAAGAAGGCTGCCTTCCTGCGAGCGGAGCTGGAGGTGCGGCTGGAAAAAGCGGATCAGAAGGCCCGCCGCGAGGCCGAACGCGTGCTGAATGAGGCTCGGGAGACTGCCGAGCAGACCTTCCGTGAGCTGGATGAGATGCGCCAGCACGCAAACGATGAGGAGAACGCCCAGCGCATCAACGAGGCGAGAAGTGAGCTGCGCCGCCGCCTGAACCAGTCGAAGGACGCGCTGCGCCAGCAGGAGCAGACGGTGCCGGCGGACCAGAAGTCCACTCGCCCGGTGAAGCCCGGCGATCTGGTGCAGATCAAGTCCATGGGGATGAAGGCGGAGGTCATCTCCGTCTCCCCGGACCGGGTGCTGAGCCTTCGCGCGGGCATCATGAACGTGACCGCGAAAGAGGACGAGGTGCTGCTGCTGGAAGGGGAGAGCGTCAAGCCAAAGAAGACGGCGGCGGCCTCCTCGGCCACACTGCGTTCTTCCTCCCTGTCCCAGGAGATCGATCTGCGCGGCATGGAGGCCATCGAGGCGGTGCTGGCCGCGGAGCGTTATCTGGACTCCGCCGTGATGGCAAAGCTCAAGACCGTGACGATCATCCACGGAAAAGGAACGGGCGCCCTGCGCAGCGCGATCCAGGATATGCTGCGGCACAACAAGCTTGTCAAGTCTTTCCGGCTGGGCCGTTTCGGCGAAGGAGAGACCGGTGTGACCATTGTTGAACTGAAATAAAAAAACTGCCGCTTTTGCCTGAATCATGGTGAAAACAACGAAACAAAAGGCAGACAGTTGACGATTGCCGCGAAATTTGATAAAGTATGGGTGCTTTGTAGGAAGCAGTATATGTATAAGTTTAAGGAGTGGCGAGTATGATAACCAAAGAAGTAGTCATCAACAATCAGGTAGGTCTTCACGCCAGACCAGCGACTTTCTTCATTCAGAAAGCCAATGAGTTCAAGAGCAGCATCTGGGTCGAGAAGGAAGAGAGACGCGTCAATGCCAAGTCCCTGCTGGGCGTTCTGTCCCTGGGCATCGTGAAGGGCACTGCGATTACGATCATCGCCGACGGCGCGGATGAGGAAGAGGCCATTGCCACCCTGTCCCAGCTGATTGATTCCGACTTCTCCGAGTAACATACAAAAGCTTCAGAACAAGGGCTGTGCGCAAGCACAGCCCTGTTTTCAAATATAAAGGATTCATGAAACGCGAAACAAAAGCCATTCTGGAAATGCTCCTGTGCGCGACACTGTGGAGCATTGCCGGCATCTTCATCAAACTCCTGCCATGGAGCGGGTTTACGGTATCGAGCCTGCGCAGCCTGATCGCCGGCCTCACCATCCTCCTGTTCATGCGCCTTGCCGGGCTGCACTTCGTGTTGGATCGCGGAACGCTGCTGGCCGGGCTTTTAGCGGGCTGCGTCTACACCTGCTTTGCTGTCGCAAACAAGCTGACCACGGCGGCAAACACCATCGTTCTGCAGTTTACGAACCCCGCCTTCATCGTGCTGCTCACGGCGATCATCACCCGGCGGCGGCCCCGGGGCGCGGATCTCGCGGTGGTGCTGGTGGTCATCGGCGGCATTGCGCTTTTCTTCTTTGACCAGCTGGGCCCCTCCACGGTGCTGGGCAATCTGGTGGCCATCGTCTCCGGGCTCTTCATGGCTGGCATGTATATGGCCGTGGGCGGTCTGGAGAAGGACGCGCGCTTCAGCGCCATCGTGATCGGCC
>CAMOXI010000059.1 GCA_946628965.1 uncultured Clostridia bacterium | reverse complement strand
TGTTCATCAGCAGGAAGCAGCCGGTGCCGTAGGTGTTCTTCATGGTGCCCGGCTCGAAGCAGCACTGGCCGAACAGGGCGCACTGCTGGTCGCCGGCCGCGCCCGCGATGGGGATCTCGCCGCCGAACATCTCAAAGTCGGTCTTGCCGTAGACGCAGGAGGAGGGCTTGACCTCGGGCAGCATGGACTTGGGCACCCGCAGCAGCTTCAGCAGGTCCTCGTCCCACTGCAGGGTGTGGATGTTGTAGAGCATGGTGCGGCTGGCGTTGGTGTAGTCGGTGACGTGCACGCGGCCGCCGGTCAGCTTGTAGATGAGCCAGGTGTCGATGGTGCCGAAGAGGAGCTTGCCGGCCTCGGCACGTCTGCGGGCGCCGGGGACGTTGTCCAGCAGCCACTGGATCTTGGAACCGGAGAAGTAGGCGTCTGGCACGAGGCCGGTCTTCTCCCGGATCTCGTCGCCGTGGCCGTCCTTCACCAGCTGGTCGATGATGTCAGAGGTGCGGCGGCACTGCCAGACGATGGCGTTGGTGATGGGCTCGCCGGTCTCCTTATCCCAGACCACGGTGGTCTCGCGCTGGTTGGTGATGCCGATGGCGGCGATGTCGGCCGCCTTCACATTGAGCTTTGCCATGGCCGCGTGGGCAACCTCATAGGTGGTGTCCCAGATCTCGTTGGCGTCATGCTCCACCCAGCCGGGCTGGGGGAAGATCTGGCGGAATTCCTTGTTGACGACTGCGCAGATGTTGCCGGATTTATCGAACAGGATGCAGCGGGAGCTGGTCGTCCCCTGATCCAGCGCCATGATGTATTTCATAAGGATAGCCCCTTTCAGTCCGTGTTTCGTTTGTAGGGGCGGCTATCAGCCGCTCGCGTAGTCTGGTGTTTGTTGCAGAGACGATCCGCCCCTGCTCAGACGATAAGCCGTGTCATCCGCGCCAGCGTCAGGCGGTTGCGGATCGCGCTGGAGATGTCCAGGAAGCTGTCCTTCACGCCCGGATCGATGCCCAGCTCCTCCAGGGAGTGCTTGGCGCCGATGGCGGTGTAGAGCTCCAGCAGTTCTTCATAGCTCGGGATCTGGGCGATGATGTCCCGGATCTCCTGCCAGTGCTCCCTGATGTTCTCGGGCGGGAAGGTGGCCAGCACATCGTTGGCGTTCTCCTTCAGGATGCCGTCGGCCAGGTCGCCGAACTCCCAGCGCACCCACTCCTCGTCAATCGGCGTGAAGGGCCTGACCTCGATGGTCTCCCGCTCGGCCAGCTTATGATAGGCCTCGGCGACCATCAGCGTGCCGACGCCGACGCACTCGCCGTGCAGGCCGTGGGCGTTTTCGAAGCCTCTCGGCTTCATCTCCACCAGGTGGGCCACCAGATGCTCGGCGCCGGAGGCGGCGCGGGAATTCGACAGGATCTGCATGGTCAGGCCCGAGAGCATCTGGGTGTAGGCCATGGTCTCGATGTCCGGCTCCTTGCCCGCCTTGAGATCATAGGCGCATTTCGTCATCAGATTCAGGGCCTCCTGGGCCATATCGCAGACCTTCTGGCAGAAGTACTCGCCGGAGACGAGGGACGCGATCTTCCAGTCGGCGATGGAGATGACCTTCGCCATGATGTCCTGCACGCCGGCGATGGTCAGGAAACGGGGCGCCCCGGCCACAATGCCGATGTCGCAGATGACGGCGTCGGCCGCCTGCATGGGGATGGACTTCTTCTGCCCGTCGATGATGATGGAGCAGATATCGGCGGTGAAGCCGTCGGAGGAGACGATGGTGGGGATGGCGACGAAGGGGATGCCCAGCTTCCAGGCGCTGTAGCGGCCGAAGTCCATCAGCGTGCCGCCGCCCACGACGACCACGTAGTCAGGCTTGCGCTCGAAGCGCTTCATGCAGTCTTCGATCAGGCCCTTCTCGCTGTGCAGGCCCTGGGCCTCCAGCACGATCTCCTGGTCTGCCTTCACGTGCACCATGCCGGGCAGGTTATAGGTGTTCGTATCATAGATGACGGTGCGGTAGCCGGAGAGCCCCGCGTCCTCCATGTACTTGTCAAAGTTTGCCAGCGCGCCGTATTCGCACACCACCAGCTTGGTGCGCAGCTCATGGTCGCGCCCGCATGCGCAGGGGCCGAGGTATTTCGCGGTATCGAGAATCATAGCTTATATCCTCCTGAAAGTATTTTCGGTCATACTGTACTGATTTTACTATATCCGCCCCCAATTTGCAACGGCTATCTCTCCTCCCCTGCGTCCGGGCAGCGTCCAACACAAAAAATCAGAGGCGGCCTTTCAGACGCCTCTGACTGCAGTCATCCTACGTTCTGTCATCCTGAGCGGAGCGCAGCGGAGTCGAAGGATCTCGGGCTGCTTGTTCTCTGCCTCGGGAGCCTTCGTCACTGCAGAGTCAGAGAATGACTCTCGCTTTTTCGCGTCGGTATGCTCCCCTATCTGCGATACACGCTGACCGTGCCCGTGATGCCCGTGGGCTCGCCGGGCTCTTTCAGTCCGCGCATCATGAACTGCACGTCGTCCTTGTTGAGATCGTAGCACTGCCGGTCCAGCGTCGTGGCCACCTCAATGGCGAGCGCATTTTCACCCGGCTGCGCCAGCGCGGTCAGGTCATAGCGGAAGGGCGGCGCGATCTGGATGCCGGCGCTCCTGCCGTTTACGAAGACCTCCACGCCCTCCCAGGCGTCTGTCAGCTCCAGCGTGACCTTGCCCGGAGCGTCGAGCACGAAGCCGCTCTCGTAGCGGGCGAAGCCGGAGAAGGCCGGTTTTTCCTCCGCGAGCCTGTCGGGCAGTGTGACGTCCTCTGCCTCGCCGAAGCGGGGGTAGTCGATGCCCGCGCAGAGGCGCCGCGTCCAGGGCTTGAGTGCGAGCTTCTCCCCTTCGCAGCGGACGGGCTCGGCCAGCAGCGCCGGATCCGCCTCATCCAGGATCAGCAGGAAGCTGTGCAGCGGCTCCAGCGTGATCGGGAGCTTTCCGCCCTCAAGCTTCACCGGGTAGATTCTGTTCTCCCAGGCGTCGTAGCGATAGGCCGGGCCATCATACGGCAGCGTGACCGTGCCCTCATAGACTGCGGCGGCCTCGTTGACGAAGAAGAAGAACTCCGCCTTGCCCCGGTAATGCATGGCGCGCAGATAGCTGCTGGCCGGACGGAACACCGCCTCGGGGCAAAGCCTGTCCGTCAGCTCCTCCAGCGTTACGACTTCGCCGCCGGTGACGCCCTGGGGCCGGGAGCCGATGCAGTATACCGGGAAGGCCGCGCCGTTGATGACCTCGGCGGTTTCCGCCGTGACGTACTGCGCCGTCGGCACGATCAGCGCCGCGTACTCCTGGGTGTTGACCTTCAGCGTATTGCCCAGCACGGTGCGATAGCGCGCAGGCTCTGCGAACACGTCCGCGGGGATCGTGTCATACTCGATCTGCGCCTCCGCGAGTCTGCGGGCGGGTTTCTGGGAGAGCATCGCCTCCCCCATCCACTCGCTCTCGCCGTGGTAGAGGATGGCGGCAGGCGCGATGCGATGGCCCCCGCTTGTCAGCGTGGCGACGCGGTTCATATAGGCCATCAGCTCCCCGAAGTGGCGGTACTGCGGGTTGTGGCCGTGGGCGTAAAAATGGGGCGGGCAGTCCGGATCCGGGAAGGGCGCCGGCGAAAAGGCGTGGGGCACAAAGTGGTTGATGCCGCGCACCAGGAAGTGATCGGCCAGATATTTTTCCAGCCGCGGCCCCTCGGCCCAGCCATAGTTGCCGAAGATCTCACACATGGCGTTCCCGTGCTTCTCCGGCTGGATCGCCGCGGCGGAGGCCGCCAGATTGCCCAGGCAGTAGTGGTAGAACTCGCCGTCCCGCTTCATCATGAGGCTGCCGACCCTGGGTTCCTCCTCGCCCTGGGGCAGAACCTGCCCGCCGATGTCGTCGATGCCGGACATGTCCTCACCGTCCAGGCCGCGGAAATAGTGACCCAGGCTGGAGCCGGTGCGGGCGTGGGCGTTGTCGTCCTCGATCATGTGGCCGATGTACTGCACGCCGTGTGCCCGGCACCAGTCGCCCAGCTGCCGGGAGAAATGCTCCCGCAGCAGCTTTGTCATCGCGTCCATGTAGGCGTAGCGCACCCGGGCCGTCTCGTCCGCGTCCAGGCCGTTTTCCCACAGCAGGCAGAGGCGGTTGGCCCAGTCGGCCCCCAGGCGCTTTTCCAGCGCGGCGGGCATGGTTGCGGCGAAGGGCAGATCCTGATCGGTGCCCAGCCAGTTGTCAAAGAAGTACAGGTGTCCGTTGCCCAGCTCCGGCTCATCGGAGAAAAAGCCCGCGATGGTCTTGCCGAAGTCGGCGGCGTAGTGCTGCCAGTGGGGCTCGTAGACCGCCTCGATCAGAAGGTGCACGCTCTCGGGGTCCAGCATGTTGATGTATTCCCGGTGCGGGCCGCAGTTGCGGCTCAGGCCGATGACCCAGAGCTTCCAGTCCCCCGCCGGCTTCTGCCAGCGCAGCGGCTCGCCCGCCGCCGGGAGCTCCAGCGCCAGGCTCTCGCCCGTCGCCGTGTTCACAGCGGTCACGGCGATCACCCTGTCGTCGTCAAAGTGGGGCGCGTCCTTGATCAGGTTCGGCAGCACATACTGCTCCAGCATGCCGGCGGGCTTCCACGCCGGCGGGATCATGCCCTCCAGCTCAAGCTCGATCTCCCCGGCCCCGCCCGCAAAGGAGACGCTGTTTGCGCAGATGCTCTGCCGGTGCAGCGAAAGCGGCGCGCTCTTCACGGCGCCGTTGGCAAAGCCGGTGGGAAAATGGCTGTCGTCCAGGATCCAGACCTTCATGTCCCGCCTGCGGGCCTCGTCCAGGATCACGTCCATGTCCCGCCACCATTTCTCTCCGCAGAAATCGGGGTGCGGGCGGCTCTCCACGCAGACGGCGCGGCAGTTTGCCTCAAACATCACGTGCATGTACTCCCGCAGTGTTTTTTCGTCCTCGCCGTGCTGCCAGAAGAAGGGCAGGATGTGGTTTTCGCTCTCCCCGCGCAGCAGGGCTCTGATGCTCTCGTTCACGCTTGCATCCTCCTTGTATTTCCTGTTCTTTCCTGCATTGAACGCGCAGAAGGGGTTCCGCTTCCGCGCGTGATATTCCATTTCATATGTTTGTCCTATTATTGCGCATAATCGTCCGCTTGTCCAGTCATTCTTCCGGACCCGGGCCGGGAATCCTTCTTTCACAGGCAGACACAGCATAATAAGCACTGGCGCAAACTGCCGGACTATGGTATGATGGTGGCAAGTCAAAGCGGAGCAAAGGGATTCCCTGCTCCGCGAGGCGGAAAAACGATGCTTGATCAAGGGGAAGGAGCAACAGCACCATGAAGCAAAACCTGCTATTCTACTTTACAGCGACCGGAAACAGCCTCTACGTCGCCAAACAGCTGGAAAGCGATCCGATCAGCATCCCGCAGGAACTGCGGAAAGCGGACAGGCACTATAAAGCAGACAGCATCGGCATCGTGTGCCCCCTGTTTGAGTTTGAGGTTCCGAAGCTGGTAAAGGATTTTATCCGGGAATCCGCCTTTGAGGCGGACTACTTCTATCTCATCGTCACATACGGCTGCCATCATGGCGGCGTGGCCGGGCGCACGCAGGCCTGGCTGGAATCCATCGGCCGGAAGGCGGATTACGTGAATACGATCATCATGCACGATAACGCTCTGATCGTGTTTGATATGGATCAGCAGAGAAGCATCGAAGGGGAAAAGCAGGTGGACGCGCATATTGCGGCGATCAAAGCGGATATCTGCGCGCGGAAGCCCTATGTGCAGGAAGCCCCTGCGGATGAGATCGACTTCTATCAGAACTTCAAGGAGTGGATCCGGCAGACCGGGCCGATGTACAGCTTTCCGCTGTATCAGGTGACGGACAGCTGCATCGCTTGCGGCACCTGCACACAGGTGTGCCCGAGGGGCTGCATCCGCCTGGACGGCGGGAAGCCGGTCTATGATTACCGGCACTGCGCCAACTGCATGGCCTGCATCCAGGCCTGTCCCGCCAAGGCGATCCGGTTTGCCGCGGCAAAAGAACCCAATCCCCAGGCGCGTTACAGGAATCCCCATATCACCCTTGGCGAAATCATCCGGGCGAACAAGCAGGAAAACATTTAATTGCCCCCTCAAGCCGAAGGATATCCCTCTGGTAGTACGATTCCTCCGGGGAAAGGGCATCAGAAAACCCCATAAACATAAAAACGCTGCGCTCAGTTATGGATGCGCCCCGCCTTTTGGTGCCGAAAAAAGCTGCGGGCTTACGCTGATTCTTGCATTTTTCGACCGCAGCCCACCGCGCATGAGCCCAGCGAAGCGGGTCTTGCGCGGAGAGGACGAGCAGCGAAGGGAGCGAGCTTTTGAGCCTGCGCGGAAGCGAGACGATCTGGAGCTTGCGAGGACGAAGCTACGCTCGCCGGGCTCATAACCCGGAGAGCATTGAGCCGGATTCTTTCCCATAACGGCAAAAAACACAGCCCACCGAATGGTGGACTGTGTTTTTAGTGGTTGCGGGGGAAGGATTTGAACCAACGACCTCCGGGTTATGAGCCCGACGAGCTACCAGCTGCTCTACCCCGCGATATTTTCTTTAGCTCTGATAATATAGCACATCAGCCGTTCCCTGTCAATACTTTTCTGAAAAAAGTTTTTCTGCCCAGAGCACCGGGTTAAACAGCGGCGGCGAAAGGTCCTCTTTCCCATGGGAAGAGGGCCTTTCGCCGCACATACAGAGCAGAACAGAAGGAAAAAGGATCAGAATTCCTTTTCCCAGGCGGCGATCACCGCGTCCATCACGGCCGCGCGGAAACCGCGCTCCTCCAGCTTGCGCACGCCCTGGATCGTGCTGCCCGCCGGGGAGCAGACCCGGTCCTTCAGCGTGCCGGGATGCTCCCCGGTCTGCAGCAGCAGCTCCCCCGTTCCGATCAGCATCCGGGCGGCATAGGCGTAGGCGTCCTTCCGCGGCAGGCCGATGGCCACCGCGCCGTCGGCCAGGCCCTCCACGAACATGGCCGCGAAGGCAGGGCCGCAGCCGGTCACGCCGTTGGCAGCGTCCATCATGTGCTCGTCCATCTCTTGCACGGTGCCGGAAGCGGCCAGCAGGGTCTTGACGAAGGCCTTCTCCTCCTCCGTCACCCTGTCGGAGGGCACCAGCATCGTAAAGCCCGCGCCCACGGAGACCGGGATATTCGGCATCACGCGCACCACCGGCAGCCCGCCCAGCAGCTTATCCAGCACGTCCAGCTCCTTGCCGGCGACCATGGACACGATCACGAGCCGTTTCGTCCGCGCCTCCAGCACGTCCCGGATGCCGTCCAGCATGCCCTCCAGCATCTGGGGCTTGACGCCGAGAAAGAGATAATCCGCCTCTTTGGCAGCCGTTCGGTTGTCGCAGACCTCGCCGCCGATCTCATCGGCCAGCCTCTGCGCCTTCTCCGTCGTGCGGTTGGCCAGCAGCAGCCGGTCTGCCGCGCCGGATCGCGCCGCCGCCCGTGCCAGGGCGCCGCCCATGTTGCCCGTTCCGATGAATGCCACTGTTTTCATAGCGATCCCGTCCTTTTGTTCTCAAATAAAGCACGGGAGGGGCAAGCCCCTCCCCTACGTTGTAAACTGGCCACTGGCCACTAATCACTGACCACGGGTTTCCGCCGCACCAGAAGCTTCTCCACGCGGCGGCCGTCCATGGACAGCACCGTGATGTTCAGATCCCCGTAGTCGAAGCTGTCGCCGGGCTTGGGGAAAGCGCCGAAGCTCTCCACCGCGAAGCCGCCGACGGTCTCGCTCTCGGCCTCAAAGCTCTCCTCGTCGATGCCGCAGAGCTCCAGGAAGTCGGAGATGGTCATGTCGCCGTCCACTTCATACTCGTCCGTGCCGCGCTCCACGACCTCTTCCTCCACGGTGTCGGTCTCGTCCCAGATATCGCCGACGATCTGCTCCAGCACGTCCTCCATGCTCAGCACGCCCAGCATGCCGCCGTACTCGTCGGACACGATGGCCAGGTGCTGCTTTGCCCGCTTGAGGGCGTTGAGCACCGCCGGCAGCTTCATGGTCTTGTACACATAGCAGGGCGGCATCAGGAGACTGCGGATATCGGCATGGCCGTCGTCGGCCATGGCCTTGAGGAAGTGGTTCAGGTACAGCACGCCGATCACGTTGTCGATGCTGCCCTCGTACACGGGCAGGCGGGAGAAGGGTGCGTCCTCGATGACCTTGAGGATCTCGTCCCAGTCGTCGTCGATATCAATGGCGACCACGTCCACGCGCGCGGTCATGACCTCGGAGGCGGAGATCTCCGCAAAGTCGATGGCGGCCTGCACCAGCTCGGACTGGTCCTCATCCAGCACGTCCTCGTCCTCGGCGGTCTCGATGATGGACTGCAGCTCCTCCACAGCTTCGTCCGGATCCTCGTCCTCCTCGCCCTTCATCCAGAAGGTCAGCAGGCGGATCAGCGCCACCACCAGCCAGATCAGCGGCTTGAGCAGCAGGCGCAGGAAGTTGAGGACGTAGGCGTTGCGGAGAGAGAGGTGATTCGCGTTTTTCTTGGCGGTGATCTTGGGGATCGTCTCGCCGAAGATGATGACCAGCACGGTGATGATCAGGGTGCTGAGCCAGGTTTTGCCGTCCCCGCCGGTGAGGATGTTCACCAGCACCACGCCCAGGGAGGACGCGGCGATGTTCACCAGGTTGTTGCCGATGAGAATGGCGGAGAGGGTATCGTCATAATGCTCGCAGAGCTTCAGGGCCACGCCCGCCCGCTCGGAGCCGTCGTCCCGCAGGTTTTCCAGGCGCACCTGGTTGCAGGAGGAATAGGCCATCTCGGAGCCCGAGAAGAAGCCGGAGAGCAGCACGCAGGCAAGAATGCCCAGGATCACAAGAACGAGGTTCATGCTTCCGCGCCCCCTTCCTGCTCGCCGGGCTGCAGCTTCACGTGCAGCTTGCGGATGCGGTTGTGCTCCATGGCGGCGACCGTGACGGAGAGATTGTGGTAAGTAAAGCTCTCTCCCACGCTGGGGATGGCGGTGAACTGCTCATAGGCCCACTCGCCCATGCGGGTGTTCACCAGCGCCTCGTTCTCCTCCGGATCCTCGAAGCCCAGGGTCTCGAACACGTCGGTGACGGACTCCTCGGCGTCCACCTCGTAGACGCCCTCGCCCAGCTCGACCACCGGCTCCTCCACCACGTCGTCCTCGTCCCAGATCTCGCCCACCAGCTCCTCCAGAATATCCTCCACCGTGACGATGCCCAGGGTGCCGCCGTAGTTGTCGGTGACGACGGCCATGTTCATGCGGTTGCGGGACATGAGGGGCAGCAGCTCGTCGATGTTGGTGCTCTGGTGGATGAAGAAGGGCTCGTCCAGCAGGGGTCTGAGCTCCAGGGCCGTCCCCTCGCGGAGCCAGGCCTTGATGAACTTGCGGATTTGCAGAATGCCGATGATGTTGTCGATGCTGCCCTCGTACACGGGCAGGCGGCTGTGATTCTGGGCCTTGATCTGGCTCAGGATCTCCTCGTGGCTGTCGCCGATGTCGATGGCGGCCAGATCCACGCGGGGCGTGAGGATGCTCTCCACGGTCACGTCGCCGAACTGCAGCGCGGAGGAGATCAGGTCGCCCTGCTCCTCATCCAGGGAGCCCTCCTCCGTCATGTCCTCAATGAGATCGTAGAGCTCATCCTCGGTGACGGAGATCTCCGGCTCGCCCCGGGTCAGGCTGGCCGCGGCCTCACCGATCCAGGTCAAAAGCGCGGAGAGGGGCTTCAGTACCGCCATCAGCGCGCGCAGCGTATCGGCGGTGGCCAGGGCACAGCTCTCGCTGTACTTCTTGGCGATGCTCTTGGGCAGCATCTCACCCGCGAAGAACACCACCAGCGTGGTCACAAAGGTGCTGAGCGTCACGGCGTTCAGGCCCCAGCGCCGCGTCACCGCGACGGTGACCAGAGAGGCGGCAGCGATGTGCGCGACGTTGGTGCCGATCAGCAGCGTGCTGATGGCCCGGTCGAAGTGATCCAGCACCCAGAGTGCGGTCTTCGCCCGGGGATCGCCGTGCTCGGCGCCGGTTTTGATTTTATTGCGGGAGACGGATGCAAAGGCCGTCTCCGTCACCGCGAAATACGCGGCAATAAACAGGAAAACGATTGCGATAATCCATGGCAATCGACTGCCATCGTCCATAAGAGGATCAACAACTCCTTTGTTGCAAAGTTAAAGTATATAATAGCACGGAAATGCGTTCCAGTCAATATATCTGCGGGGAAGGCGGCAGTTTGCGCTGTAGGGTTTACAATGATGTGTGACAGCAAGTAAAAAAAGGTAGCGAATAGGAGTGGCCTGTATTAAGGTTGAGTTGTCCAGACAAAACCGAAAGGCAGGTGCCACCCTATTCGCCATGAACAAGATAACACAAACCGCCCGGTACAGGCAATCCCTAATTCTCTATGCACAGAAACATGGCGTCACAGCAGCAGCAAAGCGGTACAGGACATACCGGCAATACATCTACCGCTGGATAAAACGCTATGACGGTACGCTACAGTCGCTGGAAGATCGTTCCCATCGGCCCCACAGCCACGCAAACCAGCACCGGCCATAGGAGATCAAACTCATTGATGACATGCGCCGCAGAAACCCCAATGCCGGTCTGGTGGTGTTTTGGGTAAAGCTGCGGCAACGTGGGTACAGCAGATCCATCTCCGGCCTGTATAGGTTTTTAAGGAAAAGAGGCCAAATGGCTGTTAAGCGGCCAAATCCAAAGTACATTCCCAAGAAGTACAAAGCAGCAGACTATCCCGGACAGAAGGTTCAGATCGATGTGAAGTATGTTCCTGCGTCCTGCCTGGTTGGAGTTGCTGTCGAGGATGCCAAAGAGAATGGCGGCTATTACTTCCAATACACCTTCATCGATGAATACAGTCGTTTTCGCTATCTTGAAGCCTTCAAAGAGCATAATTCCTATTCTTCCTCGGAGTTCATTAAGCATTGCGTGAAACGCTTCCCGTATGCTATTGAGTGTGTCCAAACCGACAATGGCCCCGAGTTTACTAACCGGCTCAACTCTCAGTGTTCCGAAAAGAAAACACTCTTTGAAGCGACGCTGGATCAGCTTTGCATTCAGCACAAATGTATTAAGCCTTTCACTCCAAGGCACAACGGCAAGGTCGAGCGCAGCCACCGCAAAGATAATGAGTACTTCTATGCTGACCACAAGTTCTTTTCCTTTGGCGACTTCCAGAAGCAGCTTGCTGTTTGGAACAGAAAATACAATGATTTCCCCATGCGTCCACTCGGCTGGCTTTCACCTAAACAGGCTCTTTCTTCTTTTCCTAACTCTGTCACACATCATTGACAAACCT
>CAMOXI010000058.1 GCA_946628965.1 uncultured Clostridia bacterium | reverse complement strand
TCCTCGCCATGGGCGCGGGCAAGGCCGGCGCCAAGAGCATCGACGAGTATATCAAGAACAAGGCCAAGTAAGAACACATGGATTGACAGAGAGGCCCGCTGATTTTTCAGCGGGTCTCATTTTGTTTGGAGTGGCCCGTAGGGGAGGGGCTTGCCCCGCCCGCGGACACAGTACGAGGACGGAAGAACGGGAAGGGCAAGCTCCTCCCCTACAATGAAAGACGGACGATGCGTGTAGGGGACGGGCTTGCCCGTCCCGCGGACGGGGTACGAGGGATTACGATTGCGCCCCCCTATCTTTCTTTTCGATCTTGCCCGAAAAGAAAGAAAGCGCCGCGCCCGGTGTAAGAAAGAAAAGATCGCCGGCTTGGTCGCAGGTGACAGCCTAAGGTCAGAACCATCGTCGCCGCCTTCCTATTGTTGCACTGTCTGGTACGCTTCGGCGTTCGCTGCCGCTATGCTGTGCGAATCCCAGATTTCACTTCGCCCGCACAGGCGGCTCGACACCGGTGAGTCACGCACTGAAGGGGCCACCGATGGCGTCAACCCCTACGGTGAGGGACGAAGGCTTATCCGTAGAGGCGGCTATCAGCCGCCCGCGGACAGGGGTTTGCCTTCCTACCCAAGCTTGGGATTTGGGCTGCCCGATGCGTGATTTTTAGTCTTGTACATTATGTGAAAAACAGGTATAATAAATCTAATTGGAACGAATCTTCTCTGCTGACAGACAAGAAGGGAGATGCCGCCATGAATTTCAAAAAGATCATTCTGCTGATTTTCGCCATTCCGCTGCTGGTGCTTGCCTGGTATTCGCTGTCCACGCACCCTGGCACCGCCGCTGCCCCCGCGGCTGCGGTAACGGAGACGGAGCCTTCGGAGCCGACGCCGGCACCGGAACCCACCCCGGAGCCCACGCCCGAGCCGACGCCGGAGCCCACGCCCCGGCCGCTGAACCCGGCGGAGCTGAACTTCAATATCATCGATCCGGCGCTCTACGCGCCCATCGAGCAGAAGGGCAGCCTGACGAGCCTGGAATACGAGACGAAGGACTACCACTACGGCAGCGAAGGCCCCTATGCCAAGCGTATGGTGGTCTATCTGCCCTACGGCTATAATGAGAGTGAGCGCTACAATGTGCTCTTCCTGCTGCACACCTCCGCCGTCAATGAAAATTTCTGGCTGTCCGGGGCGCTGCCCTATGAGCAGTACAGCCTGAACATGACGGATCTGCTGGACAACATGATCGCCCGTGGCCTCATCGAGCCGACCATCGTCGTCGCCCCCTGCGGCTACATCACCGATACCGCCTGGCAGGTGCACGACTCGGTGCGCGACTATGACCAGTTCGGCCATGAGTTTGCCAATGAGATCCTGCCCCTGGTGGTGGAGAGCTTTTCCACCTGGGCGGAGGGTTCTTCCCGCACCCAGATCGCCGCGGCGCGTGAGCACTTCGGCGTGGCAGGGGCCAGCTTCGGCTCCTACATGACGCGAAACAGCGTCCTCGCCCCCAACCTGGACATGGTGGCGAACTTCGCCATGATCGGCGGCGGCTCCCTGCGCCAGGGCGACCTGCCCAACGAGTGGTCCGCGGCCGGGCTGAGCCCGGACGCGTATCCGATCCACCGGCTCTACATCGTGGAGGGCGAGCTGGACGACCGGCTGGAACCGGAGCGCTCCTATCACGCCCTGACCGAGTGGACGGATATCTTCAACGCAGATAACCTCCGCTACGATGTGATCGCCACGGCCACCCATGACGCCCGTGAGTGGGTCAATGGCGTGTATAACGCGGCGCAGCTCTTCTTCCGGGATGACATCCCGGCGGAGGCACAGCCATGAGGCGGCTGCGCGCGCTCCTCTGCCTGCTGCTTGCGGCGGCGATGCTGCTGGCCCTGCCGACGGCGGCCTTTGCCGACGACGGGGAGCCCTTCGCCCTGACCGTGGTGGTGGGGGAGCAGGCCATGCCGGTGCGCGCCCTGCAGGACGCTTACGCCGGAAACCTCTATCTCTCCCTGCGCGATCTGTCCGCCGCGCTGAGCGGCAGCCCGCTGCAGTATCGCTATTTCTACACCTATACCAATGAGGACGGTTACATCTTCCACGTGGCGCCCGGCGAGGCGGCGGACAACGGCTCCGCCGGCGATGCCTATGCTCCCGAGAGCACGGTGACCTATCTGCCCCTGCGCCGCAACCGCCTTTTCGTGGGGGAGAGCGAGCGGAAGTATTACAGCTATCGCGAGAACTCCAACCTCTACCTGGGCCTGACGGACATCGAACTGATGCTGAACGTGACCGTGCGGCATATCTCCGATACGCGCATCGAGTTTCTGAGCGCGCCTTTTCAGCCGGATCCGCAGGATCTGCGGGAGGAGGGCTATTTCGACGCCTTCAACGCCATCGTACTGGGCGACGTGACAAACGGCAAGCTGCTCTTCACCAGCCAGTCCAGCCGCAGCTTCCCGATCGCGAGCCTGACCAAGCTCATGACCTATCTGCTGGTCGTGGAGGCGGTGGAGGACGGCGAGGCGCGCCTGAGCGACCCGGTGCCCATCTCACAGGCGGCGGACTTGTTGTCGAAATCCGCCGACGGCATGATCAAGATGAACGCCGGCATGACTGTGCCGCTGGAAGAACTGCTGACGGCCATGCTGCTGGCCTCCAGCAACGAGTCTGCCCTGGCGCTGGCGGAATACATCGCGGGATCCGAGGAGGCCTTCGTGGAGCGGATGAACCAGCGCGCGAAGGAACTGGGGCTCAAGTCTGCCGTCTTCCACACTGCTCACGGCCTGCCGGTCTATACCGGGGAGAGCGTGGCCGTGAAGCTGCAGAATACCATGAGCGCTGGCGACCTCTTTACGCTCTGCGGCTATCTGCTGGAGCATTTTCCCGAACTGACGGAGATCACCTCCCGCCAGTACGCAAAGCTTGAGACACTGGACTACACCACGGCCAACTCCAACCCCCTGGTCTTCAACATGGAGGGGATCACCGGCCTGAAAACCGGCAACACCAACCGGGCCGGTTACTGCCTTACCGTGAGCATGCCTGTCACGGTGGAGGGGGAGCGGCACAATGTGGTGCTGGTCATGCTGGGCGCCGAGAGCGTGGAGCTGCGCGGCCAGGCGGCGGAGATCCTGCTGCGCTGGGCGAGAGACAATTATGTAAACTGAGGCGGAAGCATGGAAATGAACTACTGCATGCAATGCGGCACCAGGCTGCGCATGCGCGAACACGAGACTGAGGGGCTGACGCCCTGGTGCGATACCTGTGAGGCCTACCGTTACCCGGTTTTCAACACGGCGGTCAGCATGATCGTGATGAACGAGCAGCAGGATCAGGTCCTGCTCATTCGGCAGTACGGCCGTCCGGTCTATGTACTGGTTGCAGGTTATGTAAACCGAGGCGAGGACGCGGAAGCGGCCGCCGCGCGGGAGGTCATGGAGGAGGTCGGGCTGGAGGTCATATCCGCCCGCTTCAATCACAGCCACTATTTCGCGCCTACCAACACCCTGATGCTGAACTTCACGGTGACCGTGCGGCAGCCGGAGGTCCACGCCAACTGGGAAGTGGACGACTGGCGCTGGTTCTCTGTAGAGGACGCCAGAAAGAATATCAAGCCCAACAGCCTGGCCGAAGCCTTTCTAAACGGCTATTTTACAGGGAAATATCCCTTCTGATTTTTCTTCTTCCGCTCTTCTTTGAGTCCGTTCTATGGGACAGCTTTATGGATATAATGAAGCCATAAAGAACAAAGGAGGGCACAGCAATGCGCGGTTATTTCACGGCAAGCGGATATTACGGACTGATGAACGGAAAGTATGTGCTCTTTGCCTCCGAATCGGAGTATTTCGAGGCGGCGGCCGAGGGCGAAGACTGAGAGGACATCGGATACACAGCCTCCGTGAAGCGCGGCATTTTCAAATCAGTTTTGTTCGGAGGCATCGATGAAACGAATTGACTTGCACGTCCACACCACGGCGTCGGACGGCACCTGCAGCCCCACAGAGGTGGTAAAGCTGGCAAAGGAGAAGGGCCTTGCCGCGATTGCCATCACGGATCACGACACGATTTCCGGCTATGAAGAGGCCCGGCAGGCCGGGGAAGAGCTGGGGATCGAAGTGGTGCCCGGCATTGAGATCAGCACCCGTTATCTCGGCCCGGTGCACATCCTGGGCTATTATCTGGACACTAAGTCCCCGGCACTCAATGAGGTGAGCAGCTGGCTCGTCAAGGACCGGGACCGCCGGAACCGCAAGATCGTTTCCCTGATGCAGGCCGACGGACTGGACGTCAGTTACGAGCAGATGCAGGAGCGCTTCGGCGCTGTGATCGGCAGACCCCACTTTGCCGAGCTCCTTGTGGAGATGGGCATTGCCGAGAGCATCAACGACGCCTTCGCCCGCTTTGTCGAGCGCGGGCAGAAGTATTACGCGGCGCGCAATTTCCTGCCCATCGAGCGCTCCATCCGCCTGATCCGGGAGGCGGGCGGCGTGCCGGTGATGGCCCATCCCTTCCAGTATAAGCTGGACGATGCGCAGCTCAGGGAGCTGATCAAGCTCTGCATCAAAAACGGCCTGATGGGCATGGAATGCCGCTATTCCGGCTACGATGAGGAGAAGGTGCAGTATCTTCTGGACCTTGCGAAGGAGTATTCGCTCCTGCCCACCGGCGGCAGCGACTTCCACGGCAGCGTCAAGCCCCACATCCAGCTCGGCGACGGCATGGGCAATCTGCAGGTGCCCTACCGCTTCCTGACCGGTATCAAGGCCCTGGCCGGCATGGTTCCTGAGCTGGAGGAGTAATCAGTTTTGCGTTTTGCGTGCTGAGCTTTGAGGAATTGCGTTGGCAAGGTCTTAGCAGGCGGTCTTGATGCGCCGGACAGCGCGCCATAACAGAGGCATCCACAGCAAATTCCCCGGCATTTCCCCGCAGGGTCTGACAAAATCCGCACCCCTTTGCGTATATGATGTACGCAAAGGGGTGATTTTTTGTGAAAAAGCTTTGGATCACGCTGTGCATGCTGCCGATCCTGCTGAGCCTGACGACCTGCACCTTTCAGAAGGAGACGCCGGATTACCGGGAGCTGCTGCTCCAGGCCGTGACGGCGGGAGACGCGGAGAGCGGCCGTGTGCTTGCCGCGGAGCGGAACCGGCTGATCGCCCGCCGGGTGCTGGACGAAGTGCCGGTGGACTATGACGAGCTGCAGCTGCTGGCCCGGGTGATCTTTGCCGAGGCGGGCGACCGGCTGCACGGAGACGAGTTTCGCGCCTGCGTGGGGGAGCTGGTGCTCAACCGGGTGGCCTCGCCGGAGTTTCCCGATACGCTGGAGGAGGTGGTTTTCCAGCGCGGGCAGTTTCTCTGCACGTTGCAGCCGGAGTTTTCCGATCTGCGCCCTTCCCGCAGCTGTGCGGAGATCGCGCTGCGCCTGCTGGAAGGGGAGCGGAGACTCGCGCCGCAGGTGCTGTACCAGTCGCAATGGCAGATCGGCCCCGCCTATGTGCGCTTTTTTGACCGCCGACTGGGCTATACATACTTCTGCGAGAGCGTGTACAGGGATCTGTATACACAGGAAACGGAAAACGGACCGGGATGATGCTATCTCGGTCCGCTTTGCTGTCATTGCGAACCGGTGACCGACGTCACCGGTGTGGCAATCCGTGCTCTTATGTGCTCAGATAATCGTCGTAAAGTTCGGTGGGCAGTCCGGGAGCGAGGCGGGTGCGGACGTCCTCGACCGGCACCCACTCCCATGCGTCCACTTCCGCGTTGGGCTGCGCCATTGCCTCCGGCACGGTGCAGGAGTAGTGCAGCATCAGGGTCTCGGAAGGGGCGTAGAAGCGGCTCTTGTGAAAACGCAGGTTTTCCGCCTTCATGCCCAGCTCCTCCCGCACTTCGCGCCGCACGGCGTCCTCTGCCGCCTCACCCTTGTCCACATAGCCCGCGACAAAGACCAGTCCCGGCTCCCCGTACTGGCGAATCAGCAGCAGTTCGCTTCGCTCCGGGTTCAGGATCGTGACGCTGACGGCGGTGCTGAACAGGGGATAGCGCCAGTCGCCGCAGGCCTCGCACCAGGCGACCGGGCCGTCCGTGGGGTGCTGACGCAGTCCCAGCTTCTTCCCGCAGACCGGGCAGTAATGCAGCTTCATGTGCTTCTCCCTTCTTTCTGGAGATAGCGGATCAGCACGTCCAGCCCCTCCGCGGGAACGCAGAAGCGATCCCGGCTGTGCCGGATCTCCTCGCGCACCTCCTCCAGATCGAACCAGCGCACCTCCTCCACCTCGCTCTCCTGCAGGCGCAGGGCGCGCTCGTCTACCGGCTCCCGGTAGACGTAGACCCGGGTGAACTCGTTGTCCCGGAAGAGAGCGCCGTGAAAGATCTTCTCATAGCGGATGCGGAAGGAGCCCGCATAGTGCAGCTGTTCCGCCTCTGCGGCGATCCCCAGCTCCTCGCGCAATTCCCGCAGGGCGGAGGGTACGAAGTCCACGCCAGCCGGGATGTGTCCGGCCGAGGAGGTGTCAAAGAGCCCGGGGAAGGATTCTTTGTTTTGGCTGCGTTTCTGCAGCAGGATCTGGGGCTTCCCGTCTCGCTCCCGCGTGACCCAGACGTGGGCGGTGCGGTGCAGGATCCCGTCCCGGTGGGCGACGGAGCGCTCCACGGTCTTGCCGGTCGGATTGCCCTGCTCGTCGCAGATATCCAGTATTTCCATGGAAATCCCTTCTTTCTGTCCGCAATTGTAGCAGATGTGCCGGTGCCATGCAAGGTTTCCATTGCAATTCGGCGGCGATGGTCGTATACTTCACTTGTCTAATGAAATAAAGGAAGTGAGACCGTGAGTATCCTCTCCCAACTGAACAGCCCCGTGCTCTATCTGATCTGCGGGGGCATCGTGCTGGCGGTGGCGCTGATGTGCGTGGTCTTTGCGCTGCGGGCCTACCGCATCGGCAGGGCGATCGGAATGGACGTGACCAAAATGCGCCGCACCGTGGTGGCCAGCGCCACCTTTGCCGTGCTGCCCAGCGTGGGCATCCTGCTGGGCGTCATCGCCCTCTCCGGCAGCCTCGGCACGCCCTGGCCCTGGCTGCGCCTGTCGGTGATCGGGGCGCTGCACTATGAGACCCAGGTGGCCGAGGCGGCGGCGGAGGCCGTCGGCATCCACGGGCTCTCAGCCTCCCAGATGACGGCGAAGGCTTTCTCCACCATCGCGCTGCTGATGAGCGTGTGCATCATGTGGGGCATGGTGTTCAGCATTTTCAGCTGCAAGCGCTATACTTCCCGCCTGTCCGCCGGAAAGAGCGGGAGCGGGGAGAAGAAGCGCTCAGCCTTCTCCGGTTTCGGGGACACGGCCATGACCGCCATGTTCATCGGCCTGGTCTCCGCCTATATCGGCAGCTATGTGGGCACATTCGTCTCCGGCGGCGGGCGCTTCGCCTTTGCGGGGGACTGGCTGCCTCTGGCGGTGGCGGCGGTCGGCGCCCTGGCCATGTGGGTCTTCCTGAAGATCCGCGACCGCTTTGACGCCGCCTGGATCGACAGCTTCTCCATCGCGGGCAGCATGCTCATCGCCATGACCGCGGCCATCTTTCTGGCAAGGCTGCGCTGAGAGGAGGGAGAACCATGAACGAAGAAAAGAAACAGGCGCTCTACGCGCAGTATCTGGAATCCACACACCGGCTCGGGCGGCTCTTCAGCGTACTCACGCTGTTGATGCTCCTGTCCGCACCCTTTGTGATCGGCGCCTATCTGGACGCCCTGCCCGACATGGGGTCCTTCTGGCGCGGCTTTCTGAGCATCGGCCTTGTATATCTGGTGAGCTGTGTGGCCGAATACCTGATCTATGTGCCCATGCTGGGCGCGGGCGGCAGCTATCTGGCCTTCATCACCGGAAACCTGATCAACATGAAGATCCCCTGCGCCGTCACGGCGCGGGACATCGTGGGCGCAAAGAGCGGCACGGCGGAGAACGAGATCATCTCCACCCTCTCCATCGCCACCTCCTCCCTCGTGACCATCGTGGTGCTGGCTCTGGGCGTACTGCTGCTCATCCCGCTGCAGCCGATCCTCCAGTCTCCCGCGCTGCAGCCTGCCTTTGACAATGTGGTGCCGGCGCTCTTCGGGGCGATGGCCTGCAAGTATTACCGCGGCAACTTTAAGATCGCGGCGCTGCCGCTCTGCGTGATGTCTCTGCTGTTCGTGTTTGTGCCCTCGCTGGTGGGCTCCACCAGCTTTATGATCCTGCCCAGCGGCGCCATCGCCATCGGCCTTGCCTGGCTGCTGCACCGCCGCCGCGCCGCAGAAGAAGGGAGCGCCTTATGAAAACGATTCTGATCCTGATCCTGGCGGCGCTGGGGCTGCTGGTCCTGCTGCTTCTGGTCGCGCTGATCCGCACGCTGCTTGCCGGGGCGAAGCGCTCCGAATGGGCGCCGAAAAACGACCCGGAGCGGGAGGACCTCTGCGCCGAAAAGCTCTCGAAAATGGTACAGGTGGAGACGGTCTCCCGCATCGGCGAGGAGCAGCGGGAGAAGTTCCTGGGCTTTCACCGGACGCTGGAGGAGCTCTTCCCGCTGGTGCATGAGAATCTGGAAAAGACGGAGATCGACGGCAACCTGCTCTTTTACTGGAAGGGCAGAAGCCACGACAAGCCCCTGGTGCTCATGAGCCATCAGGACGTGGTGCCTGCCGAAGGGGAGTGGAAGCACGCCCCCTTCTCCGGCGACATTGCCGACGGCAAGGTCTGGGGCCGCGGCAGTGCCGACACCAAGTGCTCCGTCATGGCCTTCTTCCAGGCCGTGGAGGAGCTGCTTGCCGCGGGCTGTGTCCCGGCGCAGGATGTGTATCTCAGCTCCTCCTGCACAGAGGAGATCGGCGGCGACGGCTGTCCCAAGCTGGTGGAGGAGCTGAAGCGCCGCGGTGTGCGGCCCTGGCTCGTCTGCGATGAGGGCGGCGCCATCGTGCAGGAGCCGGTGGGCGGTGTCAAGGGCTACTATGCCATGCTGGGCGTGCTGGAGAAGGGTGCCGGCAACCTGCGCGTGTCGGCCCGCTCCAACGGCGGCCACTCCAGCTATCCGCCCAAGAATTCGCCCATCGCGCGCCTGGCCCGCTTTGTGTGCGACATTGAGAAGCATGAGCCCATGAAGGTCGCCTTTGAACCCGCCACCGAGGCCATGTTCTCCACCCTTGCGCCATATGGCCCCTTCTATTTCCGCTATCTCTTCGGAAACCTCTGGCTCTTCAGGCCCCTGCTGCTGAAGCTGATGCCGAGCATCTCCAATCAGGCCGCGGCGCTGCTGAAGACCACGGTGGCCCTCACCATGCAGTCCGGCTCGGACGCCTACAACGTGCTGCCCCAGGAGGCGACGCTGACGCTGAACCTGCGCTATATCCCCCACCAGGGCATGGCGGACAGTAACGCCGCCATCCGGGCCGTGGCCGCAAAGTACGATCTGGAAGTGACCGAGATCAACGGCTACGACGCCCTGCCGCCCGTGAGCATCGAGAGCGAGGCCTACCGCCTGGCCGAGCGCGCGGTTCGGGAGACCTTCCCGGCGCTCCCGGTCTGCCCCTACGTCATGACCGGCGGCACGGACGCCCGCTTTTATCAGCAGATCTGCGACGCCTGCGTCCGCTTCTCCCCGGTGATCTACGGTCCGGAGCAGATGAAGGGCATGCACGGTCTCAATGAGAATATCGACACCTGCAGCCTGCCCGGCGCGGTGGATTATTACAAGACGCTCATTCGCCTCAACGACTGAGACAGAACGAAACAGAGGGGCCGCCGCCAAAAAGACTTGGCCGGCGGCCCCTTTTCTGCTATAATGACCATGGCCCCGAGCCGAACCCCTGCCTCATGGGGGGACGAGCTTCGCGGGGGCCTCATTTTTTTCAATCGGGAGACAAAACATGGCATGGTTTGACGAAGCTGTCTTTTATCATATCTACCCCCTGGGACTCACGGGAGCGCCCGCGCAGAACGACTACGGTGAGCCGGTTCACCGCTTGCATACGCTCTGTCCCTGGGTCGATCACATCCGGGACCTGGGCTTCACCGGCCTCTACATCGGGCCGCTGTTTGAATCCGTGGGCCACGGCTACGAGACCACCGATTACCGGAAGCTGGACTCACGCCTGGGAACGAACGAGGATCTCAGCGCCTTTGTGGCATATTGCCATGAGAAGGGCGTCCGCGTGATCTTCGACGCTGTCTTCAACCACACGGGGCGGGATTTCTTCGCCTTCCGCGACCTGAAGGAGCACCGGGAGCAGAGCCCGTACCGGGACTGGTACTGCAATGTGAACTTCTGGGGCGACAACGAGTATCACGACGGCTTTTCCTATGACAACTGGGGCGGCTACAATCTGCTGGCAAAGCTCAATCTCAGAAATCCCGCCGTGCGGGACTATCTGCTGGACACGGTGCGCTTCTGGGTCTCGGAATTTGACATCGACGGCCTGCGGCTGGACGCGGCGGACGTGCTGGACTTTGACTTCATGCGCGCCCTGCGCCGCTGCACCGAGGCGCTCAAGCCGGAGTTCTGGCTCATGGGCGAGGTGATCCACGGCGACTATGCCCGCTGGGCAAACGGGGAGACGCTGCACTCTGTTACCAATTACCATCTGCACAAGGCCCTGTTCAGCGGCCACAACGACCACAACTATTTTGAGATCGCCCATACCGTGCAGCGGCAGGCAGACTTTCAGGGCAAGGGCATCCGGCTCTACAGCTTTGTGGACAACCACGACGTGGAGCGGATCATGACGAAACTCCGGAACAAAGCCCATTTCCTGCCGGTACACGTGCTGCTTTACACCCTGCCCGGCATCCCCTCGGTCTATTACGGCTCCGAGTTCGGGATCGAAGGGCGGAAGGAGCGAGGCTCCGACGCCTCGCTGCGTCCCTGCCTGAATCTGGAAAAACTCGCAGCAGGGGAGAACGCCTGCTGCGCCCTGATCCGGGCGCTGGGGAGGATCCACGCCGCCGAAAAAGCCCTGGCCTGGGGTGATTACCGGCAACTGCAGCTCACCACCACGCAGTACGCCTTCGCCCGGGGCGACCTGATCGTGAGCGTGAACAACGCCGACGGGCCGGCGCATTTCGATCTGCCAGGCGAGGGGAGCTATCGGGGCGCGCTGTCAGGCCGTGAGATCGCGGCGGAGAACGGTAGGCTGCGCTTTGAACTGCCCGCCTGCGGCGGAGAGATCTGGATCCCGCAGAACGGCGAGCAGCCGCAGTACGAGCCGCTGTCGGTACCGATGAACGCAAAGCCGGACGCATCGCCGGAGAACGCTGCCCCTGGTTCGGAGCCGCAGCGCGCGCCGGAGGGCAAGCCATACGAGCAGATGAGCGTGGAGGAGCTGCAGGCCGAGATCCTCGCCAAGATGGCGCGAAACGGTCCGGTCACCGACCGCATGCGGCAGGACGTACTGGAAAATGTCTACCCCAATTCCCTCCTCAACTGGGTAAAAAGCTTCCGCTGACCTTGTCATTTT
>CAMOXI010000057.1 GCA_946628965.1 uncultured Clostridia bacterium | reverse complement strand
TCGGCAGATAGGTCAGCACCTGATACACGCTCCGGGCGATGTTCGACTTGATCTCGTTGAAGAACAGGGCCAGGATGATGGGCATCGGGAAGCCGAAGCACAGTCCGTAGAAGCTCAGGATGAAGGTGTTGCGCATGGCGCGCCAGAACTCCGTGGAGAGGGTGTCACCGCCGACCAGCAGCCGCTTGAAGTACGAAAAGCCGGAGAACAGCTGCTGCGACACGGGCAGGACCTCGTCCGAAACCTTGAAGCAGCCCAGCAGTTCGTACATCGGGAAGTAGCGCCAGAAGAGGAACACCAGGATCATGGGGATCAGCATCAGATACAGACGCCAGTCCTTGAGGATGGAACGACCGACATGGAGCCAGTAGTGCTTTTCTACGTCGTCGCGCACGGCTTGTTCCGGGCTCTCGCGGTACAAGCCGGACGCTTCATCGTAGATGAGAAAATCTGCTGCTTTTGCTTTCATCAGTATCCTCCTTTTTCTTCCTTGTGTATGCGCAGTAGATAGTGCTTTTGGTTCTCAAAAATCCCGTCCAGCCGCCGGGCGATCCAGAGGATGAGCCCGGTGAAAAGAAGAGACAGCGCATCGGTGGTAAAAAAGCCAAGGCAGCTGCGGAACGCGCTCCCCAGCGCGAGGGCGGTCAGCGCCCGGCCCAGCTGCATCATCAACAGCGTAAAAAGGCCGAAGCAGACGCTGAGCACACCATCCGTGCGGATGCGCTCCCCTCCCAGCAGGCGCAGCGGGAGCAGGGCCAGCAGCCCGAACAGGTTCCCGACGCAGTAGACGACAAACTGCCGCCCGGAGCCGCCGGAGACCAGGCAGTAAACAATGCCGCCCAAAACCGCGTGGATCCCGGCCCATGGGCCCCAGCGCATCAGCACGATCGCCGTCAGCGCCCCGACGACGGAGACGGTGTAAAGCTGATCGGGAAACCAGAACCTGGCCGCATTGGCGATCAGCGCCTCGGATAAGCACAGAATCACGGCAAACAGCGTCAGGTCGATACCGCGGTACTGCGAAAAACTTAACTGACGTTTCATAAGCGTTCTATTCCGGGGAGACCGGGCCCGCGCCCGCTGCGCCTCCCCTGCTTTGTATTGATACAGGATTGCTGTTATATCAGGGTCATATATTAAATAATGTATAAGTCTTATGTGTATTTTAAAAAATCTATATTCCGAAGGCGGCACGAAAACCGGAGTCCCGCCCATTTTTATCTTGATATGATTTTAACAGTTGCGCACCCGGGATTACATATCCAATTGGGAGCAATTTATGCACAAAACGGACACAGTTTTTTCTGTGGATTTTCTTTTTTCCGCTGTATGGTATAATGAAATACAGAAAAACTCACTTGTTTTCTGTGAGAGGAGGCAAGTCCCCCATGAAAGAATACTTCGTCTCTCCCGGCGACGATCTGCAGGGCGTCCTGGATCGCGCCGAACCCGGCAGTCTGGTGCATCTCGCCGCCGGTGAATACCGGCAGAAGCTCCAGATCCGCACGCCCCGCCTCACGCTCCGCGGCGCCGGATGCGAGAAAACCGTCCTCATCTGGGACGACTACGCCAGGAAGCTCGACGAACAGGGCCGGGAGTACAACACCTTCCGCACCTGGACCGTGGCCGTCACGGCGGACGGTGTGCAGATGGTTGAGCTGGCCATTGTGAACGATTCCCTGCACCCCGAGATCAAGGGGCAGGAGGTGGCGCTCAGCGTGGTGGGGGACGGCTTCGTGATGGAGCGCTGCCTGCTCCGTTCCACGCAGGACACGCTCTTTGTCGGCCCTCTGCCGGCGGATCTGATCGCCCGCTACGAGGGTTTCCTGCCCGACGTGCTGCGCCGGGGCGGAGCGATGGCCCAGCGCTTTTCCGACTGCCGCATCGAGGGTACGGTGGATTTCATCTTCGGCTGCGGCGAGGCGCTCTTTGACGCCTGCGAGATCCGCTCAGTCTATGACGTGCGGGATCTGGGCTACGCCGCGGCGCCGGCCCACGCGCTCGAGCAGGCAAAGGGTTTTACCTTCCGCCGCTGCCGCTTTACAGCGGAGGAGGGCGTTTCTGCGGGGAGCATCTACCTCGCCCGCCCCTGGCGGGACTTCGGCCTCTGCGTCTATGAAGACTGCAGCTACGGCCCCCATATCTGCCCCGCCGGCTTTGATCCCTGGCTGGACTCCGGCCGGGACAAAACGGCCCGCTTCTATGAGACCCCGCCCGTCCCCGGTCGGGTGGCCTGGTGCAGGAATTATACAGAGGCGTAAATTTCCTCGATCAGCTTCCGGGAGGAGACGGCGTTATCGTTGCAGGTATTCTCCAGCGTGGCCTGGATATAGGGCTTTCTGGCCTTGAGGAAGCGGAGGATCTCCCGGTAGTCCATCTCGCCGGTGCCGGCGGCGACACTGACAAGCTTCCCGTCCTGCCTGACGAAGTCCTTGATGTGCACCATGGCGATATGGTCGCAGAGCTTGTCCATCGCCTCGCCGATCACAGCGTCGCGCCGGTCCACATTCTCCGTGCCCAGCAGATTCACCGGGTCGAAGATAATGCGGAGGTTCGGGCTGCCGATGCCGCGCAGCACCTCCAGCGCCCTGTCCGGGCAGTAGACAATATGGTTCCAGACCGGCTCGATGGCGATGGTCACGCCGCAGCGCTCCGCCCGCTCCACCACCGGCTCCAGATTTTTCATAAAGGTATGCAGGGCCTCCGCCGTGTGGGTATTGGCGTCCAGCTTATAGGCCGCGTTGGGCGCGCCGGTCTCCGTGCCGACCATGCCGACGCCCGCGAGGGCCGCCACGCGAAGATTGCCGAAATAGCGGGACTGGAATTCCCGGATCTTGTTTTCATCCGGGTGGGCCAGGTTCAGATAGCAGCCCAGCACCGCCACATCCAGCTCGTTCTGCCGGAAAACGCGGCGCACATAGGCACTCAGCCCTTCGGTCAGGGCCGCATCGTCAAAGGTGACGCCCCTGATGCATTTGGAGAGCGCCAGGTGCACGCAGGAAAAGCCCTCTTCCCGGGCAGTCCGGGCGCGCGCTTCCAGCGTCTGCTGCTCCTCGGGCAGCACGGCGTTCACATCGTGCAGGCGGATTCCAAGCTGCATAGCGTCCTCCTTTGGTCGGTTCCCAGCATATTCCGTCAAAATAGCATAAAATCCTGGAAGGTATTTGTCAGCCTTTTCATCATATTATACAATTTTTCAACTTGCGCGAATACTGATTATTCCCGAATGTTTTTTTAAAACACAGTTTCTTCAACACTTCTGGAGGAAGATATGAGCACTCATCAACCCGCGGCTTCGGAAAAACTGGATCACATCACCGTTGACAGACGGGAGCGGCCCTCCGGCTATGTCATGCACAGCCACCACTGCCACCCTTACTACGAACTCGTCTGCATCGAGCACGGCTCCTGCCGTTTTCTGATCGAGGACAACATGTACGACCTGCAGGAGGGGGATTTCCTGCTGATCCCGCCGCAGCTGCTGCACTATACCCACTACCGCTCCGGCCCCTGCCGCCGCTGCAGCATCTACTTCAACCTGGAGGAAGTGCACCGCGAGGTGATCGCGCTGCTCCCGGAGTGCGATGCCTTTTTCACCAGGCTTCACGTCTTTCAGGCGCCGCCGGGCAGCCGGGACTTTGCCCCCATCCTCGCCGCCATGGCGGCGGAAGAGCAGCTGGGGGACGAGCGCAGCGTCCTGATGAAACGGCTGCGTCTGCAGGAGCTGCTGCTGCTGGCGGGCAGGATCTGCAGCTTTCTGCCTGACGCCCCGGCCGACATCCATACCACCGACCGGCAGATTCTGCTGGCCGCCCACTTCATCAACGACCATTTCCGACAGCAGATCAGCGCGGCGGACATTGCGGCCGCCGTGGGCTTCAGCCCCAACTATCTGAGCCGCAAATTCCGGGAGGCCGCCGGCATCGGCGTGCACGAGTACCTGGTCTTCATCCGCCTGCGCAACGCCGCCTACGAGCTTGCCGCCACCGACATGAGCGTGACGCAGATCGCGCTGCACTGCGGCTTTTCCGACAGCAACTATTTTAAGGACGTCTTCAAGAAGAAGTACGGCATGACCCCGCGGGAGTACCGGAAAACCAACCGGACGCCGCAGACCTGATTTTCATGGAAAGAACGATTCGCGCGGAACTGAACAGCCGCGACCGGCGCTATCTGGACATGAGCCTGAACGCTCCTATGTGGAAGGTCGTCCTCGTGATCGGTACCCCCCTGGCCCTGTACCAGGGCCTCGCCATCTTCTTCACGATCCTGGACACCATGATGGCCTCCCACATCAGCAAGGAGTCCGTCTCCGCGGTGGCCTACCTGTCCCAGGTCAAGCTGATCCTCTCCTCCGTGGGCGGCGGCCTCGCCGTGGGCGCCGGGATCCAGATCAGCCGCGCCTACGGTGAGGGCGATCTGCAGCTTGTGCGGCAGCGGGTCAGCAGCCTCTATGCCATCAGCCTGGCCCTGGGCCTTCTGATGCTGGCGGCGATCGCGCCCTTCACCACGGGCTTTCTCCGCCTCGCCGGGACGCCGGAGGAGCTCATCGCCGTGGGCGCCCGCTATTTTCTGGTTCAGCTGTTCGTGATGGTGGTCAACTTCCTCAACAGCGTCTACATCGCGGTGGAGCGCGCCCGCGGCAACGCCCGGCGCATCTTTGTGCTGAATCTGCTGGTGATCCTGGTGAAGCTCTCGCTGACGGCCCTTTTCGTCTACGTGCTGCACAGCGGCCTTACCAGCATCGCCGTAGCCTCTCTCCTGTCGGAGCTTGCGATGTTTGTCTTCGCCCTGCGCTACAGCCTCATCGGCGGCAACGCCTTCAGCTTTTCCGCCCGCGCCGTGGCGCTGAACAGGAAGGTCACCGCTCCCATGATCCGGCAGTCCGTGCCGGTGGTCGCCGAGAAGGCGCTCTTCGCCTTCGGCAAGACCATCGTCAACGCCATGTGCACGCTCTATGGCCCGCTGATGGTGGGCGCGATGGGCGTCTCCAACAACTTGGGCGGCATCACCACGAACCCCCAGAACGGCTTTCAGCAGGGCTCTTCCGCCATCATCAGCCAGAACTTCGGCGCCGGGAAATTCCGCCGGGTGCTGGAGGCCTTCTACGCCACCGCCGTCATCAATATGATCCTGGGCGCGCTGATCTCGGCGCTGGAGCTCTGGCAGCTCGATCTGCTGGCCGGACTCTTTGACGGCGGTAGCCCGGACTTTCGGGCCATGATCGCCCTCTGCTACCGCTATGAGGCCCTGGGCGCGGTGCCGCTGGGGCTCAACGCCGCGGTGCTGGCCCTGCTCTACGGCCTGGGCAAGACACGGCTGACCCTGCTTTTGAACATCGCGCGGGTCTTCGTGTTCCGCATCCCGGTGTTCTGGTTTTTGCAGCACTGCACCCAGGTGGGCGAGCGCAGCGTCGGCATGGTCATGATGATCAGCAACACCGCCGTCGCCGTGATGGCCCTCTTCGTGGCCATTTTCGTGATCCGCAGCTTCAAGAAACAGTATTCCCTGCAGAAGGAGGCAGAAACATGATCGCTCTTCACCATGCCGCCACGGCGGACAGCCTGACGCTCTACTGGGACAAGCCCCTGGACGCGGCGGCGGACGAGAGTTTTCGCATCCTCGTAAACGATGAGCCTGTCGGCGAGGCAAAGCGCACGCACTATACGCTGGAAGGGCTGCTCCCCGATACCGAATACCGCGTGCGCGTCTGCCGCGCGGGCGAAAGCGCCGAGTTGAGCGTACGCACGGCCAAAGCCCGTCGGGCGCTGGACGTGCGACGCTTCGGCGCGAAAGGCGACGGGATCACCATGGACACCGAAGCCCTGCAGGCCGCCATTGACGCCTGCGGGCCGGAGGAAGAGGTCTGGCTCCCCGCCGGGATCTACCGCAGCGGTGCGCTGCGTCTGCACAGCGATATGGCCATGCGCATCGACCCCGGCGCCGTGCTGCGGGGCGGCGACCAGCCGGAGGACTATGAGCCGCGCATCCCCAGCCGTTTTGAGGGCGTGGAACGCGAGTGCTACAGCAGTCTGCTGAATCTGGGCACCTTGGATCACACGGCCGGCCCCAACTGCCGCAACGTGCTTATATACGGCGGCGGCACCATCGAGAGCGGCGGTCAGAAGCTTGCCATGGCCGTCATCGAGCTGGAGCGCGGGCGCCTGCGGAGCTTTCTGGCCGAAAACGCCGAACTGGTGGCCAGCTGCGAAAATGAGCACACGATCCCCGGCCGGGTGCGCCCCCGGCTCATCAACCTCTCCAACTGCGAAAACGTGCGCATCACCGGCCTCACGCTGCAGAACGGCGCCAGCTGGAACGTGCACATGATCTACAGCCGCGATATCGTCACCGACCACTGTGTGATCCGCTCCGAGGGCGTCTGGAACGGGGACGGTTGGGACCCGGATTCCAGCGAAAACTGCACGCTCTTTGCCTGCCGCTTTTTCACCGGGGACGACGCGGTGGCCATCAAGTCCGGCAAGAACCCGGAGGGCAACGCGATCGCCCGTCCCACCCGGGGCATCCGCATCTTCGACTGCGTCAGCGGCTTCGGCCACGGCATCGTCATCGGCAGCGAGATGAGCGGCGGCGTGGAGGACGTGCAGATCTGGGACTGCGACCTGGGACAGGCCGAGCAGGGCATCGAAGTCAAGGCCACCCCCAAGCGCGGCGGCTATGTGCGCAACTTCTCCGTGCGGGACTGCCGCGTGGCCCGGGTGCTGATGCACAGCGTGGGCTACAACGACGACGGCGTCCCCGCGCCGACACAGCCGGTCTTTGAAAACTTCCGCTTTGAGCGCCTGCACATTCTGGGGCGGAAGCTGGACAAGGAAGGCGTCGTGAGCGCCGTGCCCGCCATTGAGCTGGAGGGCTTTTCCGCGGAGGGGCATGAGATCCGAAATGTTTGCTTTGACGACTGTGTGCTGGGAAAGGGCAATCTGGGGCTCCGGCTGCAGCGCTGCGCGGGGCTCAGCTTCCGCAACCTTCTCTGCGAGTGATCGTCTGCTATCGCATAAAAAGTGCGGCGAATACGCTGTTTTGCGTATTCGCCGCAAGGTGTCGACAAAGTGTCGACACCTTGAGCATCAAAAATGAGAACTTCCGGAAAAGTTCTCATTTTTGAGATTATCAAACGCGAGAGGGAATAACCAATCCCCTCTCGCGCTCTCCCCATGCGTGTCCTGCTTTCGTCGCATGAGTTTGTCTACAGTCTGCGGCGAATACGCTGTTTTGCGTATTCGCCGCACTTTTATATTCTGTTTCAGTCGAGCAGGAAGCTCGCGATATACTCAGTGTCCGGCGCGTGGGGCAGCCCCGGGTCCCCCGGCACGAAGCGATAGGCGCGGTCCTTCTCCTCCATCGCGCAGGCAAAGTGGCACAGGGCGATGCCCAGATCGATCTTCTGGGTGTCCCAGCCGTCCGCCGCGACAAAGCCCTTGCTGTGCTTTTCATAGAAATGCACAGCCTCCCCGCAGACGACGGCCCGCCAGGGCTGCCGGTTCACCGCCGAGGGCGCCAGGCGGCAGAGCTCCAGGGCTTCTGCGAGATCCCCGGCCGTATTGGCAGTGAGCGGCGTCTCGAAGCTGCCTGCGAAAAACAGCTCTTCAAAGGGCAGGCGGCTGTCGGCCTTCACGGCCTTACGCATCATGGTCTCCCGCAGGGACATCTTTGCCGCCGGATAGCCAAGGGGGCTCACGCAAGGCATGACCTCCCCCGCCTCCAGGGCCATGGCGCGCTCAAAGGCGGCCCGGTCCATGGTGCCCGCGATCCAGGTCGTGCCGATCCCGAGAGACTCCGCAAAGAGGACTACCCGCTCAAAGGCATAGCCAAAGGCCTCCTCGGCGTGAGGTGCACGCCGGAGCTTGCCCGCGATGAAGCAGTCCGTCCCCGTGATGACCGGGCTGGAGAGACCCTGGCTCTTCGCGTCCAGGAGCCGCCACTCGATGGGCAGGCCGTAGGGCGTCTCCACCCCTTCGGCATAGCGCAGGATCTCCTGCAGGGTCTCCGCCTCCACCTTTCTGCCGTCAAAGCTCCGCACGCTGCGGCGGCTTCTGATCTGTTCCTGAATACGCATGCTGTTCCCTCCCAATGGGTCTTTCCGTGCCCGTTTGAATTCCGGGCGGACTTTTTGCTTCTGTCCGCTTAACAGGGCGAATACCGGCGGGATCCCGGTAAACGGCCTAAAAGAGCTCCTCTTCGATCACGCACTCGTTTTTCAGCGTGCCCACCAGGGCCTGCAGCGCATCCACCACATGGGGGCGGATGTCACCGCCGATCAGGACGAACATGATGTCGTCCCCCGGTAAAAGCTCCCCCTCATTGAGCCAGACGCGGACGTAGTAGATGCCCGCCATCTGCCGGGCGCTTTCGATCGCGGCCGCGGTCTTCTCCCGGTCATAGCCGAAGCGCATCCCGGCGACTGGGGCCGTGTCCTCCGCCCCCAGGCGTACTTTGGCTTTCGCCGTGCGGCGGACGGTGCCGTTGTGCGTCAGATACATGCCGCAGTTTTCCGCGCCGGGGGCGGCCTTCGCCTCCCGCAGCCACGCATCCATGGACGGGCTCTCTTTTTTCATGCTCTTCTCCTCCTGTTTACTCCCTGCACAATGCAGAGACAGTCCTGCCTCCGCCCTGTCTTTTTCATCTTACCATATTTCCCCAGAAAGGTCACGAAAAATCGTAACAGCCGCTGCAAGTGCAGCGGCTGTTTTTTTCATGTTTTCTCTTTACAGGCTGTTGCGGTACTCGTTGGCGCTCATGCCGGTGAGCTTCTTGAAGACCCGGGCAAAGTGCGCCGTATCCGCGTAGCCCACCCGCTCGCCGATCTCGCCGATGCGCAGGCTCGGATCCTTCAGCAGCTCTTTGGCCTTCTGGACGCGCAGGCTGTTCAGAATATCATAGAAGTTCTTCTCCGCGTAGCGGTTTAGAAGTTTCGAGAGATGCCACTGGGAGACGTAGCAGGCCTCCGCCACCTCCTGCAGCGTGAGCTTCTCGGCACAGTGCTTCTCCATATAGGCCATGGCCTGATTGACCAGGAAGCGCCCGGCGGTAGGGTTTTCCGGCTCCGTTTCCGTCTCCGGGGCGTTCTTTTTCAATTGTTCGGTCATGGCAGTGAGCGCCTCGTGGATCTCGTCCATCTTCGAGGGCTTGAGCAGGAAGCGCGTGACCCCCAGACGGATCGCCTCCTGGGCGTAGTTGAAGTCCCGGTAGCCGGTGAGCACCGCCACCTCCATGTCGGGGAACTCCGAGCGCAGGCCGGCCAGCATGGTCAGCCCGTCCTGCCCCGGCATGCGGATGTCGGTAAAGAGGATCTGGGGCCGAAGCTGACGGATCAGCGCCGCGCCCTCCGCGGCGTCCCCGGCGGTCGCGACGACCTCACAGCCGAAGTCCGCCCATTTGACCACCTTTCTGAGGCCCTCCACGATCAGCTTTTCATCGTCGATCAGCATGACCCGGTACACGGCTTCACCCCCTTTGTCAACCTCATTTTAGCCCTTGATCGCACCGGCGGTCAAGCCCTTGATGATATGCTTCTGCAGGCAGATGTACACCACCAGCACCGGGATCACCACCAGTACGACAGAGGAGGCCATCAGGCCGTAGTTGACGCCGGCCTGGGAGCTGATCTCGTTGAGGAGCCCGGTGATTGCCCGCTCATGCGGATAGCGCAGGAAGAAGGACTGGGTGAACAGGTCGTTGTAGCTCCAGAGGAAGGCAAAGATCGCCACCGTGGCAAAGGAGGACTTCGCCGCGGGGATGATGATGTGAAAGTAGATCTGGAACACATTGCAGCCGTCCAGATAGGCGCTCTCCTCCAGGTCGATGGGCACCGACTGGATAAAGCCCATGAGGATGATGATGGCAAAGCAGAGGTTGCCCGCGATCTGGGGCAGGATCACCGCGAGCAGGCTCAGCCAGCGGTTGCCGGTGCCGGCGATGTGCATCATGACCTCCAGGCGGAAGACCGGGATGATGGTGGAGAAGACCGGGAACATCATGCCCGCCATGATCAGGCTGTAGAGGAGGCTGCGCCCCGGGAAGCGGTAGCGCACCAGCCCGTAGGCGGCCAGACCCGCGATGATCACCACGAAGACCGTGACCGTGCCGGAGATGAGGAAGCTGTTGAGGTAAGCGTTTTTAAAGTCGGCCCGCTGCCAGGCGACCAGATAATTGTCAAAGGTAAAGGCCTCCCCCAGAGGGAGAGAGAAGGAGTCGGAGAGGATCAGCCCTTTCTTGCGGAAGGAGTTGAGGATGACCCAGATGAAGGGATAGATCGTGGTCAGCGCCCAGAGGCTGAGCACCAGATAGGTAACGCCCCTGACGGCTCTGTTTTTTCCGTTCTGCATGCCGAGGCCTCCTTAAATGTCTTCCGAGGGGCGGAAGACGCGGTTTGCCACATTGGAGAGCACCACGCCCAGCACCACGATCAGCACCGCGATGGTGGAGCCGTAGTCCACGTTCATGCGGTTGAAGGTCTGGTCATACATGTAGGTGCCGGTGAGCCAGCCCTGATTCTCCGGCATGCCGGGGCCGAACATGACCCAGGGCAGGTCAAAGACCTTGAGCGCGCCGGTGATGGCCAGCACCAGGCAGGTGCAAAGGACGTTGCGGAGCAGGGGCAGCGTGATGTAGCGGGTGCGCTTCCAGCCGTCCGCCCCG
Source organism: uncultured Clostridia bacterium (assembly GCA_946628965.1). Taxonomy (GTDB): domain Bacteria; phylum Bacillota; class Clostridia; order Oscillospirales; family Oscillospiraceae; genus Limivicinus. The sequence continues at coordinate 887 of CAMOXI010000057.1, read as the reverse complement.
TCCAGCGCCGCGGCCTCGTAGAGGTCGGGCGAGATGTTGTTGAGCCCGGTGACCAGGATCACGAAGTAGAAGCCCACGTACTGCCACATGACGGGCATGAACATCGTAAAGAGGAAGTGGGCCTGATCCTTCCAGTCCAGCCACTGGACGATCATCTTCCCGCTGGGCTTGACCTCATAGGGGAGCTTGCCCAGGCTCAGCAGCAGCTGGTTGACCATACCGCCCTTGTAGAGGAAGATCAGGTTGAACATGAGGCCCAGGGCCGTGGCGGAGATGACGATGGGGAAGAAATACACCGTGCGGAAAAACTGGGCGCCCACGCGGATCGTGTCCACCAGCAGGGCCAGGATCAGCGCGATGCCGACCTGGAACACGATGGTGCAGAGGGTGAGGAGCAGCGTGTTTTTCAGTGCAGTCTTCATGTAGGGATCGGTGAACAGGCGCTGATAGTTGTCGTACCAGGGCTCGTTGAAGCCCTCGGCCGAGCGGCCCAGGCCGCCGATCTTCAGGAAGGTGTTGATGATGTTCTGGATGAAGGGGTAGTAGAGATAGACCGCGAGAAAGAGGAAGGCCGGCACCAGGAAGATCATGAGCGGCGCTTTCCTCTTGTAGATCATGGAGTTCATGGGCACCTCCGACGAAGACGGTTTCGACAGCTGCTGTGAAAAACCGGGCTGCTGCCAACGCAGCAGCCCGGAGCGGAATTCAGGCGTTCGTTCAGTTCAGAGCGATGGCGGCGGCGACGGCGTCCTCGGCGCTCATCTTGCCGGTGACCACGTTCTGGATGTTGCCGAAGAGATCGGCCTTGGCCTCACCGGTGATGGTGTCCTGCACGGCGCCGGCGATGGCGGTGATGTTGGCGTTGGCGTCAGCAGCGGACTGCTGCA
>CAMOXI010000056.1 GCA_946628965.1 uncultured Clostridia bacterium | reverse complement strand
TGATGACAGCTTCCATCAGCATGCCGAAGCCGGTGACCATCAGGAGCGTGGACCAGGAGATGGTCTTGAACACGACCTTTTCATCGGCGGCCTTGATGAGGATCAGGAAGATGCCGACCGCGAAGGAGATGAGGCCCACGTTGCGCTTGAAGAAGGCGCAGGCGATGATGACGACCACGAAGCCCAGCAGGGTCAGGATCTGGTGCGGGGTGAATTTGGGAAGCTCCTCGCCTTCCATCCGGGTGGTCTGCACCTTGTGGCTCTTGAAGACGAAGAACACGACGACGGAGAGGACGACCGTGGTCACGATGGCGTAGATGATCAGGGGCAGCTGATAGCCGCTGATGCCCTGGGGTTCCGCTAGGGAGCGGATCAGGACCGACTCGGGCGTGATGGGAGAGAAGCGGCCGGCAAAGGAGCCGATCTCACCAATCAGGGCCAGCATCACGGAGTTGTAGCCGGTGGACTTGCCGAGGGGCAGGGAGAGGGCGGCCACGATGCCGAGGGCGGGGACGCAGCCGGGGCCGATGGCGGCGATGCCGGCGCCGATCAGATAGATCAGGATCGGGGCCACGATGGCGTGGCCGCCGGAGAGCTTGAGGAACTTCTTGCTCATCAGCTCCAGCGAACCGTTGCTGATGGCCACGGAACACAGGAAGGAGACGCCCAGCAGCATGATGAAGAGGCTGGCGCTGAAGCCCTTGATGGTTGCGGAATCCGACTGACCGATGAACATGCCGAAGATGGTGACTGCGAGGATGGCGACGAGACCGACGTTGACCTTGCGGAAGAAGCCGATCAGGATGACCGCGACCAGCACGATCAGAGACACGAGTGCGAGACTGTTCATGATGCGTTGACCTCCTGCTTTTCTTTTTTGGGTTTTTTCTGGGGTTTTCTCTTGCCTATACAATAGCATGGATGTTATTATAAGTAAAATATCGCTTATTTATCGACATATAGGAAATTCCTATACCTGATCAAAAAGGAGAACACGCCGTGAAACTGTCTCAGATGCGCTATTTTTCCGCCTCCTGCCACGCGGGGAACATCAGCAGAGCCGCCGCAGAGCTGCACATCTCCCAGCCCTCCATCACGGCCTCCATCAAGGCGCTGGAGGATGAGCTGGGCGTGGCGCTGCTGCACCGCAGCAACCGCGCCGTCTCCCCCACGCCGGACGGGGAGCGCTTTCTCCTCCGCTGCGATGCGATCCTGGCCGAGGTGGACAGTCTGGCAGAGGAGTTTGCGGAGATCAGTCGGAACCACAAGCTCATCCACGTGGGCATCCCGCCCATGATCGGCTCCGTGCTCTTTCCCGAGATCTTCCGCAGCTTTCGTACCCGGCACCCGGAGATCCGCATCAATCCCGTGGAGATCGGCTCCCAGGCGGCCAAGGAGGCGGTCGTAAGCGGGGAGCTGGATCTCGCAGTCGTCACCATGGGCGATGATCTCCCCGCGAGGCTGGACTCTCTGCGGCTGACCAGCTACGAGATGCTGTACTGCGTGGGACCGGAGCACCCGCTGGCATACCGAAAAACCGTCTCTCTCAGAGAGACGGCGCAGTATCCCATGATCCTGTTTTCCGGCGGCTACTACCAGCGGACCCTTCTGGAATCCAGCTTCCGCACCCTGGACATCAACCCGGAGATCCTGTTTCACTCCAATCAGCTGACCACGATCAAGAGCTTTATCCGGGAGAACATCGCCAGCGGCTTCATCATGCCGCAGATCATCCGCGAAGAGGACGGCATCATCCCCATTGAGGTGGAGGAAGGGCTGCGTCTGAACGTGGCGGTGGTCTGGCGGAAGGACGATTACCTGACGAAGGAGGCCAAGAGCTTCATCTCCTTCTGCCGCCGCACCTTCGAGGCGAGCTGAAAGGAAACGGCCTGCCGTGAACGCACGGCAGGCCGTTTGAGATTCTGTTGGGAGTTCCTGTTTTTGCGGCGTGCTCAGCCCAGCTTCTCCATCTCCTCCACCAGCTCGCCGAAGAGCTGCAGGGCGGAGTTCACCGGGGCGGGGCCGGACATGTCCACGCCCGCGATCTTCAGCAGCGAGATGGGATCGGTGCTGCTGCCGCCGGAGAGGAAGCGCTTGTAATCCGCCACGGCGGGCGCCCCTCCGGAGAGGATGCGGTTCGCGATCGCCACAGCGGCGGAGAAGCCGGTGGCGTACTGGAAGACGTAGTAGTTGTAGAAGAAGTGGGGGATGCGGGACCACTCCAGCGCAATCTCGGGATCGGAGATCATGTCGGGCCCATAGTACAGCTTGTTCAGGGCCAGGTACTTTTCGCACAGGGCGTCGGCGGTCAGGGTCTCGCCGTTTTCGGCCATGCGGCCCATCTCCAGCTCAAACTCGGCGAACATGGTCTGGCGGTAGATGGTGCCCTTGAACTGATCCAGGAAGTGGTTGATGAGATAGGCCCGCTCCTTCTTGTCCTCGGTCTTTGAGAGCAGGTAGCGCATCAGCAGCACCTCGTTGCAGGTGGAGGCCACCTCGGCCACGAAGATCACATAGTCGCTGGTGCAGACGGGCTGATATTTTGTGCTGTGGTAGCTGTGCAGGGCGTGGCCCATCTCGTGGGCCAGGGTGAACATGCTGTCCAGCGTGTCCTTCTGGTTCAGAAGCACATAGGGGTGGGGCCGGGCGCTGCCGGAGGAGTAGGCGCCGCCGCGCTTGCCCACGTTCTCATACACGTCGATCCAGCGGTTTTCAAAGCCCTCCCGCAGAAGGGCCGTGTAGTCCTCGCCCAGGACGTCGAGCGCGTCCAGCACCGTACGCTTGGCCTCCTCGAAGGAGATGGTCCTGGCGCTGTCGGCCACGATGGGCGTATAGACGTCGTACATGTGCAGCTCCTCCACGCCGAGGAGCTTTTTGCGCAGGGCCACATAGCGGTACATCTTGTCGAGATTGGCGTGCACGGCCTCGATCAGATTGGTATAGACCTCCACCGGCACCTCGGTCCGGTCGAGAGAGGCGGCCAGCGTGCTCTCATAGCCCCGGGCGTCAGCGAAAAAGCGCAGAGACTTGAACTGGGCGTCCAGCGTGGCGGCCAGGGTGTTCTTCATCTCGCCGAAGCGGCCGTAGAGCTTCTCGAAGCCGTCTTTGCGCAGGGCCCGGTCGGCGCTCTCCATGATGACGCCGTAGGAGCCGTTGGTCAGCGGATGGGCTTTACCCTCTCCGTCCAGCACGTCGGGGAACTTCATGTCGCTGTCGCGCAGCACGCCGCCGATGCTGTCCGGCGCGTCCGCCATCTCCCCGGCCGCGGCCAGCAGCTTCTCCTCCGCGGGCGAGAGGATATGCTTTGCGCGGCGGCGGATCTGATAGAGGCTCCGGCGATAGGTCTCCAGCCCCGGCTGGGCGATGTAGAAGAGATTCAGGGTGTCCTCGTCGATGGCCATGATCTCCGGGGCCGCAAAGGCGTCCGCGCTGGAGATGGCCACCAGCGTGGCCATGGCCTTGCCGCGCAGATCCTGATAGTAGCCGTTGCCGGTGTCCTGGTCGCCCTTGCAGCTGGCGTAGCCGTAGAGGATGCTGAGCCGCACGTTCAGCTCATCCTCCAGGCGGAAATAGGTCAGCAGGGTCTCGGCGCTCTCACCGAGACGGCCCCTGAAGGCAGCGATGCGCGCGGGCATCTCCTTGAGGGTCTCGTACTCCTTGAGCCAGGCCTCGTCGCTTTCAAACATATCCTGCAGATTCCAGGTAAATTCCTCGGGCACCTGCTCGCGGGGCAGAACGGTTTTCGCATCCATGCTGTTTTCCTCCATGTTGTTTCGATAGATGAGAAGAGTATATCATATTCTCTTCCCCGCCACAAGGCGCAAAAACTTTGTCGAAGCGATGCCGCGAGGCTCTTGCAAAACGGTCGAAGCGTGGTAGAATGGAGGGTACTTGTATGTGGGAGAGAGAACCATGAAGCTGCTGAAAACCGCACTGTCCGCACTCTGCGCGCTCTGCCTGCTGCTGAGCATGCCGCCCGCCGCCTCCGCCGAACTGGAGGAGGACGAACGCTTCACCGGCAAAAGCTGGCTGGAGATCGTGGAGGAGTTTAACGAGCGTCTGTCCGTCCGGCCCCAGAACGTGGCCTACGGCTACTACAACACCGTCACCGGCGAGGAGCACTACTATAACGGCGACACCTATATGGTCTCCGGCAGCATGTACAAGGTCCCGCTGAACATGGTGGTCGCCAACGAGCTCTATAACGGGGACATCACCTGGGACACCCAGTTCGGCGGCATCAGCTACAAGAAACTGCAGGAAGGCAGCATCATCCATTCCGACAACGACTACGCCAAGATCCTCTGGCTCCACGTGGGCAACGGCGTCTACCGCAGCTACCGCCGGGTCATCGCCCCGCTGATGGGTGAGGACGCGGACACCGTGGATCCCAAATTCTACGAGAACAACTTCTTCACGCCCCGGCAGATGATCACCTGCCTCAAGGAGCTCTATGCCAATTCCGAGCTCTACCCCGGCGTCATCGACTGCATGAAGCAGGCTGAGCCGAAGAATTATTTCCGCAAGAGCGAGAGCCGCTTTGAGATCGCCCACAAGTATGGCTTTCTGGAGGACAACGCCGGTCTGCACATGAACGACTGCGCCATCGTCTGGACGGATGAGCCGATCCTGATCGTCTGCTTCACGACCGCGCAGTTCAACGCCTACGACGTGCTGGCCCAGTACTGCTCACTGATGTGCGACTACGCCCAGTACACCACCGCCCACCGGGAGGCGGCGGAGGGCGCGCTGGACGCAGCCCTGGCCGACCTGGCTCTGCCCGCCTTCGCGCGGCAGACCGAGGAGGCGCTCCCCGAACCGGAAGTCACGGCGGAACCCACGCCGGAGCCGGAAGCAGAGGAGCCCGTCAATGATGCGGACTCTCCCCGGCGCATCGCGCCGCTGGCCTTCGCGGGGCTTGCCCTGCTGGGCGGCCTCGTCTTCCTGCTCTGCGCCGTCGGGCGTCGCTACAGCTTCCGGACGAAAAAGCGGCTGCTTGCCCTGCTGCTCTCGCTGCCCCTGGCTCTCATGGCGATCGCCGTGGCGGTGGTGGACCGCTCCCCCGCTGTTCTGACGGGTACGGACGGCAGCGCTTCGCCAAAGGCGCCTGCCATCTCCCTCTTTTCCCACCCCGATCCGCAGGAGACCATTATGGCCTTCTTCGACGCGCTGGAGCTGCAGGATTATGAGAAGTTCTACTCGCTGCTGGACGGTTACAGCAGCCTGGGGCTGGAGGAGCGCCCCGAGGACGCGGCGGGCCGCATGGTGCTCGGCGCGCTGAAGGACAGCTACTCTTACCGCCTGGAGGGCGAGAGCCGCGTCAGCGGCGACACCGCCGAGCAGGACGTGTATCTGCGCTCGCTGGATCTCAAGGCGGTGGAGGCCGCCCTGCAGGAGAGCGCCCGCGCCCATCTGGAGCAGATCGCCTCGGAACGCAGTTATCAGGAGCTCTGCGACGAGAACGGCTACTATCTGCCCTCCGTGGTGCAGGAAGCCTGTGACGCCGCCATCGGCGACCTCGTGGGGCGGATGCCCGAGTTCTACGCCGACCACGAGCTGACGCTGCAGCTTATCTACAGCGGCGGCTGGTTTGTCCGCGGAGACGACGCGCTTATTTCCGCCATCCAGGGCACCGCAGCATGATGCAAACGCCCGCTGATCTCCCGATCAGCGGGCGTTTTTCGTTTTGTTTCTTTCCCGTGCCTGCCCGGAGCCAAGGGACTGAAAAGGCACTTGCACATCCCGGCGTTTTATGCCATGATAGGAATGAATCTTTTCATATCGGAATCGATTGGAGGCTGAGGACCATGAAGCGGCACAAGAGCTATCCCCCGGAGGAGCTCCGCTATCTGAAGCTGCTGGCGCGCCAGTACCCCACCGTCCGCGCGGCGGGCACGGAGATCATCAATCTGCAGGCAATTCTGAACCTGCCCAAGGGCTGTGAACACTTTATCTCCGACGTACACGGCGAGTATGAGGCGTTTCTGCACATCCTCAATTCCTGCTCCGGCGTGATCCGGGAGCGGCTGGATCTGCTGTTTCAGGACAGTGTGCCCCGGGCAGAGCTGGATTCCCTGGCCACGCTGATCTACTACCCTGAGGAGAAGCTGGAGGCGCTGCTGCCGCAGATCCGGGACCCGGGCGAATTCTACCGCATCACGCTCTACCGCCTGGTGGAGGTCTGCCGCGCCGTCACGGCCCGCTACTCCCGCTCCCGTCTGCGCGGCATGATCCCGGAGGATTACCGCGCCATCATCGAGGATCTGCTGCACACCCACAGTGAGGAAGTGGACAAGCAGGATTACTACAAGAACATCATCTCCGCCATTGTGGACACAGACCAGGCGCCGGACATGATCGCAGCCCTGGCCCAGGTCATCAAGTGCGCCGCCGTGGATCATCTGCACCTGGTGGGCGACATTTTTGACCGCGGTCCCCGGGCGGACATCATCATGGACTCCCTGCTGCACCACCACAGCGTGGACATTCAGTGGGGCAACCACGACGTGCTGTGGATGGGCGCCGCCTCAGGCAGCCGCACCCTGGTAGCAACGGTGCTGGCAAACTCCATCCACTACAACAACCTGGAGGTGGTGGAGACCGGCTACGGCATCTCGCTGCGCCCGCTCTCGGTCTTCGCCAACGAGGTCTACCGGCACTGCGATCTGCACCGCTTCGAGGTCAAACTCACGGGGGATGACGCCCATTACAGTGAGAAGGACAAGCTGCTCTCCGCCCGGATGCACAAGGCGATCACCGTGATCCTCTTCAAGCTGGAGGGGCAGAAGATCCTCCGCCATCCGGAGTACGGCATGGACGACCGTCTGCTGCTGGACAAGATAGACTACGAGAATCGCTGCATCACCATCGACGGAAAGCGCTATGCCCTGGAGGACACGGACTTCCCCACTGTGGATCCGGCCGATCCCTACACGCTCACAGCGGAGGAGAACGCGGTCATCGATCAGCTAACCGCCTCCTTTGAGCACAGCGAAAAGCTGCAGGCCCACGTGCGCTTTCTCTACTCCAGGGGCAGCCTGTACAAAATCTACAACGGCAACCTGCTGTTCCACGGCTGCATCCCCATGGACGAAAAGGGCGAGCTCCTGTCCTTCGATCTGGACGGCACGGAGCGCCGCGGCAAGGACTTTCTGGACTTTGCCGACACCGCCGCCCGCCGGGCCTATTACTATCGCCCGGGCAGCCCGGAGCGCCGGCTGAGCATGGATCTGCTCTGGTGGCTCTGGGCAGGGCGGAACAGCCCGATTTTCGGCCGGGACCGGATGACCACCTTCGAGCGCCGCCTCATCGCCGACGAGAGCGCCTGGGTCGAGAAAAAGAACCCCTACTATACGCTCTACAACGAGCCCGCCGTCTGCGACCGCATCCTCCGCGAATTCGGTCTGGAGGGCCCCCACTGCCACATCATCAACGGCCATGTGCCGGTCAAGGCCGGCAAAGGCGAAAGCCCCATCAAGGGCGGCGGCAAGCTGATCGTTATCGACGGCGGCTTCTGCAAGGCCTACCAGCCCACCTCCGGCATTGCGGGCTACACGCTGATCTACAACTCCCACTCCTACCGCATCGTGGCCCACCAGCCCTTTGCCGGGAAGGCCGCCGCCATCCGGGACGACTCCGGTATTGCCTCCTCCACCGAGGTGTTCGAGCGGCTGGAGCTGCGGCAGAAGGTGCAGGACACCGATACCGGCCGGGAGCTGCAGAGCCGCATCGAGGATCTGCGGGCCCTGCTGGACGCCTATCATGACGGCGTCGTCAAGGAAGAGCATAAGCGCCGAAACCTCTGAAACAGCAAAACCGCCCATCCGGGCGGTTTTTGTATTTGATTCAGAATACGTGGATAACGCCGAAGGTCAGGCAGGTCATGATGGCCGCCGCGATGCAGACGCCGATGAAAATGGCGGGGATCGCCTCACGCAGGCGCAGGTTCAAAAAGGCCGCGGCCAGCGCGCCCGTCCAGGCGCCGGTGCCGGGCAGCGGGATCGCCACCAGGATGATCAGGCCCCAGAAGCCGTAGCGCCGGATGGTCTCCCCCTTGGTGTCCGCCTTTTTCTCCAGCCGGGTAACCAGCCCGTTGAGCGCGGGCCAGTGTGCGCGCAGCCAGCTGAAGATCCGCCGGATATAGACGATGATAAAGGGCGTGGGGATCATGTTGCCCAGCACGGCCGCCGCCAGCGCCAGCGGATAGCTGAGGCCCTGCGCGATCCCGTAGGGCAGGCCCAGACGCAGCTCCACCACCGGCAGCATGGAAATAGCAAAGGTCGTGATAAATTTTCCAAAGACCGTTGTGGTCAGCCAGTCGATCATTCCCAAACTCCATCGTCAGATTTCTTGGCACAGTATAGCATATTCCGGACTTTCATGCAACGGCGAAAGCCATTAAGAAATATAAAGATTATCAGAAAAAAGACCGTGTCCGCAAAAAGGGAAGCCCGCGGGGGCTTCCAAGGCGTCAACAATATGTCGACGCCTTGATACGCAAAAAGGAGAACTTTCAAAAAAGCTCTCCTTTTTGCGTATATCAAACACGAGAGGGAATAACCAATCCCCTCTCGCCCTCTCCCCATGCGAATCCGTCCTCTGCCGCACGGGCGAAGGGTTTTCTGCATTTCAGGGGAAGCCGCAGGGGCTTCCCCTTTTTTCTCTTCTATCAGCGTCTGCGGCTGCGGGAGCGGTGATCCGCATAGAGGCGGTTATCCGCAATGCGGCTGTCCGAATCCTGCATGAATTTCTTCAGCCGGTCTTCAAAATCCTGATTGGCGCTGGGACCGTCCGCCGCGGTGCGCTCCGGCGTCACCACGCGCGGGGCTGCCGGTGCGGGACTGCGCGGCGCGCTGCGGCGCGCTTCCTGCCGCGGCTGAGGCTCCGCCGCCTCCTCCACCCGTTTGAGGGAGAGGTTGATCTTGCCTTCATCGCTGACGCTCAGGACGCGGACCCTGACCGTCTGGCCCATCTGCACATGATCGTGCACGTCACTTACAAAACTGTTGGCAACTTCGGAGATATGCACCAGACCGCTTTTCCCGCCGGGCAGCGCGACAAAAGCACCGAACTTGGTGATCCCGGTCACCCGTCCTTCCACAATGCTTCCAACTTCCAGTCCCATACCGTTTCCTCTCTGTCTGTGTCCTCTTGGGTAAAGATAAAGATTTTTTCTCCCGGGGCCACCATGCCCAGGCGCTCCCACGCGAGCCGGCGCATTTCCTGCCGATCCGGCGGCTGCTCCAATTGCTCGGTCAGCGCCCGGTTCTGCCCGGCCAGCAGTTCCTGCTGGGCGGCAAGCGCCTCGGTCCTCTGCTCCGTCCGGCAGAGCAGACGGTACTCCCTGGCAAGGCTGACCATCGCATACAGCAGCAGCGCAAGCACCGCCACGCGAAGGATTCGATCCCGCATTTTCATGGCATTCTCCGACTTTGGGCGGCGCTGCGGCTTCCGTCTTTGTCCTCATCCGGGCTCCGCTGCGCCATGTTATCAATATAAAACATTTTATCAAAATTTGGAAGTACTTTTTTGACGAAATTTGCGGGTATTTTTCTCTTTTTTTAGGTGAATCCGTGATAGAAACCGTGCTCTCAGCTGCTTAACTCCGCTCAAAAAATGCAGCTGGAGCAGAAAGCCCAGCAGCGCGGCCGTCAGAACCCAGAGTCCGAGCCGCCCGTCCGGTGCGCACATGGCCAGCGCAAAGGCGGCCACACCGGCAAGCAGGACGAAAAGCGCATCCGTCCATGCCGCCGCCCACGCAGCACGGCGGCGAAGCGGGCGCAGCAGATCATAGACCAGACCCAGGCCGATTCCGAGCAGCAGCGCGGCTGCCTCGCGTGTGAGCGAGGCGCTCATCCGAAGAGCCTCTTCCAGAGGGTACGGCCATCCGTCGGTTCCTCATAGCTCAGCTCCTGCACATGGCCGTGCAGCTCCAGCATGCCGCTGTCCAGGTCGATGCGCTCGATGTGCAGCTGCCTGCCGCGCACTGTCAGCTCCCCCTGCCCGGTGCGCAGGACCACCAGTTCCTCATCAAAGCCGGACACGTCGTCCACGCCTGTGATGCTCAGCTTTTCCCGACCCTCCAGGCTCAGGCTGTGCCAGCGCGCCGGCGCGCGCTGCGTCTCCTCATGCGGCATAGGCTCACCCCCGGGGAGAGTATATGCGCAACGTCCGGGATGTAGAAGCTTTTGTACCCGGCGTAGGATGAATGAATAATGAATAGTGAATAATGAAAAATGATGGTGTCGCTTCGCGACGGATCGAAATAACAATCCGTCCCCGAAGGGGACACAAGGTGTCGACAAAGTGTCGACACCTTGAGCATCAAAAATGAGAACTTCCGGAAAAGTTCTCATTTTTGAGATTATCAAACGCGAGAGGGAATAACCAATCCCCTCTCGCGCTCTCCCCATGCGTGTCCTGCTTCCGTCGCATGAGTTTGTCTACAGTCTGCGTCCCCGAAGGGGACACCTTAATTATCCATTATTCATTTTACATTTTTCATTGAACAAAAAACTCCGGGAAACCGCGTTTCCCGGAGTTTTTTGATTTAATGCTTGTGGCCCTTGTCGGTGCCCTTGTCGCCCACGCCGAAGTGCAGCTCCTTCATGCCCTCCACTTCGTCGCAGATGCCCTTGAGGGAGCAGACCGAGCAGTCGGTGGGCAGACCCTCCAGGATATGCGTCAGGGTGTTGGTGATGTCGTTTGCCTTCTTGGCGTTGTCCTTCATGGCAGCGTAATCATAGCCCGGCGCGGTCACGAAGATGACCGTGGCGTTGAGGACGTTGGGGTCCTTCTTGTAGGCCTTGATATAGCTTGCGCCGATGGACTTGAAGCTGATGCCTTTCTTCAGGACCTTCTTGCTCACACGCACCTGCTCCCGGTAGCTCTCCGGGGACATGCGCACCATGTAGCCCTCAGGGTAGACATGGTACTTGGCGAACTCGATGTCCTTCAAAATGCGGTAGACCTGCTCGTCATCATCGTCCAGCACGCCCACGCGCAGCAGCACGATGCGGGCAAAGTCGCAGTCGCCCTTGATGTCCTTCAGATCCGGGCCATAGAGCAGGACCTGATCCTTGTCCACCAGATCGGCGCTGGAAGAAAAGAGCACATAGTTTGCGGAGCCCTTGCCGGCGGCGCCCAGCTCGTAGGCGGCGTCCTTCTGGAGCACCAGCTCGCTGGAGCCGATGTCATGCCAGCAGTCGCGCTCGGCATAGTCCCAGCTTCTGGGGCTGCCCTGCTGCAGCAGGGCCTTGGTATCACGAATTAAGCTGTTAAAAAGTTCCATGCGTTAGAATACCAGGTCAACCTTCTTGCGGTCAAACATGGTGTTGACCTGTTTGTAAGCCCAGCCCAGCACCTTCTGATCCAGGTTCCAGAAGTACACCACGAAAAGCACGGCGACCACGATCCCCAGGACCTTCAGAAGCTTCAGGAGAGCTTTTGCCAATTTAGCCATAGATATAAATCTCCTTTCCTTATAGGCTCCCCTGTGTAAGGGGAGCTGTCAGCCGGAGGCTGACTGAGGGGTTGCGTCGGTCAGGGGGGGATGTTTAGAATAAAGGATCTCAGTTCTGACAACCCCTCCGACGCTTCGCGCCACCTCCCCTTACACAGGGGAGGCAATCGCCGGCAATTACTTCTTGGCCAGGCCCTTCTGGCGGGCATACTCGGCAGCGCCCAGAGCGCCCAT
>CAMOXI010000055.1 GCA_946628965.1 uncultured Clostridia bacterium | reverse complement strand
CGCAGCCGATGTAGATGACGATGTCCACGTCGGACCACTTGGCCAGCTGGTGCTGCACGACCGTCTTGCCGGAGCCGAAGGGGCCGGGAACGGCGGCGGTGCCGCCCTTGGCGATGGGGAACATGGTGTCGATGATACGCTGGCCGGAGTTCATGGGACGAGCCGGAACGTACTTTCTCTCATAGGGTCTCGCGATACGGACGGGCCAGCGCTGCATCATGGTGAGCGCATGCTCCTTGCCCTTCTCATCGCGCACGACGGCGATCACGTCGGTGACCACATGCTCGCCGCTCTCCACGCTCACGACTTCGCCCGCGACACCGCGGGGAACCATGATCTTGTGGAGGATGGCGCTGGTCTCCTGCACGGTGCCCAGCACATCGCCCGTTCTGACCTTGTCCCCGGGCTTGGCAACGGGCACGAAGTCCCATTTCTTTTCCCGGTTCAGGGCCGGCACGTCAGTGCCGCGGGTGATGTTGTCGCCGGTCAGGGCGCGCATCTCGGGCAGGGGGCGCTGAATGCCGTCATAGATGTTGTCCAGCATGCCGGGTCCGAGCTCGACGGACATGGGCATACCGGTGGTGACGACCTCGGCGCCGGGTCCCAGACCGGAAGTCTCTTCATAGACCTGGATGGAGGCGCGGTCGCCGGTCATATTCAGGATCTCGCCGATCAGGCGCTGAGAGCCCACGCGCACAACGTCGGAGACGTTGGCGTCCGCCAGGCCCTCGGCCACGACAAGCGGACCGGATACTTTGGTAATTCTTCCGCTCATATACAAACTTCCTTTCCATATTGGCTCTCCTGCATGAGGAAAGCTGTCAGCGAAGCTGACTGAGGGGTTGTTCCCTGTTTTGGGGAACGATCAGTCGCCCAGAATATTGGTGCCGACGGCACGCTCGACAGCGGCCTTCAGGGCCGACTGGCCCAGGCCGATGGAACCCTCGCGCCCCGGGATCAGGATGATGGCGGGGGTAACGCTGTCCTTGAATTTATCGATCTCCGCGCTGAGCTGCTGGGCCAGGCCCTCTTCGATGTAGATGATGGCATAGTCGTCGCTCTCGCGGGTGAGTCTGCGAAGGGCCTCCTTCGCCTCCTGGGCGTTGGCGGCGGGGCAGGTGTCCAGCCCCAGGGCCTTAAAGCCCATCACGGTCTCCCGTGCACCGATAACTGCAATTTTAAGCATACAGATCACGCAGCCTTTCCCGGATGACCTTGGGGGCGATACCCGCAAGTCTGCCTGTCAGGATCATGCGCACAGCGGTCGTCTCATTCTCGACGGCGGCCAGGTAGGCGATCACCGGCTCCTCGCCGTAGCCCACCAGCTTGGCCTCCGCCAGATAGGAGTTCACCGCGTTGTCGCAGGCGAGCTCAAAGCCGGTCATGGTGCCGCCCTCAACCGCGGCAGCGCCCAGAACGGCAGCGTCGGCAAGGCGGGTACTCTGATACAGAGCGCTCAGCCCTTCCCCGTCGCCTGCGGCAGCTACGCGCCGCGGCTCAATGGAGCCGCCGGATACCAGCGCCTCCTGCAGATAGCCGCTGTCCTTGCCCATGCGCAGGGTACGGACGGCGGAACGCAGGTTTGTGCTGTCCGCGAGGATCGCGGCATAGCCCTTGAGGAAGCTGCTCCCGGACTTGTCTGCCAGGGCATTGAGCTCCGCAAAGTAAGCCTTGTCCAGGCTGAAATCCGCAAGCTGCGGGTTTGCAGTGCGGGCAAGAACGCTTTTCGCCTCCTGCACGGCCGCGGCGAAGGCGGCGGGCAGGTCGCGGTAGTTCTCCTCATGGACGGCGTCCACCAGCTTTGCGGCGGGGACGCGGCCCTGGGCGCTCAGAAGTCTGCTCTCGTCCAGGCCCTGGGCGTCCGCCTTCAGAACCACCTTGGCGTTGTGATAATCGTGTTTGATGCGGAAGAAATCCACCAGTGCCTTCTCAGGCACCATGCTCTCCAGCTCCCTGCTGATCGCCGCCTGGCGTTCGGCAAGGTACTGCTCGATCTCCCCGGCCTTTTTCTGCGACAGATCCTCATAACCGCAGTCGGTCAGAAGCTTGGCGCACTCCTCAAAGCTCGGAGCATCCAGCATGCGCTCGGCCTTTTCGCGCGATAGCATCCCCGGCTCTCTGGCCCGAAGCATGGCGGAGAGGAAAAGATATGCTTCCTTCTTCTGTGCCAAATTCATTTCCCTCCTTTGTTCGAGGGCTTATGCAAAGAGGAGGCCTGCGATCTCGGCAGACAGCTCTCCCCGCTGCAGCTCCACCAGGAGCTCCGCGGTGCAGTTGGCCTCCACGTTGCCGCGGCGCAGGATCAGGCCGCCGGCGAAGTCGCGCGTCTCTTTGGCGAGCGTCAGCTTGCCGCCGCCAAGGCGGGTGTTTGCCGCGCTCACGACCTTCTCGCCCACAGCGGCGCGGTCGCGGGCATTGAGGATGATCTCCTCATCCCGGCTAACGGAAGCCCTGGCCGCGAGAGCCGCCAGGAAGGCCACATACTGCTCCTCCGGCAGATTGCAGAGCTGCTCCAGCGCCTTGTCAAAGGCCAGAGCCACCATCTCCTGCTTGACGGCCAGCGTGCCCTTGCGGGCTTCCATCTGGTCGATGCGGACGCGGCTGTCCACCTCGTCCTGGCAGGCCTTCACACCGCTGCGGATCCGCTCGGAATAGCGATCGGCCGCCTTCTTGTCGAAGTCTGCCTTGATTTCGGCGCACTGCTGCTCGGCCTGAGCGAGGATCGCGTCTGCCTGGGCCTTTGCGTCAGCCTGGATATGCGCGATGATTTTTTCAGTGCCTTTCATACGCTGCTCCTTACCGCAATCAGCCGAGGGTGACGGCGGAGAGCATCATGAAGGAAGCCAGCAGGGACAGAATGGCGTAGAACTCGACGGTGATGCAGAGGATCATGCCCTTGGACCAGTCGTCGGGCTTCTTGGCCAGGATGTTGACGGAAGCGGCAGCGACCTTGCCCTGGGCAATACCGGACAGCAGACCGCCGAAGGCGATGGGCAGGCAGGCAGCCAGCACCTGCAGACCCTGGGCCACGCTCACGGAGGCTGCGCCGACAGCGGCGAGCTTGCTGTAAGCGAGGAACCAGATAACGAAGCCGTACAGGCCCTGGGTGCCGGGGATGACCTGCAGGATCATTGCCTTACCGAACTTGCTGGGATCCTCGGAGACGAGACCGGCGCCCGCTTCACCGGCAATGCCGGTGCCCTTCGCGGAACCGATGCCTGCCATGAAGGCAGCGAGACCAGCGCCCAGCAGACCGAGTGCGTAACCGCCGATGGTGTTCAGAAATTCCATTGTTGTTTCCTCCTAAATTAGATGTATATTTCTTATTATTCTTCCGGGTTAATGAACTTGGTGCGGACAGCCAGCGGGGCAAAGGGCCTGCCGCCGTCCTGATAGAATTTGCCGAAGAACTCCAGGCACTGGAGACGCAGGTCGTGCACGAAGCAGCCCAGCAGGTTCAGGCCGAAGTTCAGCGCGTGGCCGATCAGGAAGATAACGATGAAGATCAGCCCGGACAAAGGCGTCACGCCGTTTGCGGAGGGCATGGCGGCGATGGTGTTGAACACCTGCGCCACAACGCCGCCGGCCAGCATCAGCGCCATGATACGGGAGTAGCTCAGGATATCGCCGAACCAGCCCGTCAGGGTGTTGTAGATGCAGCCGAAGGCGGCCGTGATCTTGCCGATCCCCTTCTCGTGCCGCCCGGCGCCGAAGAGCAGCATCACGGAGCCCACGATCAGGATCGCAAGACCCAGATTGTGCAGCACACGTGAAGGCACAAGGCCCAGCATATCCAGGGCCAGCAGGATGCCGCCGACCAGGATGATCCACAGGGAACCTTCCTCGAAAATGCCGTCTGCCAGATTGCCGTTCTTTTTCTTCTCCAGGAAGGACACGACCATGCCGGCGTTCAGGTGGATAAGGCCCAGGCCCATGGCGCCGTAGAGCACCAGCGTACTGTCCCGCACGGGGCTGAAGAGGGCGGGCAGGCCCTTCCAGTCAGAGCCAAACATGCCGGCGATAATCTCCGGCGCGTTGCCGAAGAGGCCGCCGGTCAGGGCGCCGCAGATGAAGGTGGAGATGCCGCCGTAGAGAAGCAACTGGCAGAAGGCCAGGCTGCCGCCCCGGGGCTTGATCTTCTTCATGGCCACCAGCGCCGCGACGATCATGATGAGACCGTAGCCCATGTCCGCCATCATCAGGCCGTAGAACAGGATGAAGAAGGGCGCCATCAGCGGGTTCGGGTCCACCGTGCCGTAGGCCGGCAGGCTGTACATGTCGGTGACCATGTTCAGGGCGTTGGTCACCCGGTTGTTTTTCAGTTTGACGGGCACCTCCGGGTACTCGTCCGGTTCGGGATCGCGGATGTCCCAGGCGCAGTCAAAGCGGCGGAAGACCTCCGTGAGCTCCTCCTCCCGCTCGGCGGGAAGCCAGCCCTCCAGGACCAGCGTACTGTCCGTTCCCACAAGACGCTCGGCGGATTCTGCCATGGCGACTCGGGTCGAGAGCTTGTCGCTGGCAAGCTTCAGTTCGTCGCGATGGATGGCCAGGGCCTTGATTGCCCCGATCAGCGCGTTCTTTTCCTCGCCAAGCTGCGCAAGGCTTTCCTGCGCCTCCGCGGAGGCCTCCCGCGGTGTTCCCCGCAGGCCGCCCAGGCTTGCGGCGGTAAAGCCGAAGCTGCGCAGGCTCTCCAAAGCTGCCGGCAGCTGCTCTTTCAGGCACAGAAGCGCCGCATAATGCGCGCTGCGGTCCTCCCCCACCGGGAAGAGCTCCGCCTCATCGGCAGCGGCGCCCAGCGCCTCCACAGCGTCAGAGAAGCGCACCTTCGCGGGAATGGTACCGAGAACCAGCTCCGTCCGCTCTGTCGCCGTGCACTCCAGTGGGTGATCCAGGCTCATCCAGGGCTGCAGGGATTCGAGCACGGCGCGCTGACGGCTCTCCTCCGCCGCGATGCGGCGGATCTGCTCGTTCTTCTCCGTGATCGTCTCCGCCAGGGCAAGGGCCTCATTCAACCCATCGTCCTCCAGGAAAACCGTTCCGGCCAGTTCGGGCTTTGCCGAGAGCAGCTTGCTCTTGACCGGGGCATACTGCCCCAGCAGCTCCAGGGCATGGTCAATGGACGCCTGCCGGGTGCGGGCAGCGACAACGCCGCTGCTTTCCGGTCGGAGGCTTTCGTCCGAGCGCAGTTCCTCCCCCGCCTCGGAGATCTCCAGACAGCCGAGCTTTGTCAGCTCGCGCAGAAGCTCCTCCTTGCGGGAACGAACGGCGATCAGACGCAGCCGTTTCATTCGTAAAATGGCCATGTCAGTTGTTCACTATCCTTTCCACAATAAGCGCAGCGGCCTGACCGAGCTTCTCTTCGGCCTGCGCGCGAAGGTCCGCTTTCCGGCCCTCCAGAACCTGCGCCTGCTCGACAGCTTCGCTCTGATACTTTTCCTCCGCCTTGCGGCGCAGCTCACGCAGCTCCGCGTCCGCCTTGGCGCCGGCGGCTTCCACAGCGGCACGGCCGACTGCGTCAGCGTCCGCCAGCATCTGCCTGGCCTTCTGCTCAGCCGCGAGCACAGCGGCTTTTGCCTCGCTTTCCGCCGCAGTCACGCTTGCAATTGCTTCCAAAGACATGGACACACCCCCTCTTCTTTCATTTTCCATGATCTTGGGTATGCTATGAGTATTCAATGCTGTAAGTTGTATTCTCCAACATTACTATCATACAGCAGAAGCGGCATCGTTTCAAGAAGAATATGCCTGCCGGTCTTGTCAAAATTACAACTTTCCATCATTTTCCGCAAATTGTATTATACGCCAATTGTTAAACTTGTGTCAATTCATTTTCCATATGCTTATCCTCCGTTTTTTCGTATAGTTCCCCTTCCCAGGCGCAGGCTGAGCCGCGCCGCCTCCTCAGTTTTTCCTTCTCACATGTATAGTCTGCAGTTTGCTCTGCTGCAGTGGGAAAAGAAGCAAACGAAAAAAGGACACCCCATTGTCAGTCTTTGCTGACAAATGGGGTGATTATCCTGCATCGACAACGCTCTAAATTGGGCGGCGTCAAAAACGAAGGCTTTCACTGCTCTTCGCAGTTCAGAAAATCGAAATCCGCTGTCTGCCGGCGCAGCATGGCGTCCACGCAGCCGAGACCGAACATGGTGCCGGTAAATTCCCCGTAGCCGCTGTGCTCATCGGACAGGTGCCAGGTGGCAAAGTCCGGCCCGATGGCCGTCCAATGCTCCCCATCGCTCGACCAGGAGAATGCAAAACGCTTTCCCTCAATCTGCAGCCGCAGCCAGACCGGGCCTTCCGGCGCCGGGATCTCAAGCTCCCGGTGGTCATGCTTCACGCCGCGGTCCACTTCCTGCACGCTCAGAACCGGGCAGCCCTGCTCTTCGCTCCAGGTCTTGCGCAGCCAGACGTAGTTCATGTTGTCGTAGTACAGCGCAAGGCCTGCGCTGTGCTGGTACAGCTCCGGGCTGAACTCCATTTTCGTTGTGATCACGGCATGTACCGTGGTCAGCTTGCGCGCCAGGAGACTCACCCGGTTGGTGGAGCTCAGCGATTCCTGCCCCCGCAGCCTCAGCCAGCCGGGCCGCGCCTGCAGATCGGCAAAGGTCCCGGGGTCGATCCGCGGGGCGTAATAGTCCGAGCGCAGCGCCGTTTCGTCAAAGCCGTCAAAGCCGGGCAGGATTTTAGCATCGAAGGACGGCAGCTGTGCCTCCTCACTCTCCGCTCTGACCAGATTTCCGCCGCCGTTGAGCTGCAGCCAGCCGTCCTCTGTCCACTCCAGCTTCTGGATCGCCGCCTCCCGGCCCAGCGTACAGCAGAGCTCCGGCATAAAAGGCCGGGCGCAGTGATAGGCCATGAACACCTCGCCCGTCGGCGTCTCCGCGAGACTGCCGTGGCCAGCCTTCTGCAGCGGCGCGTCGGGATTATAATAGCGGGGCTTGAGATGGTCGGTATCGGCACTCTCGTCACGGTTCTCAGGTACGGAGCTGATGATCGGGTTGTGCGGGCAGGGCTCATAAGGGCCAAAGAGGTCTCGGGAACGGCTGAGCGTGGCGCAGTGGTAATAACCCGTGCCGCCCTCGGCGCAGAGCAGATAGTAGTAGCCGTTCTTCTTATACAGGTGCGGCCCCTCGAGGCAGCCGCGCATGGTCGCGCCCATGGAGATCCGTCTGGGATATCCGACGATGGCCTTTGCCGCGGGATCATACTCCACAAGGCAGATGCCGCCCGGCTTGCGGCGGTCGTCCCGGGTTTCCCATTCCAGAGAGACCAGCCACTTGCGGCCGTCAACATCGTGAAACAGCGAGGCGTCAAAGCCCGCCGAGTGGAGATACACCGGCTCGGACCAGGGGCCCTCGATCTCCGGGGCGGTGATCAGATAGTTGTCAATGTCGAAAAAACGGGCGTTCATCGAACGCATCACGCCGTAAACCAGATAAAAGAGCCCGTCTTCCTCGCACCAGGTCAGGCAGGGGGCCCACACGCCCTTGGCGGAGGGCAGCCCGCGCAGGGAAAGCGCCTCCGCGTCCCGCAGGAGATGGGTCTGCAGTTCCCAGTGCTTCAGGTCACGGGAATGATAGACAGGAATACCGGGAAACCACTCAAAGGTGGAGCAGGCGAGATAATAGTCATTGCCCCGGCGGCAGAGGCAGGGGTCAGAGTGAAAGCCGGGCAGGATCGGATTTCGGATCATAGCGAAAGCCCTCGATTCTTGCATAATTGGTAATGCTATGTTATCCTGTTTTCAGAGATTTGTCTACCACAAATCCCCGGTCTGTATTAAAAAACGCGGGAGGTGCGCCGTGCTCACAGCCAGACAGCTCTGTTCCCATCTCTGCTATATGCTGCATACCCCGGTCCGGCTTTACGATGCGGCGGGAAACTGCCTGACAAATGACGTCATTGCAGCCGATCAGGAGGACCCTCTGGTCTGCGATCCGGTTTTTGCCGCAGAGCTTCTCGCCATGCGCAGGGACAGCGCGCCGGTCCTCCACACAGAATGCGGCAGTGTGCTCTATGCGGTCCTCCCCGCACCGGATGGCGGGACGGCCGTTGTGGGGCCTTTCAGTTATAACCGTCCCACCGGCGCCTCTTCGCTGGCTGTAGCGGCGGCGCATGCGCTCAGGCGGCCGCAGGCCTATCGGATCAGCTTTCTCCCGCTGGATTTTGCCTTTGAAGCGATCACGCTCCTGTTTCATGCTGGATCTGATGCACCGCTGTCAAGGGATGATCTCTACCTGATGCTGGCGAGCGAAGAGGATTATACCGAATCGGCCCGCTCCGACGCCTATTCGATCATCTATCAGATGAGGGAAACCGACTCGGCGCATAATTCCTATGCCCAGGAGCTGCGGGAGCAGAAGGCCATCCGGGAGGGAAACCTGGAGGCGCTGAAAGCAAGCTGGGCCGAGGTGCAGACCGGGCAGATCGGCCGTCTCGGCAGAGATGAACTGACCCACTATCGCAACCTGGCCATTGTTGTCGTCACCCTGTCCTCGCGCAGCGCCATGGAGGGCGGCCTGCTGCCGGAGATCGCTTATTCTCTGACCGACTCGTACACCATGAAAATCAGCGAAATGCAGGATGTGGCAAAGATCACAAAGCTTGCCCGTTCAGCCGAGCTGCATTTTGCCGATCTGGTTCAAAGCGCCAGCGTCGGAAAGGAGCAAAACCGCTATGTCACACGCTGCAAGCAGCTGATCCATGACCGCATGCATCAGAAGATCTCGGCGCAGGAGCTGGCGGATGAGCTGGGACTGAGCCGCAGCTACCTGTCTCAGCTCTTTGTGGAGCAGGAGGGCCTGAACCTCTCCTCGTATATTCTTCGCGCCAAGATCCGCGCATCGGAATACCTGCTGATGATGCCGGAGCTTTCGCTGGAGCAAATCGCGGCCACGCTGGGCTTTTCTTCCCAGAGTCATTTCGGGCAGGTGTTCAAGCGCTTCAACGGCATGACGCCGGGATCGTACCGGGAACAGCACCAAAGGCAGAAATAAGCCTGCAAAAATGCACAAAAAATGCAGGTAATATTTGGATGGATTCACAGTTTTTTGCGAATCCATCTTTTTTTATATCAACTTGCTTTTTTTGATATACGCTGCCCGGTCTATCTTTTATGATAAATGCACAAGCGGCAAACAGCCAGGGAAAACAGAGAAAGGAGACTTCTATGGAAAGAATCAAAGGCGTCAATCTCGGCAACTGGCTTGTCCTGGAAAAATGGATGAGCCCCGCGCTCTTTGACGGCACCACGGCGGAGGATGAGTATTACCTGCCCACACAGCTGAGCCGTGACGCCTACGAGGCGCGCATCAGGATCCACCGCAGCGAGTACATCTCTGAACGCGATTTTGCCACCATCGCGCGCATCGGGCTGAACACGGTGCGCATCCCGATCCCTTATTTCATCTTCGGCGACCGGCCGCCCTTCATCGGCTGCATTGAGGAGCTGGACAAGGCCTTCAACTGGGCGGAGAAATACGGCCTGAGGATCCTCATTGACCTGCACACCGTGCCCATGAGCCAGAATGGCTTTGACAACGGCGGCATCTCCGGCGTCTGCAAATGGTCTCAGATCCCCGAAGAGGTGGATTACGTCGTGGATCTGCTGGGGAAGCTGGCGGAGCGTTACGGCAGGCGCGAGGGTCTCTGGGGCATCCAGCCTGTCAATGAGCCGGTGACCGAGCCCATGTGGAGCGCAATGGATGTACAGGGCCGCTATCCCCCCGTGGACAAGGAACTGGCAGCGGGCAGCGCGCCGAACACGCTGGAATATCTGCGCGGCTTCTATGATCGGGCTTATGACGCGATCAAGCCCCATCTGGGCGAAGGGAAGATGGTCGTCTTCCACGACGCCTTCCAGCTCAAGGCCTGGAAGGACTATCTCACCCAGGAAAAATTCAAGGGGAACGTGGTGCTCGACACCCACCAGTATCTGATGATGGCCGAGGCCTTTGGCTGTGAGCAGACCCTGGAGGGCTATCTCAGCTACATTAAGGACGTCTACGAGAAGGACATCGCAGAGGTACAGGCGTATGTTCCCGTTGTCTGCGGCGAGTGGTGCATCTTCAACTCCCTGGCCGTCGGCATGGACACCAAGGGCGGCCAGTCCTCCCTCAACGGTGTCGATTTCAGCGACAGCAAGACCGTCAGCGAAGAAGAAAAGACGGCCATCTACACGGCCATCGCGAAAGCGCATCTGGACGCCTGGGCCAAGGGCAGCGGCTACTTCTACTGGACCTACAAGATGCTGCTCGATCCGACGAACGAGCTTAACTGGCGCGGCTGGGACTGCTGGGATCTGGCCAAGAGCGTGGATTTAGGCTGGTTTCCTTCTCAATTGTGAAACCCGGTTTCACAATTGAGAACACCTGATGGGTAAAACTGTTTTTGTTCAAAAAGCGATGAACCAGTATGATTTGAAAGGAGTAAAAACACATGAGCAGTGATTCCGCGAAACTGGCCGCCATGAATCCCGACGCCAAGCTTGGCATGCTGGAACGCATCGCCTACGGCATGGGCGACTTCGGCGGCAACCTGATCTACACCGCGATCTCTTCCTTCCTGCTGGTCTACTACGTCAGCGTGGTGGGCATCCCCTCTGCCGCGGCCGGCAGCATCCTGGCGATCTCCAAGATTTTCGACGGCGTTTCCGACCTCATCATGGGCCGTATCGTCGACAAGTCCAACAGCAAGCGCGGCAAGGCACTGCCCTGGCTGATCCGCATGTCCATCCCCATGGGCATCTGCTCGGTGCTGATGTTCACCATCCCCGCGAACTTCGGCCCCACCGCGAAGATCATCTACGCCTTCATCACCTATAACCTGGTCTCCACCGTGTTCTACACCGGCTACAACGTGCCCTACGCCACGCTGCAGGGCCTCATGACGCTCGATTCCTACGAGCGCGGCCTGCTGGGCAACTTCCGCATGATGCTGGCCACCGCCGGCACGCTGCTGGTCAACAACGTCTTCACCCGCATCGCGCAGGCTGTCAACGGCGGTGGGGAGGAAGTGCTCTACGCCTATCAGAAGGGCTGGACCGTGGCAGCCATCGTCATGGCTGTCGGTTTTGTCGCCGTGAGCTTCATTCCCTTCACCCTCTGCAAGGAGCGTGTCAAGCAGGATAACGGCGGCGAAGCTGACAAAGGCCCCTCCGTCATGGAGAGCCTCAAGAGCCTGCTCAAGAACAAGTACTGGGTCCTCGAGGTCATCTTCCTCTTCGTTCTGTACTTCATGATGAGCACCATGTTCGGTTCTCTGTTCTACTACATGCAGTACGTGGTGGGCAACGTCGGCGCCTTCGGCACCGTGTCCAGCATCGTGCAGATCTTCCAGATCGCTCTGATGCTGCTGGCCGCACCCTTCCTGATGAAGAAGTTCGGCAAACGCGTGACCGCTCTGGCGGGTATGGCCGCCTCTCTCGTCGGCTATGTCCTGACCGCCCTGGCCGGTACCAACATCCCCTTCCTGATCGTTGCAAACGCCATCAAGGGCGCAGGCTTTGGCCTCGGCGCCGCCACCATGTGGGGCCTGCTGCAGGACGCCATCACCTACGGCCAGTGGCTCACCAATGTCCAGGCTGTCGGCATGGGCAACGCCGCCTCCTCCTTCACCATGAAGATCGGTTCCGGCATCGGCACGGCCGCGCTGGGCTGGATCCTCGGCGCCGGCAATTTCGACGCCGCGCCCGAGAGCGCCTCCGCGATCGCCGCGCTGGGCTGGGCCTACATCTGGGTCCCGATCATTGCCTGCGCCATCGGCGTCGTGTGCCTCATCTTCTTCGATCTTGACAGGAAGTATGATACGATCGTCAAAGATCTGGAGGAAGGCAAGTGGAAGGGCACCAGTGAGCACAAGGATCTGTAAAGCATCATAATCAGAGCATGTTGATAAAAAGATAAACGGATGCCGGTACGCCGATGGCGTGCCGGCATCAGACTGTAGACAAACTCATGCGACGGAAGCAGGACACGCATGGGGAGAGCGCG
>CAMOXI010000054.1 GCA_946628965.1 uncultured Clostridia bacterium | reverse complement strand
GCTCTCCCCATGCGTGTCCTGCTTCCGTCGCATGAGTTTGTCTACAGTCTGAAGCAGGCGCTCCCTGACGGGGGAGCGCCTGCTTCTGTTGATATAGGAAGTTTTTAACTGTTTTCAGGCGGTTTTCACGCGGAGCAGAACGCGAACATTCTCACAGTCTTTCTCTTTTTCCTTGTCGGTCAGCGAGGAATAGGGCACCAGATCGCTGTGTGTCCGCGCGGCGGTGTTCTTGGCTTTCCCGTTTACAGGCTCACCATAGCTCCAGTTGTTCAGATAGTGAAAACGGCACCAGCGCATATGCTCCAGCTCGGACAGGATTTCCAGATGCTCCGGACGGATCGTATCCGGATCCGCGTCTTCTCCCCACAGTGCCAGCTGCTGCAGGCGGATCTCATGGTAATCCGCCGCGCTGATGTTGGAATAGCGGGTAAAGGCATTGAGCTTCTGCCACTCCAGTTCCGCGTTTTCCGGCGTCTCCGCCACATCGTCGTAGATGTGCGCATAGCGAAGATTGATGGCCTTCGCCCGGCGGAGGGTCACTTCGTCAAACAGGTTCTCCGGCCGCAGCGCCTCTTCTTTCCAATCAAAAATGCGCAGCTTTTCCTGATTCTCGATCAGAGCCAGGTCTTCCGGTTTTGCCGCGAGGACATCCAGGATTACTCCGGTGATTGCAAAGAGGATCTCCTGAACCAGAGCAAGCTGATCTGTCTGCTCTGCTACAATGATTCGATCCGCCTTCTGCAAAACGTCCAGAGATCCGGTCCACGGCGTATCATGAAATACAACACTGTCTTCGATCGATGCCAGTTCGTGGTGCAGCGACAGGAACTCTCCGGCATCGCCGAAGATAGCATAGCGCAGGCTCTGCTCCGGCGAGAAGAGATTGCTCTGCAGCCCCCACATCAGCAATTCCTCACCCAGGCGGCCAAAGCCGATGATGACAAGATGCATGGTTTTATCGCCCGAGGATCTGGTTTTTTCTGTATACTGCCTGACCAGCTCCGACTGCCGCCAGAAGAGACGGGCGCCGACTTCTTCCATGCAGTAGAGGTGCAGCTTGCTTCCCGCGGCGAGCTGAGAAGAAAGAGACTTGCAGCGGAGATACACTTCCCTTTTTTCCAGTGCATCTCTGTTTTTTATGTAGAAATCCAGGTTTTCCTCCTCAGAGCCGAAAAGCACATAACGGTCAGCAGCCAGGAAATCTCCTTTGCCGCGGGCGACATGGTATCTCCCGTCTTTTTTCAGCCGGTCATATACTTCCTCATCGCCGTAGACTATCACAGAATCCCCCAGGATTTTATTCACTCTGGCAAGCACGGTCCGAGCCACCGGGGCAAACAGCAGGGCAACGCCGCCGGCCGTAGCGAGCGGAGCGGTCCATCTGGCCAGCTCCACGAATCCGTTTCTGGCCGGTTCGCTGAAATTGAGCGCATACATAGTGAGCGTGCTGAATGCAGCCTCCAGCAGCATCTCCCCTGCCCGCATCTGGCCGATCGTGCCAAACACAAGCGGCAGTATCAGGAATACCACCGTGAGGATACTTTTCTTCACTTCTTTCATGGGAAATTCCCTCCTGCTGAGAAACGTACAGGGTAATTTTATTTATTATAACACAATATGCCAAGCCCTTCCAGCTTTTTATCCAAGATTCTATCAGTCGATTGCATTTCAAAAGGGAAAACTGTTTCCCATCTGCTATGCGAATCGAAACAATTCTGCTATAATATGGTTTACCATAATGCTTTTTGTGCAATTGGCCTTTAGTACCCATCATCAGACAGGCTTCATACTTAATTCAAGACAGGAGGATTCACATGTCAGATCAATCAAAACTGGAAATGCTCAGCGATGACGCGCTGGAAGCGGCAGCAGGCGGCTATATGGGCGGTCAGACCCTGGCAACAGGAAGCTTCGCGTCCAACAGCGGGACCCAGCTCAACATTCAGGTCAACTGGGCTGTCCGCACCGACGCCCTCGGCAACAGGACGCTGGACGCGACCGTGTACTGCAATTCTTACAGTCTGTACAGCGTATCCATCTACAACGGTGTTTCGCTGACCGTCAACGGCGTCACCTACAGCAGCACTTCTGCTGCCATCAGCTATGACGGAAGAAGCATGATCTCCACGCCTCTTGCCAGCTTCTCCATCCCCAATCAGCCCGGCTATCTGCAGATGAGCGCAGTATGGCACTTTAACGGCACCTACAGCGGCGTTCCCATCGGTGACATCGTCGCAAACGGCGCTGCCAACGTGTAAAACCCGCAGAACGAAAAAAGCAAGACGCCCGAACCATCAAAGTACATGGTTCGGGCGTTTTGCGTCCGCTTATAGATTACACAAGGCCCCGGACAGGGCGGCGAAGCTCGTGCACTTCTCTGCGGATCGCCTCCCTGGAAAGCGGTCTGTGCAGATAGCCGGAGGCATGGATCCGCATGGCCTCCGCAGCATGTTCATCGCTTGCCGAGATAAAGATCAGGTTTGTACGGGACCGCAGGGCCAGCAGCTCCTCCCCCAGTCGAAAAGCGCCCTCCGTGTCCGCGTCCAGGAAAGCGGCCGAAACCGGTTTTTCCTTCACGAAGCGCAGCGCGTCCTCCGCCTTGCGAAAGCCCGACACCTCGGCGTTCGGCAGCACATCGCGCAGAAGCCGCAGCTCCTCCCGCAGCGCCGGAGCGCTCTCCTCGACGGCGATCACGCAGGCCCTTGTCTCTGACTCGTTCAGCTTATCGATCAGCTCGTAGATCTCAACGCCCAGGCAATCGGCCAGACGGGATACCATTGTAATATCCGGGAGACGGTTCCCGGCTTCCCAGTTCCCCACAGTTTTGCGGGAGACGTAGATCAAATCGGCCAACTGCTGCTGGGACAGATTTCTCTCCATGCGCAGTGTACGGATGCGCTGACCGAAGGCTTCGAGAGAGAGCATGGACTGGTGCCTCCAAAAATACGAATGAACATAGGGGTGCCCCTGCCATTTCTGGCAGGGGCACATGTGTTGTTTACGAATCAGCGAAGGATGCGAGCGTAAATGACCAGCTTGTCACCGGTGCGGATAAAGTTCGGATCCTTGATGTTGTTCCAGCGAACGATCTCATCGATGGAAACGCCGAAACGGGGGGCAATGCCGGACAGCACGTCGCCAGCAGCGATGGTGTAAATGATATGATCGCCAGCTCTGACGTAGGTTCCCTTTGCGTAGTCCTTCCAGGTGCCGGCGCCGCCGGAAACTTCCTCAACCTCAGCGTCGCTGATAGGGGTGACTTTCACTTCATCTGCCATTGTAAATATCCTCCATTAATGTATTTCACAAAGGTGCGGAACAGCTCCTGTTGTTGATACGGGCAACGCGTTTACCGCCCCGCTCCTTACGTGTTTGATCGAACAACCGCCGCTTTTTCCCGGCCTTTTTGTTGTTCATCTCTTTATACGAGGGACTTCCCCGTGTGGCCGCGGTTTGCAGAAAAAAATCAAAAAAGTTCTTTATTGATTCTCTCTTTTTTCACTATACAACCGCTTGTCCAATAAATGTCCAAAGAATTATGTAACCCAACCAACGCCGCGGGGAACCAGTCTGTTCTGCATCCGGGCTTTCCCGCACGGCAATCCGGGCCGGCCTCGCCGCGCAGCGGGTTCTCCTTAATTCTTATGTAAATATGATATCACATCTTTTTCTATTTGAAAATAGTTTTCTGTACTTCTTTCCCCCTCCTGCCGCAATTTTTCTTGACGGCCGCCCGGAAATCTTTCAAATAACTATTAAATTAACGACCTGTCACAAAGCCTTGATTTTCCGGGCATTTCGTTTATAATATGGTATGTCCAAAAAATACTATTTACTGAGGAGGACAAACATGAAAAAGTATCTTGCAATTCTTCTGGCTCTGGCCATGGTATTTGCGATGGCCGCCTGCGGCCAGGCCGCCGCTCCCGCTCAGGAAGCTGCTCCCGCTGAGGAGGCCGCTCCCGCCGAGGAAGCTGCTCCCGCCGGGGAAGCCGCTCCCGCCGAGGAGGCTGCTCCCGCTGAGGAAGCCGCTCCCGCTGAGGAAGCCGCTCCCGAACTCGCTGTCATGAGCTACGCCGAGTACGCCGCCGCCGATGCGGACACCGAGGTTGTCGTGGAGTGCTATGTCCAGGCCAAGCAGAGCTGGTGGGACAACAAGGTCACCGTCTATGCCGCCGATCAGGATGGCGCCTACTTCCTGTATGACATGGCCTGCTCCCAGGAAGACAACGAGAAGCTGGTTGCCGGTCAGAAGATCCGCGTGCACGGCTTCAAGGGCGTGTGGTCCGGCGAAGTTGAGATCGTGGACGGCAGCTTCGAGTTTGTCGACGGCGACAGCTTCATCGCTGAGCCTGTTGACATCGGCGCTCTGCTGGGCACCGACGAACTGGAAGCCCACATGAACCAGGCCATCTCCGTCTCTGACGCTGTAGTCGCCGACAAGGGCGACGGTGCTGCCTTCTTCTACAACTGGGACAACTCCGGTGAGGACGGCAACTCCGACCTGTACTTCGATATCGAGGTCAACGGCGCTGTGTACACCTTCGTCGTGCGCCGCTACCTGACCGAGCCGGGCAGCGAGGTTTACGAGGCTGTCAAGGCTCTGAACGTGGGCGACACGGTCGACATCACCGGTTTCCTGTACTGGTACGAGGGACCCCAGCCCCACATCACTTCCATCACCGTGAAGTAAGCTTTCCCGTCTGCAAAACGCCTGTGGATCAATCGATCCACAGGCGTTTTTCCTGTTCATCCTTATTCGTCTTTCACGAAGTAGTGCCTTGCGATCCATTTGGAGAGACCGTCCAGCCCCGGGTACACGATGCGCTCGGACATATTGAGCTGATCCAGCATGTCCCGTACCCGCCAGCGGAGCTTCCGGTCGATCACATACTTGACCGTGTTCTCGGTGTGCAGGTCCAGGAAGCGCTCCACATCCCCCATCTCCAGGGGGATGATGGAAAAGAAGGCGTACTGGTTCACGATGCGCTGGTTGATGGAGGGCGGTTCGATGACCACCATGGCCTCCTGCCCCATGTCCGCGTCGTACTGGGTCAGGCTGCTGGCCGCCTGGGTCAGCATGTCGACCGAGAAGACCTCCGCCTTGTTCTGGCGCATGATCGCCTGATACTTCTCCGGCAGCATGGCGTGCAGCTCATTGATGTCGATGCGCCAGACCATGCAGTCATGCTCGGCCATGTTGTCCAGGTTTTCTTCGCTGACGGCGAAGTGCAGGGCCACCAGAGCCGAGTGCGTCCAGTCCAGCAGACGGGTGGGCAGGCCGTGGTGCTGGCCCAGGATCATCTGCCGCCAGACGGAGTTGGCCACGCTGGGGTCCTCGATCACCGCGTACTTGGCAAAGTTTTTCAGGATCGCGGGCTCGAGCGCCCGCTCCAGATCCTTGCAGTTGCGGTAGAGGCTGGTGGTCATCTTGTAATCGATGTTGGGCATGCCGCGGTAAACGTAGTTGCAGCGGTTGCGCTTGAGCTCCGGGCGGTATTCCTGATCCGACAGCAGCGGGATCAGATCCTCCACGGTGGTGATGCGTATCTCTTTGATCATGGTCTATAACTCCAGTTTCATGTAGATCGACTCGGGCAGCGGGCTGGGATTGTAGCCCTTCATCTCGGCAAAGCCCAGCTTCTGATAGAGCCGGATCGCCTCTGGAAGGAAGGGCTGCGTATCCAGCTGCAGCGTGCGGTATCCCTCCGCCCGGGCGTCATCGATGATTCTATCTGTCAGTGCCCGGCCGATGCCGCGGCCGCGGAAGGCGGGGCGGACGTAGAGGCGCTTGAGCTCGGCGAGATCGCCTTCCAGCGGATGCAGGGCGACGCAGCCCGCCGTCTCCCCTTCCCACTCTGCAAGGTACAGACGGCCCGCGGGCTCCCCGTACTTTTCCTCCAGATGCCCGATCTCCCGCTCGTAGTTCTGTACATCGAGATAGTGCTGAAAGGCCGGGTTTCCCGCCACAAGCAGCGCCGTATACTCGGCAAAAAGCTGCCGGATTTCTTCTTTGGCGTCCCATGCGGGACGGATCACCAGCGACATGATCAGCACCCCCCTCCTGTTTTTTACAGTTTACTCCGAATCGGACGCTTCCGTCAAGTTGAGCTCCACAAGATCCGCCATGGGGATGCGGGTGCCGTCCGCAAGGCTCAGGGTCTGCGCAAGCTCGTCGATCTTCCGGATGCGCCCCAGGACAGTCACATAGCTGCCGCCCTCCTTCAGCGCATCCTGCAGGAAGTACACCAGCACCGCCTCCGGCTGCTCCCGGATCCGCTCCCGCGCACGGGCCAGCACCGCCCCGATCTGGAGCTTTCGGCTTTCATCCAGTTCGATCCGCTCCTGGGTCAGGCGCGCGGTCTCTGCCACCGCGTCGCCGTAGCCGGTCAGCGCGGCGAAGGGAGAAAACTGGGCCGCCCGCTCCGTCATCGGCATGGCGGCGTGGTTTTTCGAGACCGGATGGGGCAGATTGATGATGTCATCGTAGCGGTGCGTCATGCCTTGTGCCCTCCGATCTGTCGGTTGCGCTCCCGGCCGGTGGCGCCATCCTGATAGCTTGTGCCGGGCAGGATCGCGTTCTTGCCGTATTTCTTCTTGATCGCGAGCAGCGCCTGCTGGCGCTTTTTTTCTTTCTCCAGCCGGGCCTTCTCCTGCTCGCGTTTCCGCTCTTCTTCCGCGGGATCGGTGAAGAGATTCATCTGCTCGTATACCGGTTCCGCCTTCGCGTCGGCGGGATGGACGTTCCCAAGAATCACATACATGCGCCGCACCAGCAGCTTTTGATCCACGATCCGGTCGTATACCCGAAGGAAGGCCTCGATCAGGTCCCGGGTAGAGGAAGTGTCCCGCTGCAGCCGCTCACTGCCGTGGGCGCTTTTGGGAACGCTGCGGCCGTAGTAATCGTTGCTCACTTCGCCGGAGAAGCTGCCGTTCAGGCTTTCCCGGTCATAGCCCACCGTCAGCACCACCTGGTCTGTCACCAGGCCCTTGTCCACCAGCTCCAGGATCAGCCCGTCCGCCATCTCCCGCAGGATGATCCGCGCCTTTTCAAAGTCGTAGGGTTCCTGCAGCACCTGCCCCACGCTCATGCTGTTCTGCTCGGGCTTGTAGGCCTTGATATCGGCGATCGTGACCGGCTCCCAGCCCCAGGCGTGGTCGATGAGCAGCTCGGCGTTGATGCCGAAGAGCCTGTAGAGAAGCTCCTCGTTGTGGTAGTCCCCTTCTTTTCCGATGGAGCAGCGGGCGATATCCCCCATGGTCATCAGATTGTGCTGCTCCAGCTTGCGCACATATCCCCGGCCGACGCGCCAGAAATCCGTCAGCGGCCGATGATCCCAGAGTTCACGGCGGTAGCTCTGCTCCGTCAGCTCCGCGATGCGCACGCCGTCCTTGTCCGCCGGCACATGCTTGGCCCAGATATCCATGGCCACCTTGGCCAGATACAGGTTGCTCCCGATCCCGGCCGTGGCTGTGATGCCGGTCTGCCGCAGCACGTCCTGGATCACACGGCGGGCAAAGTCATGGGCGGAAAGGCCGGTGGTTTTCAGATAGGCCGTCGCGTCCATAAACACCTCGTCCACCGAGTAGACATGGATATCCTCCGGCGCCACATAGTGCATATAGATCGCGTAGATTTTCGTGGAATAGGCCATATAGAGCGCCATGCGCGGCGGCGCCACGATGTAGTCCAGTTCCAGGGAGGGATCACGGCGCAGGGCGGCGGCGCTGCTGGAGGCATTCACGAAGCGCTTCCCGGGCGCTGCCTGCCGCCTTTTTGCATTGGCAAGCTTCACCTGCTCCACCACTTCAAAAAGCCGTGCGCGGCCCGGGATCCCGTAGGCCTTCAGCGAGGGCGACACGGCGAGGCAGATCGTCTTCTCCGTGCGGCTGGGATCCGCCACGACCAGGTTGGTATCCAGCGGATCCAGCCCGCGCTCACGGCACTCCACAGAGGCGTAGAAGGATTTGAGATCGATGGCGATATAGGTCTTCTCCTCCATGTCCTTCCCTCCTTTCGACCGTATTTCCGATACCAGTATACCTTGTTTTGTTTTCCTGCGCAAGTACCCGGATTTGCCGTAACACGCCCGTAAAATTGACTTTTTTCTGCAGATAGCATATACTGGTCGCGGTGATGAACATGGAGAAAAAACTCTTTCTGATCGGCCCGACAGGCTGTGGAAAATCCCGCCTGATCCGGGAAGTGCTGGGGGAAAAGCTCGCCGCCGCGGGTGGTTTTGTGACCGAGCGGAGCCTGGACGAGAGCGGCGGCTTTGTGGGATATTCCCTGCTCCCCGCCGCCGCGGCAGGCGGCGTCGTCGGCTTTACGCCGGAACTCTATCTGGACTGCCACAGCTTTCCACCGGAGAAAAACCACGAGGTCTTTCGGGAGACCGGCGTGCGCCTTCTGCAGGAGGCGCTCTGGTACCCCTTCTCCCTGCTGGATGAAGTGGGCGGCTATGAGCTGGTGATCCCCCAGTTTGCGGCCGCGCTGCAGGCGTATCTGGACAGCGATCAGCCCTGTGTCGGCGCCCTGCGGAGCATGGAAGACGCGGAGCTGCTGCGCTCCCTGCTGGGGCTCAGCGACCGCTATCCCCAAAAGCTGCAGTCGCTGCTGGGAGAACTGAAAAAGCACCCGGACGTTCGCATCGTCGAGCTGCATGAGGAAAACGCCGACGAGGTATGCGCCATGCTGAGCAGGTGGGCGGCGGAGTACGCCGGATGAGATACGAAAACATCGTCCCGGCCGTCTTCCTGGACAGGCCCAACCGCTTTATCGCACATGTGGAAATCGACGGCAGAACGGAGATCTGCCATGTGAAGAACACCGGCCGCTGCCGTGAGCTGCTGATCCCGGGCGCGGCGGTTTATGTGCAGCGCAGTTCAAATCCCGGGCGAAAGACCGCTTATGATCTGATCGTCGTCCAGAAGGGCGAGCGCCTCATCAATATGGATTCCGCCGCGCCCAACGCGGTTTTCGGTGAATGGCTGCGCGAAGGCTGCCTCGGCGCCGTCGACGAGCTGCGATCCGAAGTCACGCACGGCGATTCCCGCTTTGATTTTGCCTTCCGCCTGGACGGGAGGCCCTGCTTTGCCGAGGTCAAGGGCTGTACCCTCGAAGAGGACGGCGTCGCCCGCTTCCCGGACGCCCCCACCGGGCGCGGCGTCAAGCATCTCCACGGGCTGATCCGCGCGGCGGCGGAAGGATACGGCGCCTTTCTCGTCATCGTGATCCAGATGCGCGGCGTCCGCCGCTTTGAGCCGAATTGGGCCACTCATGCCGCTTTCGGCGAAGCGATGCGGGAGGCCCAGCGTGCCGGGGTACGGCTGCTCGCGCTGGACTGTGAGGTTTCTCCCGAAGAGCTCCGTATTGCCGACCCTGTGGAGATCAGGCTATAGGGCCAATCATATCCCCCCGGGGGGCTTGCAGGAAAGGCGATAATCCGATATAATCACTTTATTCGAACAGCGAGAGAAAGTGAAAAATATGCACGAACACGAAGAAGAAGTCTATTACCACGATCACGGGGACGGCCATGTCCACGCCCACCCGGTCGATCATGAGCACGAACACGATCATACGCATGCTCACGGTCATGTGCACACCCAGACCAAGGCGGTCATCAACCGCCTCTCCCGCGCCATCGGACATCTGGAGTCCGTCAAACGCATGGTGGAGGATGGGCGCGACTGCACCGAGGTGCTGGTGCAGCTGGCCGCGGTGCGCTCCGCCCTGAGCAGCACGGCCCGGGTGATCCTGAAGGATCATCTGGAGCATTGCGTTGGCGACGGCGACAGCGCCGATCTCCAGGCGCTGAACGAGGCCATTGACAAGTTCATGGGCTGAATGAACAGCAAAAGACGGGAAAACCTCGGTTTTCCCGTCCTTTTTATTCGTTTTCTTCCGGCTTTCGCGCCAGCGTCGCCCAGAAGCATGGGGCGCCGTGTGCATGCAGATAGCCCTCGCCGTTGGTATCGTCATACACATCCAGAAGCGTGAACCCGGCCCGCAGCTGACCGCCAATCTGCTCGGCGATGCTGTGGGAAAACTGAACGCCGCAGTCCTCCTTTTCCAGCGTGAGCCGCTGCGAATCATTGACAAGCGGGTCAAAAGGCAGGAAGCCCGTCAGGTGGCTCTCATCGTCCTCAAACAGGAAATTGAAGCCGTTATCCAGCCCTGCCATCAGAAGTCCGCCGGACCTCAGCACCCGGAAGCATTCCCGCCAGACCGGCTCCACCTCGCGGATGTAGCAGTTGGAGACCGGATGAAAGATCAGATCAAAGCTCCCGTCCGCAAAGGGCAGGGGCTTTGTCATATCGGCACGGACGACCTCGATCGCGTAGCCTTCCCGCTCCGCCACGTTTCGCTCGCTCTCGATCTGGCGCGGGGAATAATCCAGTACCGTGCATGCGGCCCCCAGCGCCGCGAACACCGGCATCTGCTGCCCGCCCCCGGCGGCAAGGCCCAGCACGCGGCAGCCCCGCAGGGGCGGGAACCAGGCCTTCGGCACGGGCTTTGTGGGCGTGAGCAGCATGGACCAGTCGCCCGAGACGGCTTTGAGATAGTCCTCATGGCTGATGGGGACGCCCCACTCCCAGCCCGCTTCGACCCAGCGGTCGATGGTCGCGGCGTTCAGATCCGTATAATTCATGCGTCGTCCCCCTCCTGCGGAAAAGCGTCCCGGATCGAGATGTTCAGCGCAGCGCCCAGATAGATGACCTGGCAGCTGAGGAAAAGCCAGAACATCAGCAGGATGACGGACGCAAGCGAACCGTATACCAGCGGGTAACGGGTGGACGCGGCAATAAAGCCGGAGAAGACCCAGCTCATCACCACAAGCCCCAGCGTGGAAAAGAGCGCACCGGGCAGGACATGATAGCGGTCACAGCGGCGCTTGGAGACTTCAAAGATCCCGCAGAAGATCACCAGCGCGATGCCGCCCAGCAGCAGAAAGCGGATCCACTGCCAGGAGCTGCTGATGTCGATAAAGGGCAGCCAGCCGTTTAAGAGCTCAATAAAATCCCGGCCGGTAAACATGACGATGATGCCGAAATACATGGAGGCCAGAAAGGCCAGGGAAAAGATCATGCTGAACACGAAATCGCGCAGGCCCTGGAAGCGGCGGCCGCCCTGCATCTCGCCGATGGTTCCCTGCAGGGTGCGCACGGCTGCGCTGGCCGAAGTGAGCACCACTGTAAGCCCCGCAAAGAACATGGCGGTCGAATGGCTCCTCGACACATAGAGCATGAAGGATTTGATCGTGCGCGTAGTCTCCGCGCTCATGAACTGATCCAGAAACTCCACCACCTGCATGGCCTTCGTATAGTTGTTGCCCAGCAGAGAATACAGGCAGATGACCACCGGAAACGCCGTCATGGTCAGATAATAGGAGAGCGCGGCCGCGGAACGCGGGATTCGTTTGTCGCTGTATAGGCGGAACATGTGTTTCAGGACCTGAAGGGCCTTCACCCAAATCCCTCCCCGAAAAAAGAATGAGAACTCCCCGTCAAAGGAGTTCTCATTATTATATACGGTTTCCCGTATTCTTGCAAGGGCAAAAAATGGGATTACTTGGTATTGAAGATCTTGAAGATGCTGTCGAAGGGATCCTCGCCCGCAGGCTCGGCAGACTCGGCCGGCACCGGAGTCTCACCCATGATGGGAGGAGGCACGGCAGAAGCCGCGGCAGCCTTCTCAGCCGCGCCGGTGAACAGGCCCTGGGGCTTGGCAGCAGGAGCGGCAGCCGGCTTCTCAGCGGGCTTCTCCGCATTGGCGGCCTCTTCAAAGCCGGTGGCGATGACCGTCACGCGGATCTCATCCTGCAGGGAATCATCAAAGGTGGCGCCGAAGATGATGTTGGCTTCGGGGTGGGCAGCCTCCTGCACCAGGTTGGCAGCGGCCTCCACATCCTCCAGGCCCATATCCTCAGAGCCGGTAATGTTGATGAGCACGCCACGGGCGCCGTTGATGGAGGTCTCCATCAGGGGGCTTGCAACCGCCATGCGGGCAGCGTCTTCCGCCTTGCCCTTGCCGGCGGCATGGCCGACGCCCATGTGGGCAAAGCCGGCGTTCTTCATGATGCAGGTCACATCGGCGAAGTCCAGATTGATGAAGCCGGTGTTCTTAATGAGGTCGGAGATGCTGGTGACAGCCTGCTTGAGCACGTCGTCCGCGATCTCAAAGGCGTTGGCCAGCGTGACCTTCTGGTCGGTGGCGTATTTCAGGCGGTCGTTGGGGATGATCAGCAGAGAGTCCACGCGGCCCAGCAAGTCGCGGATGCCCTCGTTGGCCTGATCCATGCGGCGCTTGCCCTCGAACTTGAAGGGCTTGGTGACCACGCCGACGGTGAGGCAGCCCGCCTCACGCGCGATCTCCGCCACAGTGGGAGCAGCGCCGGTGCCGGTGCCGCCGCCCATGCCGGCGGTGATGAACACCATATCGGCGTCCTCGATCGCCTTGGCGATGTTGTTGCGGCTCTCCTCGGCGGAGCGCTTGCCGATCTCGGGATCGGAACCGGCGCCCTGGCCGCGGGTCTGCTTCTCACCGATCTGGATCTTCTGATCGGCGTTGGAGACGCTCAGCGCCTGCTTATCTGTATTGATCGCAATAAACTCGACACCCTGGGTGCCGG
>CAMOXI010000053.1 GCA_946628965.1 uncultured Clostridia bacterium | reverse complement strand
TGTCCATGTCGTCGAATTCCTGGTTCTCGCCGCCCATGGCCCAGATGAAGGTGTAGTTGGAGGTGCCGGCGCCCGCGTGGATCGACCAGGACGGGGAGATGACGGCCTGCTCGTTCGTCATGACGATGTGGCGGGTCTCCTGTCCCTGGCCCATCATGTGGAAGACCACCTGATCCTCGGGCACTTCAAAGTACATGTAGACCTCCATGCGGCGCTCATGGGTGTGGGCGGGCATGGTGTTCCACACGCTGCCGGACTCCAGCACGGTCATGCCCATGGAGAGCTGGCAGGTGGGGAGCACGGCGGGGTGGATGAACTGGTTGATGACGCGCTTGTTGGAGGTGGCGGCGTCGCCGCAGGGGCGCTTGTTGGCATCGGCCAGCTTGAGAAGGCGGGTCTCATAGCTGCGGTGGGCCGGGGCGGAGACCATGTAGAACTTGGCGGGCTTTGCGGGGTCGTCACTCCTGAAGAGCACTTCCTTCGCTCCCATGGTGATGTACAGGCAGTCCTTGTAGCCCAGCTCGTACACCGTGCCGTCCACGGTGATGGCGCCGGAGCCGCCGATGTTGAAGATGCCGATCTCGCGGCGCTCGAGGAAGTACTTCGTGCCGAAGTTCGACCAGATGTCGATGCCCTTGTCGATGGAGACGGTCTCGTTCACCGGCATGCAGCCCAGGGTGACCATGCGGTCCACATGGCTGTAGACGGCGACGACCTGGTCGGCCACGTACAGGTTCTCGATCAGAAACTCCTTCCGGAGCTCCTCGGTGGTATAACGCTTGACGTCATTGGGGTTTGCGGAATAGCGGATGTCCATAGGATTCCTCCTTTTACTTGATCACAAATTCAGTCTCGCCGTCGAAGAGATAGACGTTCTCGTAGGGGATGGAGAAGGTGATCTCGCTGTCCACCTCGGGGGTGTCATGCGGATCGACCTTCAGGATGGAGTGCACGTCGTTCATCTCGATGTAGACATTGGTGTTGTCGCCCAGCATCTCGGTCAGCTCCACCTTGGCGGGCAGGACGTAGGCGTCCTTGTGTTCGCCCAGCTTGATGCTCTCGGGACGGTAGCCGAAGACGATCTCCTTGCCCTCGTATTTGGAGAGCTTGTCGCCCAGCTTGTGCTTGAGATCGACCGCGTTGCCGCCGACGTCCAGCTTGCCGCCCTGCA
The DNA here is from genome assembly GCA_946628965.1 of uncultured Clostridia bacterium. GTDB lineage: Bacteria > Bacillota > Clostridia > Oscillospirales > Oscillospiraceae > Limivicinus. The sequence goes on along the minus strand of CAMOXI010000053.1, from coordinate 11,711 downwards.
CCTTGCCGCGCACGAAGTTCATGGGCGGCTCGCCGATGAAGCCCGCGACGAAGACGTTGACGGGGTCGAAGTACAGCTCGCGGGGCGTGCCCACCTGCTGCACATAGCCGTCCTTCATGACGACGATGCGGTCGGCCATGGTCATGGCCTCGGTCTGGTCATGGGTGACGTAGATGGTGGTGGAGCCGGTCTCCCGGTGGATCTGGGTGATCTCGGAACGCATGGTGACGCGCTGCTTGGCGTCCAGGTTCGAGAGCGGCTCGTCCATCAGGAAGATGCCGACCTTGCGGATCAGCGCGCGGCCGATGGCGACACGCTGGCGCTGGCCGCCGGAGAGCGCTCTGGGCAGGCGGTCCAGATAGTCGGTCAGGCCCAGGATGCGGGCAGTGTTGCGCACCTTCTCGTCGATGTAGTCCTCATCGGCGCCCTGCAGCTCCAGGCCGAAGGCGATGTTGTCGTAAACGCTCATCTGGGGATAGAGGGCGTAGCTCTGGAAAACCATGGCGACGCCGCGCTCCCGCGGGCCCATCTCGTTGGCGCGCTTGCCGTCGATCAGGAACTCACCGTTGGAGATGTCCTCCAGACCGGCGATCATGCGCAGCGTGGTGGACTTGCCGCAGCCGGACGGGCCGACAAAGACGATGAACTCGCCCTTCTCCATCTCAAGATTGAAATCGTGGACCGCATGAAAGCCGTTCGGGTAAATCTTGTTGATGTTTTTCAGCGTTAAGTAGGCCATTTTTTATCCCCCTTGATCGTATGAAGATACATTTATGATATGGACAAAACGGATGTCTTTTGCTACAATAAAGCGTTGAAAGGACGTGGTTTCGCGTGAATCAGATCATTTATGCAGGAAAGCATCTGCTGACTTATTCGGTCTCGCGCCATGCGCACAGCAACTGGGAGATGATCTACTGCACCAGCGGCGAGGGCCATCTGCTCTTTGACGACTGCAGCCTGAGCTATCAGGAGGGCGATCTGGTCATCATTCCGCCGCTCTTTTTCCACCGGAACGAGAGCGACGCGGGCTTTACCAACATCCATCTGAACTTTGTGGAGCCGCAGCTCCCCTTCCGGGAGCCTGTGATCCTCCATGGGGACGCCAATCATTTTCTGCGGGAGGCCTTTCAGGCGGCCTTCTTCGTCTTCAGCAGCGATCCCGGCCGGAGCAGCCAGCTGCTCAACGCCTACGCCAACCTGATCGTGAGCCTGATCCTCGCCGGTCTCGACGCCCCGGCGCGCACGCCTGTGGTGGAGGAGATCGAAAGCTGCATCATCCGCAGCTATCCGGACGAGAACTTCGAGCTGGACCGCTATCTGCAGTCCCTCCCCTTCAACTACGACTATCTGCGCAAGCTCTTCAAGCGGGAGACAGGCACGACCCCGCACCAGCTTTTGAGCGACACGCGGCTGCAGGCCGCGGCGGAGCGGCTGGGCTACGCCGACAGCAAGGGCTCCAGCATCTCGGAGATCGCCCATCTCTGCGGCTTCCGGGAGCCGCTGTACTTCTCCCGCATGTTCAAGAAGAAGTACGGTCTGTCCCCCAGCCAGTTCCAGAGCCGCCAGCAGGCGGAGCCTTCGGCCGACGGGGAGAGCCTGAAGATCCGGCTTTGATCAGCCCTCCAGGCGCTTGATCTCGGTGTAGCAGAGCAGGAAGGGCGCGACGCCCTTGGCGTCGTTCTGCACCACCGGCTCGGAAATGTAATACTCGTAGGATCCGTCACGGCGGCGGTTGGATTCAGGGCCGAGCCCCGCCACCAGGCAGATGCCGCCCAGGTTCAGTTCGCCGTCCGTAAACGATAAATACTTGTCCACGATGCCGCGGAAGGTCTTCTCGCCTTTCGCGGCGTATTCTTTGTCCAGAACGCCGAGCCTTGCTCCCTTGAGCATGGCATAGGCCAGCATGCTGCTGCCGCTGGTCTCCAGGTAATTGCCCTCGCGGCCGCCCTGATCCACGACCTGCCAGTAGAGACCGGTCTCGGGATCGCTCCAACGGTCCGCGCCGGCCATCAGCTCGGCGAAGATCGCGCGCAGGCGGTCGTTTTCCGCGCCACCGGGCAGGATCTCGCAGAGATCCGCCAGGGCCACGGCAAACCAGCCGATGCTGCGCAGCCAGAAATTCTGCGAGCACCCCGTCTCCGGGTCGGCCCAGAAGGCCGTGCGGCTCGCGTCATAGCCATGATAGTAAAGGCCCTTCGCGGGGTCGTACATGTGCTCGCGCACCTTTTCGATCTGGCCGAGCGTGTCGCTGTAATCGCCGGTGCCCAGGTGCTTTTCATAGAGCGCGTAGAATGGCTGGGCCATGTACAGGCCGTCCAGCCAGACCTGGTTGGGATAGATGGCCTTGTGCCAGAAATTTCCTTCGAAGGTGCGGGGCTGTTCCTCCAGCTGCCGACGCAGCAGGCGGGCGGCCTTGCGGTACTTCTCCTTGCCTGTCATCTCATACAGCGGGAAGAGCACGCGGCCCTCGTTGATATCATCCAGATTGAATTTCTCCGGCTCGTAGCTTCGGATGGCACCATCCTCGGCGATGAACCAGTCGATATAGCTCTCGGCGAAGTCGGAATAACGCGGATTACCCGTGATCTCCGCCATGGCGAGCAGAGCGGTCATCATGCAGCCGTCGATATAATTCCAGCTGGCAGGCTTGCCCTGCCGGACCTTCTCGATGTTCCACACCGTGTACTCCGGCGTGGATTCGCGGATCAGGCGCTGGACATAGGCGTCGATTTTTTCGTACATTTTCAGCCCTCAATTCAGTCCGTCGACTTCCAGCTTCTCGTAATGGGCCGCGATGAGCTTTTCGCCCTCCACGCCCGTCAGCTTCACGTTCTCCACCCGGATCTGCCGGACGTTGTCCAGATACAGTCCCAGGCGGCAGCGCTTTTTGGCGAAGTTTTCCATGATGGGGATGCCGGGCTTCGCATCCTCGGCGAAGCTCACCGAGATATTTTCCAGCGTGACCGCCTCAATCGGCGCCTCGGGCAGGCCGTCGATGTAGCAGGCGGCGACTTCCGCGTCGCTGCACTGCAGGTTGTGGAAGCGGAAATGCCCCATGCGCGGCGTCCGCTCGTCCACGGGCAGATGCTCCCGGGACCAGACGTACTCGCTCTCCCGGTCGGGGTCACAGCAGTTGTACCATAGGTTGATGGCGATGGGGGTCAGCACACCCTCCATGCGGATGTTGTCAAAGAGCACCTCGTCGATGCGGCAGTTTTCGCCGCGGCCGCGGCGGCTCTTGATGCGAAGGCCCCGGTCGGTGCCGCGGAACCAGCACTGGCTCACGCTCAGGTTCCGGACGCCCGCGCCGATCTCGCTGCCCAGGGTGACGGCGCCGTGGCCGTGATCCATGAGGCAGTTGCGGATCGTGTGGTGATCCGCGGGCACGTTCAGCTTTTTGCCCAGCTCGATCTTGCTGGACTTGATGGCGATGCAGTCGTCCCCCACCGAGAAGCGGCAGCCGATGATCTCCACCTCGTCACAGGACTCGGGGTCGATGGCGTCGGTGTTGGGGCTGTTCTTCGGCGCGGAGATGAACACGTCATAAAAACCGATCTTTTTGGAATAGTGGGGGTGCAGCTGCCAGGAGGGGGAATTGCAGGCGTGCACGCCGTGCACGGTCACATTCTCACAGCGGTTGAAGAACATCAGCCGCGGCCGCGCCGTTGGGAACGTGCGGTAAGCGGTCCAGAAATCGCTGTTTCCGGCGTTGCCGTCCACGGTGCCGGGGCCGACGATGTGGATATCCTCCACATACTGGGCCGTGAGCAGGGACTGGTACATGGGAACGGCGTTCCCCTCAAAGCTGCCGAAGTAGAACTCTTTGCCGTCCAGAGATTTCAGCATCCCGGGAACGATGGGATAGTCCTCCCTGTTGGCCCAGCCCAGCAGCGTCGCGTCTTTGGAGAGCTCCAGCGTGACATGGCTCTTGAGGGTCAGCGGGCGGCAGAGATAGGTCCCTGCCGGGAAATAGAGGCGGCCGTTTTTCGGCAGAAAGTCGATGGCGGTCTGCACGGCGCGGGTATCGTCAGTGAGGCCGTCACCCACGGCGCCGAAGTCGCGCACATTCAGCGCGCAGCTCTCGCTGCCGCTGCGAAAGCGCAGCGTCTCCGCGATGTGCTCGCCCTGCAGCGTCAGGGTATAGTCCGTCTCCGGGCTGAGATCAAAGACGGAGAAGACATTGCTGATGGAGTCCGACTGCTTCTGACCGTTCAGAAGCACGGAGAAGGTTTCCGGTGCGTAATAAGGCGCTTCGTTTACCAGTTCGAAGCAGGCGGAAGTCGCGCCGGTATAGAGGATCCGCAGCATAAAAACGCTCCTTTACAGTCGCCCGGCCGATTTCCTGGCGTCGCTCACGATGCGCAGGAAGAGCTGTTTCATGCAGAGAAACAGGACATCAAAGCCGGTATAGAAAACGCCGAACAGGATCGGGCCCACCCCGAGGGTGGCCGTCCCGCCGCTGACGGCGAGAAGAATCAGGTTGATGAGGTGATACAGAAAGTCCGTGCACAGAAGCAGGACAAAAGCATATACGATGTTCAGGAAAAAGGTAACGTAGCGGCGCTTCGGGAACATCATCCAGAAGTCGTTGCCGCCCTTGGTTTTCGCGTAGTAGCGCAGGATGTTGTTGGTGATAACGTCCGTCACCACGCCGAGCGCGATGCCGAAGATCACGAGCAGATCCAGCCGCGCCGTCACATAGGAGCTCAGGCCCCAGAAGATGAAGAAGCACACGGAGCCCGCAAACCACATCTTGATCAGCAGGGCCTTGGCCCAGTCCGAAAGCTTGAACTTCGGGCCGGAGCGGTACTTCTGCAGCTCCTCCTCCGAGACTTGGGGTGAGTTGGACTCGTCGGCGGTGATCAGATCGTCGACCGCCTGGGTGTGGAGCTTATAATATTCGTTGGTGGGGCGGCTCTCTTCCGGGGCCGTCCGCTTTTTGTTTCGGGATGCCATACCAGACCCTCATTCGGGGATCGGGAGGGCGGTGCCTCCCGATCCCGGATGGTGAAAAACTCAGTCTTCGCCGGAGATATCGATTTCCTGCAGCTTGCCGTAATCTTCCACGGTGACGGAAGTGTTGATCTTGCGCAGGAGCTTGGTGTAAAGCGGCATCAGCACGACGAGAGCAACGCCGATGCCCAGGATCACGATGTGCGTCTGCAGCATGTTGTACGCCTGGGCGATATAGATCGTGGACACGTCGATGACGATGGGGTTGTCCGCGCGGGAGATGGCGGTCATGATCAGGTTGGAATAGTATACGTCACAGAAGATGATGACGGCAAACATGAGCATCATCAGCACAACCATGGCGTACACCGGCTTTTTCCGGCGCGGGAAGGCGTTGAGGAAGCAGACCAGGCTCAGCATGGAGAAGAGCATGGTCGCAAAACCGCAGAGGCCCATGCCGGGGCCCTGGATCTTGGCCGTGGTGTTGGACACATAGGTCAGATTCAGCGAATAGTAAAAGAAGGCGATCAGCAGCACCACCAGCGCGATGGTGGAGGGCTTGCGCTTGAGAGCCACGAAGAACTTGCGCAGGAACTCGGGCATACTGCTTCCCTTTTTGATGGTCTTATCAGCGCTCATTACTTCTGCCCCCTTCCGATGGCGACGCCGGTCTCTTTGTCGAAGAAATGCTTGCGGCTGAAGGCGATGTTCACATTGTCGCCGTCCTTGTAGTCATACCAGCCGCGGAGCTTCGCGGAGATCTTGTTGTTCTGGCCGATATGGCCGTGCACCAGCGTGTTCATGCCCAGGTTCTCGTTGGAGAAGACGTTCATGGCGATCTCGCCGCCGCCGATCACGTCCTCGGGACGCACGCCCAGGTCGATCTCCTTGCCGGCGTAGGGCAGGAGCATGCCCTTTTCTTCCTCGGTGAGCTTCACGCGGAAGCCGTGGCCTTCCAGCTCGCCTTCCCGGACGGTGACGTCAAAGAAGTTCATGGGAGGCAGGCCGATGAAGCTTGCCACGAAGCGGTTGGCCGGAGCGTCGTAGAGCTCCAGCGGGGTGCCCACCTGCTGGACATGGCCCATGGACATGCACACGATGCGGTCAGCCAGGGTCAGAGCCTCGGTCTGGTCGTGGGTAACGTAGAGCATGGTGGCCTTCAGGCGCTTGTGCAGCAGCAGGATCTCGCGGCGGGTGGCGCCGCGCAGCTTCGCGTCCAGGTTGGAAAGCGGTTCGTCAAACAGGAAGACCTTGGGGTTGCGCACGATGGAGCGGCCCATGGCCACGCGCTGACGCTGGCCGCCGGAGAGCTGGCTCGGCTTCTTGTTGAGCTGGCTGGTCAGGCCCAGGATCTCGGCCGCGGCCAGCACCTTCTTGTGGATGACGTTGGGGTTTTCCTTGCGCAGCGTCAGGGAGAAGGCCATGTTTTCATAGATGGTCATATGGCCGTAGAGCGCATAGTTCTGGAAGACCATGGCCATGTCTCTGTCCTTGGCGGGGGTCTGGGTGATGTCCTTGCCGTCCAGGAAAAGCTTGCCGGCGGAGATATCTTCGAGACCCGCGATCATGCGCAGGGTGGTGGATTTGCCGCAGCCGGAAGGGCCGACCAGAACGATCAGCTCGCCGTCCTTGACGTCCAGATTGAAGTCAAAAACCGCCTGAACGTTATTGTCGTAGATCTTGTCTACGTGTTGGACTTTCAGTTCTGCCATAACGTTCCTCCTTCCTTATGCTGCCTTCGCCTCAAGCGAGGCGATGTGCGCCGCGAGCTGGCGGCTGCGGATCATGCCGACCACGGCGCCGCAGATCAGGCAGGCGGCAGAGGCCAGCAGCCAGATCACACAGAAGATGAACTGCCGGTTCTGCATCACCTGGACGGCCTCGTTCTGGATGGTGACAACAGCCGCGTGCGCCTTCACCGGGTAGATGAAGATGCGGACGATCTGCAGGATGCCCAGCACGATCATCACATAGGAGTAGCCGATCTTGTAATTCTTGATGCCCTCGGAGCTCAGGAAAGCCGCCAGCATGAACACCAGATTGTACAGGATCGAGGCGCCCATCAGGATGTTGTAGTACCAGGAGCCCACGTTGGACTCATAGATGCTGATGAAGTAGAAAACGTCGAAAAGGATCGCCAGCAGCGCAAGGCCGGAAGCCAGCGTGTTCTTGGTAAAGCGCATGCGGTCAAGGCGAATGCTTTTTTCTTCGTTCATGCCGCAGCCCCCTTTCCGTTTGCGATCAGCTTCGCCTCTTCCTTCATCAGGCTGATCTTCCAGATCGTGCAGGCAACCAGGCCGATCGAGACCAGGAGGGAGAAGGCAAAGACGGCGTAGTGGACATCGAACCAGAAGGTGGATTCGGTGTAGGCGCTCTTCCACAGTTCGGCGTGGGCCTTGAGGGCCTCAAAGTCGACCTGGAGGAAGCGGGCCTTGAACAGCTCGATGTAGCTGTGGGCATCAAAGGCAACATAGAAGTTCGCGGCGACAAAAGCGGCGACGGACAGGTAGTTGCCGATGTAGTACTTTCTGCGGATGTGCGTGTTCGTGATGAACAGCAGGCATGCCAGCAGGATCAGCACGATGGCGCACTTGAGGAAGTACGCGTTGAAGCCCTGCATGTTGTAGTAGACAATGGAACCGGGCACATCGGTCTGGGTCAGATCGGCGGGGTTGCGCATCGTCGAGTAGAGCGTGTCATAGAGATCCGTCATAATACCCAGCGAGTACAGGAAAATAATCACGCTGGAGACTATGGCCAGGAAGCATAGGATTTTCTGCAGCGTCAACTGTTTTTTGTACATTTTGACCTCCCTGCTGCAGGAGCCGCCCGGGAAGAGGGTCTCCCCTCTCCCGGGTTCGCCGGTCCTGCGAATCTGCGATCACAGTGGGCTGTTGGCCGCTTGTGAACGCGCTCAGTTCATGGCGTTGTAGAAGGCGATCAGGCGGTTCCAGGCGTCGGTCTTGAGGGCCAGGTACTGGCGGCCGCCCCACTCGTTGGCGACCATATCCGCGGAGGCCTGGGCATCGCCCATGCCCTCTTCGGCATAGCCGGCGACGATCTGGTTGACGAACAGGTTCTCATCGCCCTTGGAGGAGGAGAACTTGCCCTTGGAGCTGAGCTGGGTGTAGGTGTTGATCATGTCGTTCTCAGCCTTGGTGTTGGGCAGAACGGTGGGGATGGACATGTACCAGGGATTCTCGGTGACGGCCAGCTCGGGGTGCTTGATGGTGCCCAGAGCGATGGCGTTGGAGATGTAGCCCGCGCCCTCGCGGCCCACATCGGTGGTGCACTGGTACTCAAAGGCCTGGCTCTTGGCAAAGCTCAGGGTGGAGCCCAGGTACTGGCGGGCGTAGTTGGTGTAGTTGCCGCTGGCCTTCTCCCACAGCTCGGCGCGGGTGGCATCGGCGATCTCGGGCATCTCCTGACCGTTGAACAGGAAGGTCACGTAGCTGCCGTCGGCATTGGTCTTGATGAAGGCGTCAGGACCGTAGGACATGAGGATCATGCCCTTGGGGGAGTATGCGTAGTCGATGAGCTTGAGCGCGGCGTTGAGCTTGTTGGTATCACCGTTCACGCCGGCGACGGAGATGCCCCAGCCGTCGGTCTTGACGGAACGCCAGGACTCGGTGAAGCGCATGTAGTGGCCGCCCTCGGTGCCGTCCTGCCAGCAGGCGACGGGAACCATAACGGCCATGTACTTCTCACCCTCGGAGAAGACGCCCTGGCTGGGATCGTTGTACAGGGTCTGGGTCTGGTTGTAGTCGTAGTGCATGAAGCCGGAGTCGTTCTCCAGGTACTGCTTGGTCTTGCCGTCGGCGGTGTTCATGAAGTTCTCGGAGATCAGGCCTTCCTTGGCGATGGCGGTCATGCGCTCAAGGGCCTGGTAGGTCTCGGGATTCTGGCGGGCGTCCTTCAGGGAGCCGTCCACGTCGAAGTACAGGTAATCCTGGCGGGACTCGAGGCCGCGGATGCCGAACAGGTGGCCGGCGAAGCGGAACATGTCGACGCGGCGCTGGTTGTTGTCATCCTCGCGGGAGAAGAGACCCTGGATGGTGTCGGTGCCGTTGAGGGTCTGGGGGTTGGCGACGACGCAGCGGAGCAGAGCAACCAGCTCGTCAGCATCCCAGCACGCGTTCTGGCCCACGAAGAGGTTGGAGCGCTCGGTGCCGTAGTAGCCGTTGTAGGCCTCGTCGATATAGGTGCGGAGCATGTTGACAGCGGTCACGCCGTCGATGGCACCGGCCTCGTTCATCTTGGCGATGATGTTGCCGGCGGCGTCATAGTCCTTGGTCACGGTCTCGGTGCCGGAGCCGTCCAGCTTGACGGTCTCGATGTCGATCTTGCCGGAGGTGGGCATGTAGGGCTGGTAGACAGGCTCGGCCAGGTCGTTGCAGGCGTCGGCAGCGAACTCGCCCTCGCCGTCGAGGAGCTTCTGGACCATGTCAACACGCATCAGAGGCATACGCTCGATGTCGTTGACGCCGTCAAAGTAGGGGGAGAAGTAGATGGCACCGGTGTCGGTGTTGCCGGTGATGGAGAGGCGGACGATGGGGTTGGCTTCCAGGTAGGCCTTGAAGTTCGGCATCTGATCCAGATACTCGGCAATGTTCACGACCACGCCCTGCTCGCCGTACTCGGTGAGCTTGCTGGCGGTGCCGGAGACGACGTCAACGTCGCCCATGCGCTCTTTCCAGTAGTCGAACTCGTTGGAAGCGCTGTTGCCCTGGTACTTGTCCTCGATCTTGATGCCGAGAACGTTCTGAACCTCGACCCAGGTGGGCTTCAGGTCGCCGGCATGGTAGGTCACGCCGTCGGCCAGGGTGATGCCCTCGCCCGCGACCTCAGCGTCCATGCTCAGGCCGGTCTTGGTGGAGTTGTAGCCGGTGGCCATGCGGAGCACGGTGCCCTCGGCATAGCTCAGCTCGGCGGGAGCAGCGGCTTCCTCAGCGGGAGCGGCAGCTTCGCCTTCGGCGGCCGGAGCGGCCTCGGCAGGGGCGGCTTCTTCGGCCTTGGGGGCGGAATACTGGTCCACATCGATCTTGTTGCCGCAGCCGGCCAGCAGGGTCGCCATCATGGCGACGGTCAGCAGCAGTGCGATCAGAATCTTGCTGTTTTTCATTTCGTTCCTCCTTAGGTTTTTATGAATACATTTTTATAAATTCCGGAAAACCGGTGTTGCACAGGGAAGGAAAAAACGCTTGTTTCCATTACTCCTTCACGCCGCCGACATTGGTGCCCTTGGCGAAGTACTTCTGGATGAAGGGGTAGATGATCAGGATCGGCACGATGGAGCAGACGATCAGGGCGTAGATCACAGAGTCGGAGGCGTAGGGCTGGTTCCAGCCGGCCATGGCCTCGGCGTCGGTGAACTCCTCCAGACGCAGACGGATGAAGACCTGCAGCGGATGCTCGTTGGAGTTGGAGATCATCTGGCGCGCCCAGAAGTAGCCGTTCCAGCGGGAGATGCCGAAGAACAGCGCCACCGTGGCGATCGTGGATTTGCACATGGGGAGATACACCTTGGTCAGGACCTGGAACTCGCTGGCGCCGTCGACGATGGCGGCTTCCTCGATCTCACTGGGCACGCCCTCGAAGGCGTTGCGCAGCAGGATGATGTTCATGGCCGCCATGCCCATGGCGATCACGACCAGCCACTTGTCGTCCAGAATGCCGATGGCGTTGAAGACGCTCTTGGTATCCAGGTAATTCAGGTACTGCGGCACGATACCGGCGGCAAACCACATCGTGAAGACAAGGAAGAAATTGAAAAACTTCCGAAACAGCAGCCGCTTTTTGGACAGGGCGTAGGCGCCGAGGATGGAGTAGAACAGCGCCCAGACCGTGCCGTAGAAGGTGATGAACAGGGTGTTGGAGTAGGCGTTCCAGAACATATTGTCGCTGAACATGCGCTGGAAGGCTTCAAACTGGATGTCCTTCGGGAAGAGGACGATCTGGCCGTAATCCACAGCCGCGCGGCCGCTGATCGCCGCGGAAATGGCGTAGACGAAGGGGTACAGGCAGGCCAGCGCGAACACCGTGAGCAGCGTGTAGCTGATGATCTTGAATATCAGCTCCGAGATCTCAAGTTTTCTTTTCATGGCGTTCCCCTTTCCTTAGTAGAGCGACACGTCGGAGGCCTTGCGCGCAATGGTGTTGGCGCCGATGACCAGCAGCATGCCGACCACGTTGTTCATCATCTCCGCCGCGGAGGCGATGCCCTTGGCAGCGCCGGCCAGGCCGTAGCGCTGGGCGAAGGTGGAGACAACGTCCGCCGTCACATAGGTATTGGTATTGTACAGCAGCAATACCTTTTCGTAGCCGATGTTGAGCAGAGAGCCGATGCGGGTGATGAGCATGATGACGATGGTGGACAGGATGCTCGGCAGGACGACGTAGCGCATCTGCGCCCACTTGTCCGCGCCGTCGATCTGGGCGGCCTCGTAGCTGGTGGGGGAGATGGCGATGATCGCCGCGAAGAACACGATGCTGTCATAGCCCGCGCCTTCCCAGATGCCGCTGATGATGTAGATCGGGCGGAAGAAAGCGGGGTTATTCAGCATACCGGTTTTGGCCACATCCTGGGAAATCCAGCCCAGCTTGGCGAAGGCCTGCGCCAGAACGCCCATGCCGGAGGTGGTGGAACCCTGCTTCACCAGCATCACGACCAGAGAGGTCATAACGACCGTGGACATGAACTTCGGCAGATAGGTCAGCACCTGATACACGCTCCGGGCGATGTTCGACTTGATCTC
>CAMOXI010000052.1 GCA_946628965.1 uncultured Clostridia bacterium | reverse complement strand
AGGCCGTTTTCCAGGCACATGCGCTTGATCTTTGTGTTGGCAGTGGAGTAGAGCTTCGTGCCCTCGCCGCCGTGGGAGAGGTTGATGGCGTCCACATACTGCATGAGCTCGATGGCCTTCTGCTTGCCCACATACTCGTAGAGCGTGCCGCCGAACTGGTTGGTGATGTTGTACTTGCCGTCGGAAAAGGCACCCGCGCCGCCGAAGCCGCTCATGATGCTGCACACGGGACACTTGACGCAGCTCTTGATCTTGTCGCCGTCGATGGGGCATTTGCGGCGGGCAAGCTCCCGCCCCAGCTCAAACACGGCGACGGACTTCTCCGGCGCGTTCTTTTTCAGCTCATAGGCGGTAAAGATGCCGCCGGGGCCGGCACCGACAATGATAACGTCATAAAACATGTTGATTCCTCCAAAAAAAACGAAGGGCTGTGGGATCCCACAGCCCTTCGGCTTACAAATATCCTTGATTTACTTTAACACGCTGCGGCATGAATGTCAAGCTCAGGCATTCACAAAAGAGAAAGATAGAATGTCCGATACCTTGAAGACTTCCGACTATTTAAAATCAAATCGCCGCAATCAGGCGCCGGGCTTGCCCAGCATGCGGAACATGTTCTTTTTGTAGGCCTCCACGCCGGGCTGGTCAAAGGGATTGACGCCGGACATGTAGCCGGAGATGGCGCAGGCCAGCTCGAAGAAGCAGACCAGCGCGGCGAAGCCCTCCTCGTCCCGCTTGGGAACGGTAATGACCAGGTTGGGCACACCGCCGGAGATGTGGGCCGCCTTGACGGCGTCGGCCGCGATGTTGGACACCTCGGCCATGTCGCGCCCGGCGATGTAGTTCAGGCCGTCGGCGTTGGCTTCCTCAAAGGGGAAGGGGTAGGCGCAGCGGCTCTTCTCAAAGCGGACGATGGACTCCATCAGCGTGCGGGGACCCTGCTGGATGAACTGACCCATGGAGTGCAGGTCGGCGGTGAACTCGACGGAGGCGGGGAAGATGCCCTTGCCGTCCTTGCCCTCGCTCTCGCCGTAGAGCTGCTTCCACCACTCGGCCATGAAACGGAAGCTGGGCTCGTAGCAGCCGAGGATCTCAATGCCGTAGCCCTTGCTGTACAGGTTCTGGCGGGCGGCTGCGTACTGCCAGGCGGGGTTCTCGGGGCTTCTGAGATCCAGCGCCTTGAACTCCTCGATGGCGGCGTTGATGACGCGCTCCACGTCGATGCCGGCCACGGCCATGGGCAGCAGACCCACGGCGGAGAGGACGCTGAAGCGGCCGCCCACATCGTCGGGCACGACGAAGCTGGGCCAGCCGTGGGCGTCGGCCAGGCTCTTGAGAACGCCGCGTTTGGCGTCGGTGGTGGCGAAGATGTGCTCGTCGGCCTTGTCGCCGTACTTCTTCGCGAGAAGCTCGCGGAAGATGCGGAAGGCGGCGGCGGGCTCCAGCGTGGTGCCGGACTTGGAGATGACGTTCACGTCAAAGTCCTTGTCGCCGATGAGTTCGATGGTGTCGCACAGGGCGTCGGCGGAGAGGCCGTTGCCGACGAAGAAGACCTTGGGATCGTCCTTGCCGGGAATGGGCTTTAACAGCTCAATGGCGCCGCGGGCGCCCAGGTAGGAGCCGCCGATGCCGATGACAACCAGGGCCTGGGAGCGGCTGCGGATCAGCTTCGCCGCCTCGAGAATGGCGGGGAGCTCCGTGTCCTTCATGCGCTGGGGCAGGCCCAGCCAGCCGATGAAGTCATTGCCCAGACCGGTACCCTCAGAGAGGACCCTGTGGGCGCGCTCAGCCGCCGCAAAGTCGGGGCCGGCGCCGGTGAAGAACGAAGAAGCGCCGGAGAGATCTACTTTAACCATAGAGATTTCCTCCTGTATTTTTTCTAACATATCTATTATATACGATCGGGAGGAAAATTCAAGGCTTTTTGGCGGGGGGATGGGCGTATGCTCACAGTCCGACCAGACTCCCCAGCAGGCGGAGAAAGAGAGGCACGACGCCGATCTTCGGCACATCTGCCGCGGCGCGGACGGGCAGCTCTGCCAGCGTCTCCCCGCCGAGAGTCACGGTGAGGGTACCGATCGCGTCCCCCTCCGCCACTGGGGCGGTGACGCGCTCCGGAAGCTCCAGCCGGTACTCCGGCGCGGCGCTCCCCTTAGGGATCAGCACCGCCTGTTCCCCGGAAACGGAGAGCGGGACGCTGTTTGCAGACCCCAGCTCCACCGGCAATTCCGGCAGTGGCGACTCCGGCAGCAGGGGACAGAGCGCGTAGCGGGAGAAGCCGTAGTTTAAAAGCGCGGTGGCGTCGGCGTTGCGGCTGTCGCTGCTCTCGGCGTGCATGATGACGGCGATGTATTCCGTCCCGTCCCGCTCCGCCGTGGCGGAGAGGCAGTACATGGCCCCGCTGGTAAAGCCGGTTTTGAGCCCCGTGCAGCCCTCATACCAGTAGACCAGCTTGTTGGTGTTTGTGAGGCCGAAGCTCCCGTCCCGGATGCTGTCCATCCAGATGGTGCTGTAGTCCTTGATGAGCGGGTGGGAGATGAGCTCCCGGGACATGAGCGCGATGTCCCGGGCCGAGCTGTAGTGCTCCGCGTCCTCAAAGAGGCCGGTGCAGTTGGTGAAATGGGTGTTCTCGAGGCCCAGCTCTTCGGCGCGCCGGTTCATCCGCTCCACGAAAAGCCCCTCCGTGCCGGCAAGATGCTCCGCCATGGCCACGGCGCAGTCGTTGGCCGAGGCCACGGTGATGCATTTGAGCATCTCGTGCACGCTCATCTGCTCGCCCTCCTCCAGATAGACGCAGCTGCCGCCGAAAGAGGCGGCCCGGGCGCTGGCGGTGACGATGTCGTCAAGATTCAGCTTTCCCGCCTCAATGTCCTCCACGATCAAAAGCAGCGTCATGACCTTGGTGACGCTTGCGGGCAGGAGCCGCTCGTCGGCGTTTTTCTCATAGAGCACCTGACCGGTGACCTTCTCCATCAGAATGGCCGAGGGAGCGGCGATGCCGATCTCCCCGTCCCGCAGGGGCTCCAGCGCGAAGGCCCGGGAGGGCAGCAGCAGTACGGGCAGAGTCAGAAGTGTGCACAGCAGCAGACGAAGCGTTTTCATGGGCGTCCTCCCCTTCAGTTTCTGCTGCCAGCCTATGCGGGAGGGGCGGGGGACATGCGCCGGTTGACGGAATTATGCATATTCCGACAAAAGCCGACGTGAAACTGCACAGAGATCGTTCGGGCAAAGCAGTGGAAATCCGTGAGTTTTTAACATTTTCAACAGGCTTTTCCACACAGACACCTATGCATAGGCAATGAAAAAACGCATATTGAGTTAACATAACGCCATTATTCCGGCGACAGAAGCTTTCCGAAAATAGCAGTTGACGGAAAAATGTCCGGATAGTAAAATATAACAGTTAAGAGAATACAGGCCCATGCCTTTCACGGACCGGGAAACCGGCCCTGTATAGCGGGAGGAATCTGCAATGCGTCGTCATTTCCGTTGGGATAAGAAATATTTATATTGGGGCATCACGGCCTTTCTGGTGCTCGCGGCGGTGATCGTCTTCTACCTGGCGATCAGCTATCTGCCGGAGCTGGGCAAGTGGCTGGGCCGTCTGATGACCATCCTCGGGCCCTTCGTCTGGGGCCTTGTGATCACCTATCTGCTGCACCCGATGATGCTGGGCATGGAAAAGCACCTGTTCGGCCCCCTGGCCGCGAAGCTCTACAAGGGGAAAAAGCCGGAGAAGGCACGCCGTTTCGGGCGCATGCTTTCGGTCATCGTGTCCGAGATCGTGCTGCTGGCCATCATTGTCGCTCTGTTTTATCTGATCCTGCCGCAGTTGTACAGCAGCATCGTTATGATCGTGGACAACAGCCCCGCCTATATCGCAAACCTCACCAAATGGGTGGAGCAGACCCTGCATGACTTCCCGGAGCTGGAGGCCTATATTTCCGACGCGCTGACCGATGTAAACACCAATGTATTCGACTGGGTGCGCAGCACGCTGCTGCCCGGCCTCGGCAGCGTGGTCAGCAATGTGACCAACGGCGTCGCCGTCGCGGTCAAGGCGGTGTACAACCTGATCATCGGCATCATCGTTTCCGTCTATATTCTCAGCGACCTGGAGCGCTATTCCGCCGGGGCGCGCCGCCTGGGCTACAGCCTCTTCGGCATTGAGGGGGCGGAACGGCTGCGGGACGCGCTGGCCTTTACCGACAAGACCTTCATGGGCTTCATCAACGGAAAGCTCCTGGACTCCGCCATCATCGGCCTGATCTGCTACATCGTCTGCGCGATCCTGAACATGCCCTATGCACTGCTGGTCAGCGTGATCGTGGGCGTGACCAACATCATCCCCTTCTTCGGCCCGCTGATCGGCGCGGTGCCTTCGGCCATCATCATCCTGATGGTCGACCCGATGAAGGCGCTCATTTTTGTCATTTTCATCATCATCCTCCAGCAGATCGACGGCAACTTCATCGGCCCGAAGATCCTGGGCAGTTCCATCGGCATCAGCGGCTTCTGGGTCATGTTCGCCATCATCCTCGGCGCGGGGCTCTTCAGCTTCTGGGGCATGCTGCTGGGCGTGCCGGTCTTCGTGCTGATCTACACGGCGATTGAGAATGCCGTGGCGAAAAAGCTGAAAAAAAGCGACCTCCCGGTGGAGGTCGCAGAATATGTGGATCTGGAGAGCATCGACCCCGTGACCCGGGAAGTGATCAAAAAGCCCGGCACGGAGGAAGAATAGTTTTGAGCTTTGAGCGTTGAGTTTTGAGGAGGAAACAGAAAGAAGCGCTTCTCAAAACTCACGACTCAAAACTAACGATGCCGCAGGGACGCATGGGCGTCGATGAGGCCCTGGCAGAGGGCGTCGACGTCCTCCTGCGTGGTATAACGGGACAGGCCGATCCGGATCGCCCCGTCGATGGTCTTCGCGTCCAGCCCGATGGCTTCCAGCACATGGCTCCGCCCGCCTTTTTTGCAGGCGGAGCTTTTTGATACGTAGACTTCCCGGGCTTCGAGGAAATTCATCAGCACCTCGCTGCGGTAGCCCGGCAGGGAGATGGAGAGAATGTGGGGCGACGCCGTCTGCACGACGCGCAGCTCCGGGATGGCCTCCGAGAGGCGCTCCACGATCTGCGCCTTGAAAGACGCCATGCGCGCGGCGTTTTCCGCGAGATGGGCTTTGCCGATCGCGCAGGCGGCGCCGAAGGCCGCGATCTGGGGCATGGCCTCGGTGCCGGCCCGGCGGCCCTCCTCCTGCCCGCCGCCCGCGATGAAGGGCTTCAGGCGCAGGCCGTTTCGGATGTACAGCGCGCCGATGCCCTTGGGGGCGTGGATCTTGTGCCCGCTGACGCTGATCATGTCGGCCCCCAGACTCTTGGCCGTCAAGGGAAGCTTGAGGAAGGCCTGCACCGCGTCGCAGTGGAGCAATGCGGGGCAGCCGGCATCCCGGATCGCCCGGGAGACGCCGGCGATGTCCGTCACGGCGCCGGTCTCGTTATTGACCAGCATCAGCGTCACGAGGACCGTATCCGGCCGGAGGGCTTCCCTCACCGTCTCCACGGGGATGGCGCCCGTTCCGTCCGGTTTCAGCCGCGTGACTTCAAAGCCGAGGGCCTCCAGCTCATCCAGGCTTTTGCGCACGGCGTCATGCTCCACCAGGGAGCTGACGATGTGCTTGCCTTTGCGCTTCATGGCCTCCGCCCCGCCGAGAATGGCCCAGTTGTCGCTCTCGGAGCCGCAGGAGGTGAAGACGATCTCCTTTGGCTGGCAGCCCAGCGCGTCCGCGGCCTGCTTCCGGCTCTGGTCCAGAAGCTTTTTCGCCTCCCGGCCCAGGGTGTGGGTGGAGCTGGGGTTGCCGTAGACTTCGGTCATGGCGCGCAGTGCCGCTTCCGCCGCCTCCGGGCAGACCCGGGTCGTGGCGGAGTTATCCAGATAATGTTCCATTTCGAATCCTTTCCATTGAAAGGCTCCCCTGGAAGGGGAGCTGTCGCACAGCGACTGAGGGGTAATTTATGAAGTACATTATAACCACTCTCGGCTGCAAGGTCAACCAATACGAGACCCAGGCCATGGAGGCCATGCTCCAGGCGGACGGACACGAGCCCGCTGCGCCCGGGGAACTGGCCGACGCCGTGATCGTCAACACCTGCGCCGTCACCGCCGAATCGGGGCGCAAGTCCCGCCAGACCATCCGCCGCCTGCGGGACGAGAACCCGGGCGCGGTGGTGGCGGTCTCCGGCTGCTATTCCCAGCTGAGCCCGGAGGAGAGCGCGGAGATCGGTGCGAACGTGATCTTCGGCACCAACGACCGGCAGGGCTTCGTCCGCGCGGTGGAGAAGGCCGCCGCGGAAGGGGAGAACCGCCGGGAGATCGACGCGCCCTTCAGGCGGCGGGAATTCGAAGTGCTGCCCGCCGGGGCCGTCAGCGGCCGCACCCGCGCCATGCTGAAGATCCAGGACGGCTGCGTCAATTTCTGCTCCTACTGCATCATCCCCTACACCCGGGGTCGGCTCCGCAGCCTGCCCCTGGAGGACGCCGCGGCGGAGACCCGGCGCATCCGGGATGAGGGCTACCGTGAGGTGGTGCTCACGGGCATCGAGGTCGCCTCCTACGGCGTGGATCTCCCCGGAAAGCCCGGCCTTGCCGACGTGATCGAGGTCGTGGCGGAGAATGCGGGGGACATGCGCATCCGCCTGGGCTCCCTGGAGCCCACGGTCATCACCGAGGACTTCTGCCGCCGCGTGCAGGCGGCGGGGAAGCTCTGCCGTCATTTCCACCTCTCCCTCCAGTCCGGCTGCGACCGGACGCTGAAGGCTATGAACCGCAAGTATGACACGGCTTTCTTTTATGAAGTGTGCGAGCGGCTGCGGCGCTATTTCCCCGGCTGCGCCCTGACCACCGATCTCATCACCGGCTTTCCCGGCGAGACGGAGGCCGATCAGGCGGAGACCCTGGCCTTCATCGAAAAATGCGCTTTTGCCGATATGCACATTTTCCCCTATTCCCGCCGCCCGGGCACGCCCGCGGACAAAATGCCGGAGCAGTGCCCCAACGCGCTCAAGGCCCGCCGCGCCCATGAGGCGCAGGCTGTGGCAGCAAAGATGCATCGGGCCTTCCTGGAGGCAAGCGTTGGGCAGACCCTGCCCGTCCTCTTTGAGACCGCGGAGGAGGGAAGCGTGGGCCACAGCGACACCTATCTGCTGGTGAAGGTGCCGGAGCGCGACCTGCGCGGCGAGCTGCGGAACGTGCGCATCACCGGCGTAGAACAGGAGCGCCTGATCGGGGAGATCGGGGAATAAAGGGGAAAGGCAAGCGCTTTCCTTGGCCGCTTTCAAGACTCTACCTGCGCAATACAAGAACCGTTTCTTTCCTGTTCCCGGAAAGAAATGGTTCTTGTATCAAATGTAGCGGGCCGCCGGGGGCGTCGGCCCCTACAGTGAAGGACGGACAAGGAACCGTGTTTCCGTCACATCCGGCCGTAGCGCCGACCATTGGTCGGCGAAAAAGAAACGCCGAGCGATGCTCGGCGCTCCGGATCTCCCGCGGACGTGGTTCATCGAGAAGATAGCGGGCCGTTCGTGAACGGCTCCTACAGGCAAAATGCACCCGTGTCGAGCCGCCTGTTCGGGAGAAGTAGGAGAAGTATATATCTGCGTGCTGTATGCAATAGCGGCAGCGAACACCGAAGCGTACCAGACAGTCCACGATTCGGATGGCGGCGACGTCGTCCTCATAAGCTGCGTATCGACTCGCTTTCTCGCAGGCTTAAAAGCTCGCTCACTTCGCTGCTCGCCCTCTCAATTTCAAAGCGCAGGCATTGAAATTGGTAAGGAAGACGGAGGGAGTGGATGCAGAGCTTTCGCCGCCCCGGCGGAAGCGGTGCGGAACGAGCTTCGTCTGACGCCGCGGCGCATTCTTTCTTTTCTCAAGAGGAAAAGAAAGAATGGGGGGTGCAATACGCAGGCAAAACGTTTGCGACCACGTGCGCAAAAACGTATTCTTTTTCTCCCCCGCTGGGGCGGGAAAAGATTTGACACATTCAACAAAATGTCATATACTGTTTTGGTAAAAATTCCTGTAACAGGAGGGAGCATTATGGCCAGAGAACAGGTGTTCAATTTCTCCGCCGGGCCGTCCGTGCTGCCGCTGTCCGCGCTGGAGCGGGCGAAGGCGGATCTGCTGGACTACAAGGGCTGCGGCATGTCCGTCATGGAGATGAGCCATCGAAGTCCCATGTTCCAGGAAATCTTCGATTCGACGAAGGCGAAGCTCAAAGCCGCGCTCTCCGTGCCCGACAGCCATGAGATCCTCTTTCTTCAGGGCGGGGCCACGCTGCAGTTTGCCTCCATCCCCATGAACCTGCTGGAGGGCGGCACGGCCGACTATGCCGTGACCGGCAACTTCTCCGGCAAAGCCGCAAAGGAAGCGCAGAAATACGGCACGGTGCACATCGCGGCCGACACCTCCGGGACCGGCCACGACCGCATCCCGAGCCAGTCAGAGCTGCAGCTCTCCGACGACGCGAAGTACTTCTACTACTGCGCGAACAACACCATCTACGGCACCGAGTGGCAGTATGTGCCCGAGACGAAGGCGCCCCTGGTGTGCGACATGTCTTCCGACATCCTCTCCAAGCCCGTGGATGTGAGCCGCTTCGGCCTCATCTACGCCGGGGCGCAGAAGAACATGTCCCCCGCGGGGCTGACGGTGGTGATCCTGGACAAGGCCCTCTGCGGCAGGGAGCTGCCCTATACGCCGGAGATCATGAGCTATGAGACGCTGGTGAAGCACGACTCCATGCTCAACACCCCGCCCTGCTGGTGCATCTACATGCTGGGCCTGGTGCTGGACTGGCTGGAGGAGCAGGGCGGCGTTACCGGCATGGAGAAGATCAAGCGCGAGCGCGCGGCCAGGGTCTATGACTTCCTCGACAACAGCGCTCTCTTTACCGCCCATGCTCTGCCCGGATCCCGCAGCGACATGAACGTGACCTTCCGGACACCCAGCAAGGAGCTGGACGCGGAATTCGTGAAAGGCGCTGCGGCCCGCGGCCTTGTGAACGTGAAGGGCCACCGCATCGCCGGCGGCATGCGGGCGAGCCTCTACAACGCCATGCCCATGGAGGGCGTGGACGCGCTGATCGCCTATATGAAAGACTTTGAGGTGGAACACCATGTTTAAGATAAAAACCATGAACGCCATCGCCCCCGCCGGCATCGAGACGCTGGAGCGCCGCGGCTGCACCGTGGGCGAGGACGTGGACAACCCGGAGGGCATTCTGCTGCGCTCGGCCGATCTGCACCAGTACCCCCTGAACCCGGAGCTGCTGGCCATCGCCAGAGCCGGCGCGGGCTACAACAACATCCCCGTCGTCGAGTGCGCGAACCGGGGCATCGTGGTCTTCAACGCCCCCGGCGCCAACGCGGTCGCCGTCAAGGAGCAGGAGATCGCCTCCCTGGTGCTGGCCTCCCGCGACGTGCTGGGCAGCATCGACTACGTCAAATCCATCGCCGACAGGGGCGAGGAGATCCCCAAACTGGTGGAGAAGGGCAAGTCCGCCTTCACAGGGCCGGAGCTCATGGGCAAGTCCATCGGCGTCATCGGTCTCGGCGCCGTGGGCGCCCTGGTGGCCAACGCCGCCGTCAGCCTCGATATGCAGGTCTGGGGCTACGACCCCTTCATGTCCGTGGACGCCGCCTGGCGTCTGAGCCGCGCGGTGCTGCACGCCTCCACGCTGGACGAGATCTACGAAAACTGCGACTATATCAGCATCAACGTCCCCCATACCGAGACCACCCATCACATGCTCAACGACGAGGCCTTCTCCAAGATGCGCGAGGGCGTGCGCATCATCAACGAGAGCCGCGCCGAGGTGGTGGACGATGAGGCCATGACCCGCGCGCTCGAGAGCGGGAAGGTGGCAAAATACGTGACCGACTTCCCCAATGAGGTCATCCTGAAGGCACCCAACGTGATCGCCCTGCCCCATATCGGCGCCTGCACCCCCGAGAGCGAGGACCGCTGCGCCGTGATGGCGGCCGAGGAGATGTACGACTATCTCCTGAACGGCAACATCCGCAACAGCGTGAACCTGCCCGACGTGGCGCTCAGCCGCATGGGCGTCTGCCGCCTCTGCGTCATCCACCACAATGTGCCCCGCATGATCACCAGCATCCTGGACTTCATCAGCCAGAAGAACATCAACGTGGAGCACATGATCAACAAGCCCCGCGGCGGCTATGCCGTGACGATCGTGGACCTGTCCGAGCCCATCGGGGAGGATGTGGCCGACGCGATCCGCAGAATGAACGATGTGGTGAGGGTAAGAGTGCTGTGAAAAAGATCGGAATGCTGGTCGCCGTAGAGATGGGGGCCGTCCTGTCCCGCTACGGCAAAGCCGTCGCGGAGGAGACGCGCCACGGTTTCAGCGTGCTGACCTATGATATGGGCGCCTATCAGCTCTACGTGATCGGCTCCGGCGCGGGGGAGATCGCCGCCGCTGCCGCCTGCCAGCTGCTCATCGACCGCTATGAGGCGGAGCTGGTGGTGAACTTCGGCGTGGTCGGCGGCCTGACCGAGGAGATGGCCCAGACCAAGACCTGTGTTGTGGAGAAGGTCGTGCACTACGACTTCGACACCAGCGCCTATGACGACACCGTGCCCGGCCAGTACTTTGAATACCCGGACGTGTATCTGCCCGCCACCGCTTCCCTGGTGAAGCGCGCCGTGGAGATCGCGCCGGAGCTGAAGGTGGTCACCTGCGCCTCGGCGGACAAGTTTGTCGAAGGCAGGGAGGCCAAACGCGCCTTGCACGAGCGCTGGGGCGCCGAGATCTGCGAGATGGAGTCCGCCGCCGTGGTGCTGACCTGCAACCGGAGCGGGGTGCCCTGCCTGCTGATCAAGACCGTGTCCGACGGGCTGATGCAGGGCGGCGAGGACTTCGGTACCGCCCTGGCGCACACCTCCGCCCTCTGCCTCGAGGTGGCGGACAGGATCATACGGGAACTGTAAATCATCGAAGAATTGCCGTAGGGGCGGCTATCAGCCGCCCGGCAGTAACAGAGAAAAACCTGGAAAGAGTTAGGCGTATTCGTGAACAACTGCGAATTCGCCTTTCTTTTTGCGATCTAATTCATTTTCCCGCGCGGGCGGCTGATAGCCGCCCCTACACCTTGTTTTTCACAGAATGGAGAATTCATCATGACCGAGAAACTGTATTACGAGGACGCGTATCTGCACGAGTTTACCGCCCTGGTCACCGCCTGCGAGGCGGGGAAAAGCGGCTATCTGATCGAGCTGGACCGCACGGCCTTCTTCCCGGAGGGGGGCGGCCAGCCCGCCGACACCGGGCGCATCGGTGAGGCCGTGATCCGTGATGTGCACGAGAAGGACGGGCGCATTTGGCACCACGCCGACCGGACGCTCGAAGTGGGGGAGACGGTCTCCTGCGCCATAGACTTTGAGCAGCGGCGCCGCCGCATGCAGAACCACTCCGGCGAGCATGTGTTCTCCGGCACGATCCACCGGCTCTACGGCCTCAACAACGTGGGCTTTCACATGGGCGCGGACTGCATGACCGTGGACTTTGACGGGGAGCTTTCGGAAGAGCAGCTGACTGCGGCCGAGACCCTGGCCAACGAGGCGGTGCGGGAAAACCTGCCCATCCGGGTCTTTTTCCCGGAGCGGGAGGAGCTGGCGAAGCTCAGTTACCGCAGCAAGAAGGAGCTGGAGGGCGCGGTGCGCCTGGTGGAGATCCCGGGCGTGGACCTCTGCGCCTGCTGCGCGCCCCATGTGCGGCAGACCGGCGAGATCGGCCTCATCAAGCTCCTCTCCGCCGAGCGGCACCGGGGCGGCGTGCGGCTGGAGCTTCTCTGCGGGCTGGACGCGCTGGAGGATTACCGCCGCCGTCAGGCGGAGAGCGGGGCCGTTTCCCGGCTGCTGAGCGTTCCCAAGGAGAAGGTCGCCTCTGCCGTGGAGCGGCAGCTGGAAGTGCAGGCAGGGCAGAAGGAGCGCATCGCCGCGCTGAGCCTGGCCCTCGCCGCGAAGATCGCGGAGGCGCAGCCAGAGACCGATGGGAATCTGGTGGCCTTTGACGAGCTGCTGGACGAGATCGCCCTGCGGGAGCTCACAAACCTGCTGATGGCCAAATGCCGGGTGGCGGCGGTCTTCTCTCCCAGCGGCGACGGGGGCTGGCGCTACATCATCGGCAGCCGCAGCGTGGATCTCCGCGCCGGGGCCAGGGACATCAACGCCGGCATCTCCGGCCGGGGCGGCGGCAGCCCGGGTATGATCCAGGGCCGCGCCTCCGCCGACGCCGACCGGATCCGGACTTTCTTTGAAAAGTACAAAAGTTTAGACACTTCTGACTAAAATGTATAACTATTGATGGAAAAAGGGAAATCTTTTTCGTCACTATTGCCCAAATCGGAATTGACAATACTCTGACACTCGACTATAATAATTAGCGTGAAAGTGGGCGTATTCTGCCCAAAAACAGGAAAGAAATTTGGAGGGTTATCTGTGAGAGATCTCAAACATCTGATCTACTTTGAGAATCTGCTTCAGGAAGCCAACAACGATCTTGTCAAGCAGGCCAAGGCCGACGGCAAGAGAGCGATTGGTTACACCTGCTTCTTTATGCCTGAAGTGCTTCTCGATCTGCCCGGCTGCTTCTCCGTACGTCTGAGAGCGCCGCGCTGCACGTCCCCCGACATCGCGACCTACTACATGTCTGCCCGCGTGTGCCACTACGCCCGCAGCCTGCTGGAGCGCGCCCTGGAGGGCGGCTTCAACTTCCTCGACGCCCAGATGGCCACCGAGACCTGCACCGCCACCTGCCGCTTCCAGGAGCACCTGGAGCAGAAGCACCTTGACTCCGTCAAGGACATGCGCATCATCGACAACGACGACTTCTTCTGCGAATTTATCGACGTCCCCTTCAAGAAGAGCAAGATCAGCTACGAGCATTATGCCGAGCAGCTGCGCGTCCACGTGCTGGGCAAGCTGCATGAGAACTTCGGCATCGACGTGTCTGACGAAGCCGTCATGAAGGCCATCGAGCAGCAGAATGAGGTCAGCCGCCTCATCAACGAGATCGGCGAGTACCGCAAGCTGGACAACCCCACCATCACCGGTTACGAGTTCCATGTGATCCAGCTGGTGAGCCTGGTATGTCCCAAGTACCTGATCCTGC
>CAMOXI010000051.1 GCA_946628965.1 uncultured Clostridia bacterium | reverse complement strand
AGCTCTACTCCACTGCCAACACAAAGATCAAGCGCATGTGCCTGGAAAACGGCCTTCACCTGCTGGATGCGCAGGTGCGCCACCTGGGCACCGACATCAACTATGTGGTGCTGGAGAACATCTACAACGAGCTGAAGGAGAAGGTGGACTTCCACTTCAACACCGCGGTGGAGAGTATTGAGAAGACCGAAGAGGGCTTCACCGTCCACACCGCGAAGGGCGACTTCTCCTGCGCCAAATGCGTGGTCTCCGTGGGCCGCAGCGGCAGCAAGTGGATGGAGGGCGTCTGCCAGAGCCTGAACATTCCCACCCTCTCCAACCGGGTGGACATCGGCGTGCGCGTGGAACTGCCGGCGGACATCTTCGCCCACCTGACGGACGAACTCTACGAGAGCAAGATCGTCTACCGCACCGAGAAATTCGAGGATTTGGTGCGCACCTTCTGCATGAACCCCCACGGCGTGGTGGTCAACGAGAACACCAACGGCATCGTCACCGTCAACGGCCACAGCTACGAGGATCCCAGCAAGCACACCGAGAACACCAACTTCGCCCTGCTGGTGTCCAAGCATTTCTCCTTCCCCTTCAAGGACTCCAACGGCTACGGCGAGAGCATCGCGCGTTTGTCCAATATGCTGGGCGGCGGCGTGATCGTGCAGCGCTTCGGCGATCTGGTGCGCGGCCGCCGCAGCACCGAGGCGCGGATCCGCGACTGCTTTGTGACGCCGACCCTGGCCGCCACCCCCGGCGACCTGAGCCTGGTGATCCCCAAGCGCATCCTGGACGGCATCATCGAGATGATCTACGCCCTGGACAAGATCGCCCCGGGCACTGCCAACGACGATACGCTGCTCTACGGCGTGGAGGTCAAGTTCTACAACATGGAGGTCAGGATCGACGAGAATCTGGAGACCGCCTGCCCCGGCCTCTTCGTCATCGGCGACTGCTCCGGCGTCACCCACTCCCTGAGCCACGCCTCCGCCAGCGGCGTACACGTGGCCCGGGTGATCAGCGGCCAGTGACAAGCGGTCAGTAATCACTTGATTTCGTAACATATTCCCGTTATACTCATTAGTCACAAAGCGATTCGGGAGGACTCTCTATGGCAGAACAAAAGGGCCAGAATTATCTGCACGGCGCGGCGATTTTGACGCTGGGCGTCATCATCATGAAGATTCTGGGCTTCTTTTACAAAATGCCCGTGGCCAACATCATCGGCCCCGACGGGTATTCCATGTTCATGCAGACCTACAACGTCTACAACGTGTTTCTCACGCTCTCGACGGCGGGTCTGCCCATCGCGCTGGCGCGCATGATCTCCGAGGCCAACGCCGAGAACCGGCCCATGCAGGCCCGGCGCACCTTCCGTGTCGCCTGGTGGACCTTCTTCGTCATCGGCATGGTCTTCACGCTGATCATGCTCCTCTTCCCGAACTTCATCGCCCACCGCATCCTGCACAATCCCCCCGCCGCCATGAGCATCCGCACCATGGCCCCCTCGGTGCTGCTGGTGTGCCTGGTGAGCGCGTACCGGGGCTACTGCCAGGGCTACGGCAACATGATCCCCACCACGGTGGGGCAGGTGCTGGAGGTGCTGGTCAAGGTCGTGGTCGGGCTGGTGCTGGCCTGGATCGTGGTGCACGCTCACCGCGGCAAGGCCATGGGCTCCGCCGCCGCCATCTTCGGCGTGTCCGCCGGCTCCGCCGCCGCGCTGCTGTATATGTGGCTCTACAAGCGCCGCCACTACAGCGAGGGCGTGCTGGAGCATCCGGACGTGCCCGATCCCGATGGGAAGATCTTCTCCCGCTTCATGCGCATCGGCATCCCCATCGCCCTGGGCGGCAGCGTGCTTGCGATATTGAACCTGGTGGACTCCGGCCTCACCATGGGGCGGCTCCAGTCCGCCGCCGGCTTCGGGCTGGACGCGGCCAACGTCTTAAACGGCGTCTACGGCGAGGCGCAGACCATCTTCAACCTCCCCGCCGCCGTCATCACACCACTGACCATCTCTGTCGTGCCCGCGATCACCGCTGCGGTCGTCAAAGGGGAAAACGACCTCGCCACCAGGATCTCCGAGGATTCCATGCGCATCGCGGCCGTGCTGGCCATGCCCATGGGCGTGGGCCTCGCGGTCCTGTCCAAGCCCATCATGCGCGTCATTTTCCACGACAACCACCCCGCTGGGCCCACCCTGCTCGCCGTCATGGGCGTCGCCGCCTTCTTCGTCTGCATGGTGCTGATGGAAAACGCCATCCTGCAGGCAAACGGCAGGGAGCTGCTGCCCATGATCACGATGATCGTCGGCGGCGTGGTGAAGGTCACGCTCAACTACTTCCTGGTGGCCCGCCCCAACATCAACATCTACGGCGCGCCGGTGGGAACGCTGGTGAGCTATGTGGTGATGGCCGTCATGAACTTCGTCTTCATGTGCTATGTGCTGGACAAGAACCCGAAACTGCGCAATATCCTCATCAAGCCCTTCCTCTGCAGTGCCGTGATGGGCGGCTGCGCCTGGGGCGTATACGGGCTTCTCGACCGCTTCCTGCATTTCGGCAGCCCCAGACTGCACATGCTGCTGTGCATGGGTGTCGCCATTCTGGCGGCCGTGGCGGTCTATCTGGTCTTCGCCATCGCCATGCGGATGATCACCAAAGAGGACATGCGCCTGATCCCCCGCGGGGAGAAAATCGCGAAACTCCTGCATATGCGCTGAAAAAGGCTGAACTTATACGAAAAAAGACTTGATAATCCCTTCAAAATATGGTAGATTATCAACGCCGTATAGATATCGGCCAAAAAGTGAGTAATTTGCCCGAAAATCGGGCAGACTCATCATAAACATGGCCTGGTGCCATATCACACATTAGGAGGAATTCATACATGAATAAGGCAGAACTTGTTGCTGCAGTCGCTGAGAAGGCCGGCCTGTCCAAGAAGGACAGCGAGAAGGCTATCAACGCCGCTGTTGAAGCCATCACCGGTGCTCTCGTCGCTGGCGAGAAGGTTCAGCTGGTCGGCTTCGGTGCTTTTGAAGTCAAGGAGCGCGGCGAGCGCATCGGCCGCAACCCCCAGACCAAGGCTGAGATCACCATCCCCGCTTCCCGCGTTGCCACTTTCAAGGCCGGCACCGCTCTGAAGGAAGCCGTCGCCAAGTAAGCTCTCCTTACAGTCAAAAGCTGCGTGTGAATGCACGCAGCTTTTTTCTTCGATCATCAGGAAAGGAGCGGGACTATCCCGCGCAAGCACTATGCGTCTGGATAAATATCTGAAGGTCTCCCGGCTCATCAAGCGCCGCACCGTGGCCAACGAGGCCTGCGACGGGGAACGTGTTTCCGTCAACGGCCGCCAGGTCAAGGCCAGCTATCAGGTCAAGGTGGGCGACGTGATCGAGATCGCCTTCGGCAAGGGCACGCTGAAGGTGGAGGTCACCGAGATCAGCGAGACCGCCAACAAGGCAAGCGCCCCGGCCATGTATCGGGAAATCGAATGAGCGCAGGAACCGGCGGAAAAACTCCGCCGGTTTTTTGCGTCCGCCCGGCTTCACGCGCCGCGCTTTTTCACCCTTGCGCGGCGCAGACAAATCCTATATAATGATGATGAATAAAGAATCGGAAGATCGGAAGACCTGTGATAAGAGACTGGAGGAAACACAATGTCCAACAAGAATCCGCTCCCTGGAAAAGACGGCAACAAGTACGTCCCCTATGAAGAGCGCACGGGCGAGAGTTCCGTGGTGTTCTTCACCCGTGACCTCTCCGAAGAGGGACTGAAGAAGATCTACGATAAGGTGAGCCAGGTGCTGGAGGGCAAGGTGGCCATCAAACTGCACACCGGCGAGGCCGAGGGGCCCAACATCATCCCCCGCCCCTGGGTAAAGCAGCTGATCGCCGAGCGTCTGCCTGACGCCACGATCATTGAGACCAACACCTACTACGAGGGCAGCCGCTACACCACCGAGGAGCACCGCAAGACCCTGGAGATCAACGGCTGGACCTTCTGCCCCGTGGACATCACCGACGCCGAGGGCGTCACCACCTTCCCGGTGAACGGCGGCAAATGGTTTACCGAAATGCACGTGGGCAAGACCCTGGCCGACTACGACTCTCTCGTGGTGCTGACCCACTTCAAGGGCCACACCATGGGCGGCTTCGGCGGCAGCAACAAGAACATCGGCATCGGCTGCGCGGACGGGCGCATCGGCAAGAAGGAGATCCACAGCTACCCCAACGGCGGCATGTGGAGCATCGCCGAGGAGGAGCTGATGGAGCGCATCTCCGAGAGCACCAAGGCCACCGTGGATCACTTTGCGCCCCACGTCTGCTTCATCAACACCATGCGCAATATGTCCGTCTCCTGTGACTGCGAGGGTCCGGAGGCCGAGCCTGTGGTCACGCCCGACGTGGGCCTGCTCGCCTCGCTGGACATTCTGGCGGTGGACAACGCCTGCGTGGACCTGCTCTACAATCTGCCTGACGGCGGCGGCAAAGCCATGATCGAGCGCATCGAGACCCGCCACGGTCTGCGCCAGCTGAGCTACATGAAGGAGCTGGGCATGGGCAACGACCGCTACACCCTCATCGACATCGACAACGGCGACGCCGTCATCACTGCGGCGGAGGCCGTCAAGGACGTGAAGCCCGGCTGGAAGCCCGACCGCTACAACACCTTCTGGGGCCGCAACAAGCACTGATCGCCACAACAGCAGAACAAGATAAAAGGAAGCCGCACTTTTTACATGCGGCTTCCTTTTTTCTCAATCGACGCCCAGGAGCATCCTGTCGTTGTCCAGCGCCTTGCCGGCGGCGATCCGGAACTGCTCCATCAGATCGGCGATGGTGAGGCCCCGGCGCTTTTCACCGGACACGTCGAAGATCACGCGGCCCCGGTCCATCATGACCGTGCGGCTGCCCAGATCCAGGGCGGACTGCATGTTGTGCGTCACCATCAGGCAGGTGAGCCGGTTTTCCTCCACGATCTCTCGGGTGATGGCCAGCACCTTTTCGGCCGAGGCCGGATCCAGGGCCGCTGTGTGCTCGTCCAGCAGCAGGAGCTTCGGCGGGTTGAAGGTGGCCATCATCAGTGTCAGCGCCTGGCGCTGGCCGCCGGAGAGCAGCCCCACCGGCTGCTGCATCCGATCCTCCAGCCCCATGCCGAGCAGGCTCAGGCGCTCGCGAAACTGCTCCCGGTCACTGCGGCTCACGCGGCTGAGCCAGCCGCCCTTCCCCGCCGCAAGGGCCAGGTTTTCCTCGATGCTCATGCCCGGCGCGCTGCCGCGCATCGGGTCCTGGAACAGGCGGCCGATCTGCTTGGCCCGCCGGTACTCGGGCAGCAGCGTCATGTCCAGATCGTCCAGCACGATGCTGCCGCTGTCGGTGATGAAGCTGCCGCAGATGGCGTTGAAGAGCGTGGACTTGCCCGCGCCGTTTGCGCCGATGATGGTCACGAATTCGCCGTCCTCCACCCGCAGGCTCAGATCGTTCAGCGCGAGCTTGGCGTTGACCGTGCCGGGGTTGAAGGTCTTGGAGATGTGGGAGATGTTCAGCATTCCGCATCCCCCTTTCCGCGCCGGTGGGCAAGCCGCCGCCGGAAGAGCGGCAGCTGGCTCCTGAG
The DNA here is from genome assembly GCA_946628965.1 of uncultured Clostridia bacterium. Taxonomy (GTDB): domain Bacteria; phylum Bacillota; class Clostridia; order Oscillospirales; family Oscillospiraceae; genus Limivicinus. The sequence goes on along the minus strand of CAMOXI010000051.1, from coordinate 9,014 downwards.
ATAGGGGCCGGCGATGGCGATGATGACGATCACCGCGCTCACCAGCTTCAGCATGAAAGCGGGCATGTTGAAGCGCAGGGCGACCGTATAGACCAGACGGAACAGGAAGGCGCCCAGCACCGCGCCCACGGCGCGCAGCGGGATCTTCCCTCTTCCGAGAAAGGCGTTGCCGATCAGCAGGCTCGCCAACGCCACCGTGACCATGCCGGTGCCGATGTCGATATTCACGGACTTCTGGCTCTGGGCCAGCAGACAGCCGGAGAGGGCCGTGAAAGCGTTTGCGATCACAAGGCCCACGATGGTGGTGAAGGCAGGGTTGATGGAGGAGGAGCGGACCATGTCCGGGTTGTTGCCGGTGGCGCGGATAGCAAGGCCCAGGCGGGTCCGCAGAAACAGCGACAGGAACAGGATCACCAGCGCCACCGCGATCAGGGCGACCAGCATCTTGTACTGCCCCGCGAGAAAGGAGCCGGCCAGCGCAGCCTTCATTTTTGTGAAGACGGTCTCGGTCTTGTTCATATTGAGCAGGGAGGAATTGCCCATCACGGCGATGTTGATGGAGTAGAGCCCCGTATTGACAATGATGCCCGAGAGGAGGCTGTCGATGCCCATCTTGGTCTGCAGCAGGGCGGTCACAAAGCCCGAGAGCATGCCCGCCAGCATGGCCGCCGGGATCGAAAGCCAGGGGTGCCCGGCCAGGGCGACCACCGCGCCGACAGTCGCCCCCAGGGTGAAGCAGCCGTCGGTCGAGAGGTCGCACACGTTCAGCATGGAATAGCTCAGGAAAAGCGCCAGGACGGTCAGCGAGCTGATCAGCCCCAGCTCCAGCGCGGTTTGTCCCAGTGTGAGGACAGAACCTAGATCCATTGATTTCACTCCTTACATCTGCAGGGGCGAGCTTTGCGCTCGCCCGTCAGCTATGAATCATATCGCGGGCGATTCATGAATCGCCCCTACGGGATTAACCCAGATCCGAGAAGCTCTCGGCGGTGGTGATGGGCTGCACCTTGGTGCAGAAGGGGGCGAAGGCCTCGGAGATCGTGTCGAAGTCCAGGCCGAGGGCCGCACAGGTCTCGGTGTTGACCGTGGCGGTGCCGTTATCGAAGGTCTTGACGGCGAGGGTCGCGGGCTCAGCGCCCTCGAAGAGGATCTCGGCGATCATGTTGGCGGTCTCCACGCCAAGGTTGGCATAGTCCACGCCGTAGCCCAGGAAGGCGCCGTTGAGGGCAAAGGAGTCGGCCCCGGTGTAGTGGGGGATGCCGGCCTCGGCCAGCAGCTCATAGATGGAGAGCTCGGCGGTCATGATCGTGTTGTCGGTGGGGGTGAAGATCGCGTCCACCTTGTCGGCGATCAGGGCCTGGGCGGCCAGGGTCACCTCGTCCACGTTGGTGCCGCTGCGCTCGATGACAGCCACGCCCTTAGCCTCCAGATACTCCTTCGCGGCGGCGATGGGGGCGGTGGAGGCGTCCTGTCCCACGTCATACAGAAGACCCACGCTGGCCGCATCGGGATTCGCGGCAAAGATCAGATTCATGATGGCGTTGGTGTCCAGGTAGTCGGAGGTGCCGGTCACATTCGCGCCAGGCTTTTCCAGGCTCTCCACCAGGCCCGCGCCCACGGGGTCGGACACGGCGGCGAAGACCACGGGGATCCCGCTGTCCTCGGTGGCGGCCTGCATGGCCATGGCCACGGGCGTGGCGACGCCCACCATCAGATCCACATTCTGGGCCTCAAAGTTTGCGATGATCTGGTTCATCACGTTGGCGTCCGCCTGGCAGTTATCGTAGAGGATCTCCACGTCGGCGCCCAGGGCGTCGGCCAGAGTGCCCAGCTGGGCTTCGATGTTCTCCACGATCTGGTTGAGGGACGCATCATCCACATAGTTGCAGATGCCGACCTTGAAATGCAGGGTTTCTTCGGCGGGGGCTTCTTCGGCGGCCTCGGCCGGGGCCGTATCCTCCACAGCGGCAGGGGCGGCGTCCCCGCAGGCGCAGAGCGCGAAGACGAGAGAGAGAGTCAGAAGCAGAGCAATGATCTTTTTCATTTTATTTGCATCCTTTCTATGATGAAATCGTTTTTTCTGATGATTGGCGGTCTGTTTTCAGTCTCGCCATCGTCTGGTATACAATTTCATTTTGGTCACCTCAAAAAAAGAAATCCCGTCCCAACAAAAGCAAAACACTTTGCTGGGACAGGATCGAAAATACATCCTGCGGTGCCACCCGGCTTGACGCGAAAACGCGCCCACTCTTAGGCTTATTGGATTCGAACCACTGCCTGTTTTCGCGGGCGGTTTTGAGCCGATGCTTCGTTCCAGCCCTTGAAAATACGGGAGTATTCTCTGCGGTCTGCGCCTTGCCTCGGCTCAAAAGCGCTCCGAGAAAACTGCGCAGCACCTGTGAGCTGGTAATTTTCGAGCAATTTTTGCGCCCAACGAACGCCGCTGGGCTGACGCCCAGCAAGTGAGGCGGGACAAAAGGCGCCGAAAAGGGACGCTCACAGGCGGTAGGTGTTCGTATCCACTAAGCCTACGCATACCAACATATGCCGGCCTTTGATTACGGAGAGCCCGCTCCGTCTCACATACTCGGGATGATCCCTTTCCGCTCGCCCTCAGAAGTCCATTCAGCTCCGGATTCTCTGCCGCGCTCCCACCGCCCGCGGCTCTCTGAAAGAAAAAGCTCGAAGCTTACTCACTCTTCTTCAACGGTTTAAATTGAGTAAATCACAATTTTCCGTTTCTGTCAAGCACCGAAATCATTATTCCGCCTCAGCCTGTGACGATGCGGACGATATCGTTGAACATCACGACGGCCATCAGCCCCAGCAGCAGCACCATGCCGGCCGCGTGGATATAGCCCTCATACCTGGGATCGAGCTTTTTGCGGGTGACGGCCTCGATGACCGTGGTCACCAGCAGCAGGAACACGCGCCCGCCGTCCAGCGCCGGGATCGGCAGCATGTTCATCACAGAGAGGTTCACCGCAATGAAGGCGCCCAGATAGAAGATGTTGTACAGCGCGTCCGCCAGTGTCGCGGATTTCTCCCCGGTCTCGGCCATCAGATCCACGATGCCCACGGGGCCGGACATGTCCTTGATGCCCACCTTGCCGGTGACAAGCTGCTCCAGGCCCTGCCAGACCATGCGCACAAATTCCATGCAGCTTTCCCAGGCGTGGCGGATCTTCACCAGGGGCGTGGCCTCCTCGACGCCGAAGTAGAAGCCGTACATCTTGTTCTCATAGCCCTCGTAGTCAACGGGAACCATGGGGAAATCCTTCAGCGCGACCTTTTTGCCGTCGCGGATCACCACGATGTCATAGACGCCGTCCCCCCGGGAGAGGAAGTCGGACACGTCGTAATACTCATAGATCCGGTGGCCGTCGATGGTATAAAAGCGGTCGCCCGCCTGCAGGGCCTCCGCCCCCTCGTAGGGGCAGCCATCCATGAAGCCCTCCAGGATGGGAGCGCGGAAGGCCGCGGCGTTGGAGTAGAGCAGCAGCACGATCACAAGGCCCAGCAGGAAGTTCATGAAGGAACCGGCGCAGAGGATCAGCACCCGCTTCCAGAAGGGCGCGTTGGTGAAGGCCCGCGGGTCTTCGGAGCTGGAGTCCTCCCCGGCCATGGCGCAGTAGCCGCCGATGGGGATGGCGCGGATCGCGTAGAGGGTCTCGCCCTTCTGCTTTTTCCAGAGGGCCGGGCCCATGCCCACGGCAAACTCCTCCACCTTCACGCCGCAGGCCTTGGCCACGGCGAAATGGCCGAATTCATGGATGGCGATCAGCACGCCGAAAAGCAAGATTGCAAGCAGGATATAAACGATGGTCATATAATTCCTTTCCTTATTGGCTCCCCTGTGTAAGGGGAGCTGTCAGCAACGCTGACTGAGGGGTTGCGTACGTCTCTTTAAGCTATGATTTCGGGACGTTGTGCGATAACTGCCAACCCCTCCGCCCCTGCGGGGCACCTCCCCTTGCACAGGGGAGGCAGTTAAAAGTTTTCTCTCACAAAGGCTCTCGCCGCTTCATCTGCGGCGAGGATCGAGTCCAGATCGTCCGCCGCGGTGACGCCCACGGCCTCGACAGCTTCCGCCGCCGCGTCATAGATGCGGTTGTAGCCCAGCTCGCGGCGCAGGAACTTGTGCACCGCGACTTCATTGGCGGCGCTCATGATGCAGGGGGCGGTGCCGCCGCGCCCTGCGCAGTCCATGGCGAGCCGCAGGCAGGGAAAGTTCACCAGATCCGGCTCCTCGAAGCTCAGATCCCGCAGCTTCCAGAAGTCCAGATGCTCGAACAGGGAGGGGCAGCGCTCGGGGTAGGTCAGGGCCAGCTGGATGGGCAGGCCCATATCGGGCACGCCCAGCTGGGCGATCACCGTGCCGTCCACGAGCTCCACCATAGAGTGTATGACGCTCTGGGGGTGGATCACCACTGTAATGTCCGCGGGCCTCACGCCGAAGAGGTGCATGGCCTCCACAAACTCCAGGCCTTTGTTCATGAGGGTGGAGCTGTCCACCGAGATCTTGGCGCCCATGTTCCAGTTGGGATGGGCCACCGCCTGCTCGGGCGTGACGTTCTCCAGCTCCTCCCGCTTTCTCCCGCGGAAGGGGCCGCCGGAGCCGGTGAGCAGGATCTTGTGCAGTTCGCCCGCTCCCCTGCCCATCAGGCACTGGAAAATGGCGGAGTGCTCCGAGTCCACGGGCACGATCTCCGCGCCTTTCTCCTTCGCACGGGCCATCACCAGATCGCCCGCGCAGACCAGCGTCTCCTTGTTGGCGAGGGCGATGCGCTTTTTCGCGTCGATGGCGGCGAGGGTGGGTTTGAGCCCGACCGCGCCGGAGACGGCGGTCACCACGCAGTCGCTCTCGGCCAGGGTCGCGGCCTCGATGAGGCCCTCCATGCCGGAGCCCACGCGGATGTCCGTGTCGGCCACGGCGATTTTAAACTGCTTGGCGGCCTCCTCGTCGTACACGGCGACGAAGGAGGGCTTGAACTTTCTGGCCTGCTGCTCCAGCAGGTCGATCTTGCGGTTGGCGGTCAGCGCCGCAACACGGATCCCGGTATGCTCGGCCACGGCGGCGGTCTGCCGTCCGATGGAGCCGGTGCAGCCCAGGATGGATATACTCTTGACCATATTACAGTCCTCTTATTTCTGTTTCAGTGTCTTCAGATACGCTTTCTCCTTCTCGCTCACCCGATAGCTCTCGACCGCCTTCTGGATGGTCTTGTTGTGGGTCCAGCGGTCGAGGCGCCGGTTTTCGAGCCAGGGAAGTGCAGCCTCGTACTGCTTGGCCAGGGCCGTCGCAAAGTACCAGGCGATCATCATGTTGATGTAGTATTCCCCGCTGCGCACGTCGGCAACCCAGCCGAGGTATTCGGGGCGGAAATCCGCGTCCAGAAAATGCGCCATCAGCATGCCGATGCCGTAGCGCACCGTATAGGTCTCCTCTGACGCCAGCCACACGGGGATATGCGTAAGCAGCCGCGCCCTGTTTTTCGCGAAGACTTTGGGCCGCAGGCAGTCGCAGGTGGCCCAGTTGTCAATAAAAGGCAGGAAGCGCTCCAGTTCCGCAAGGCAGCGGTCGAAGTCCCGCATCTCGGCGATCAGGAAGCCGTGAAGGTTGTTTTCCTCGTAATACGCATGGGGCAACTCCCGGAGGAAAGGCTCATATTCCCCGGCGCGATAGAGCTCTTTGGCGTAAACCCGCAGCGCGGGCGTGCGCACGCCGAGGATGCGCTCCCGCGGCAGATTCGGCAGCAGGGGCGCCATGAAGTCCCGATATCCGGGCTCTGAGAGGGCTATGAGCTTTTCCTGAATGTCGGTCATATAGGGCTCCCGTCTGCTGCTCTGAGTCCGGACCGCCGCGGGCAACGCCCCTACGACCACGTACCCCCGTCTCCTCAAAACTCAAAACTGAAAACTGAAAACTATTTCACGCCGCCGTAGCGGCGGTCGCGGCTGCGAAAGACGGCGATGGCCTTGTCGAGTTCCTCCGGCGTAAAGTCCGGCCAGAGCACGTCGGTGAAGTAAAACTCCGCGTAGGCGCACTGCCACAGCAGGAAATTGGAGAGCCGCTGCTCCCCGCCCGGGCGGATCAGCAGATCCGGGTCCGGTACGTTTGCCGAATACAGATAGCGGGAGAAGGTCTCTTCCGTCAGCTCTCCGTTCGCCTTCCCCGCGGCCAGATCCTCGGCCCAGCGCTTCGCCGCGTGGACGATCTCGTCCCGCCCGCCGTAGTTGAGGCAGACGTTGGCCTGGAAACCGTCGATATGATCGGCGATCTCGTCCGTCCGGTGCGCCAGCTCCTGCAGCTCGGGCGAAAGCCCGCTCACATCGCCGAAGATGCGCATCTTCATGCCGTCCCGCTCCATGGTGTCGATGGCCTCGCGCAGGTACTTGTCCAGCAGGCGCATGATGGTCTTGACTTCGCCCTCGGGCCGCTTCCAGTTCTCGGTGGAGAAGGCGTAGACAGTCAGGTAGTCCACGCCGATGTCGCGGCAGTAGTAGGCGATTTTGCGGAAGGTCTCCGCCCCGGCGGCGTGCCCCGCCGTGCGCGGCAGGCCGCGCTTTTTGGCCCAGCGGCCGTTGCCATCCAGAATGATGGCAATATGGCGGGGAACGCGGTTATCCCGCTCCCCCGCCGTCATATTGTTTTTATCCATCAGATCTCGGTCAGCTCTTTTTCCTTGCGCTCGGTGATCTTGTCGATCTCCTTGATGTAGTCGTCGGTCAGCTTCTGGACGTCCTTCTCGGCGATCTTGTAATCGTCCTCGGTCATCTCTGAGCTCTTCTGCTGCTTCTTGAACTTTTCGATCGCGTCGCGGCGGATGTTGCGGATGGCGACCTTGCTCTCCTCGCCGTACTTCTTGGTCTGCTTCACCAGATCGCGGCGGCGCTCCTCGGTCAGGGGCGGGAACACGAGGCGGATGCCGCGGCCGTCGTTCTGGGGATTGATGCCCAGGTCAGAGGCCAGGATCGCCTTCTCGATGCCCTTGAGCACGGAGCCGTCCCAGGGCTGGATGTACAGGGAGCGGGGATCGGGCGTGGAGACGGAAGCCACCTGCTGGATGGGGGTGGGGGTGTTGTAGTATTCCACCGTGATCTGATCAAGCACGGCGGCGTTGGCGCGGCCGGCGCGGATGGTGGCCAGCGTGGTCGTCAGCGCTTCGCAGGTCTTTTTCATTTTGTTCTCAATTTCCGGATATTTCGCCATGTTAGGTCCCTCCTGTTGGTAGATTTATCGTAAATTGTTGTTTTCAGTCCTGTCATTCTGAGCGGAGCGAAGAATCTCAGGAGATCCTTCGCGTTGCTCAGGATGACGCTTCGCGTCATTTTACCAGCGTGCCCAGCTTCTCGCCGCAGAGGACGCGGCCGATGTTCTCCGGCTCCGCCAGGGCAAAGACGATGACGGGAATGTTGTTGTCCATGGCAAGGCTGGTGGCCGTAGTGTCCATGACGGCGAGCCTGCGGGCCAGCACCTCGTTGTAGCTGATCTCGTCAAACTTGAAGGCCTCGGGATTCTTGCGCGGATCGTCGGAATACACGCCGTCGATGTTCTTGGCAAGCAGGATCGCGTCGGCCCCGATCTCGGCCGCGCGGAGCACCGCCGCCGTATCGGTGGAGAAGAAGGGAGAGCCGGTGCCGCAGGCGAAGAGCACGATCTTGCCGGCTTCCAGGTACTCGATGGCTTTGCGGGTGTCATAGCGCTCGCCCACGCCCTGGATGTCCACCGCGGTCATCACGCGCGCGTCACAGCCGGCCTGCCGGAACACGTCCGCCACCGCCAGGCAGTTCATCGCCGTGGCCAGCATACCCATACGGTCGGCGCTCACGCGCTCCACCTTCCCCGCGCCGTCCTTGACGCCGCGCCAGAAGTTGCCGCCGCCGATCACGATGCCCACCTGGGCGCCGAGCGCGGTGCAGGCCTTGACCGCCTCGCACACGCGGGAGACAAAGTCAAAATCAAAACCGGTATGCTTGTCCGCGGCCAGTGCCTCGCCGCTGATCTTGATCAATACGCGCTTGTAAACAGCTTCCATGTCAATCTCCTTCTATCTGTCCATTCAGCATTTTTCATACCGATTTATCTTACCACACCCTGCCGCGTTTGACAAGCGCGGCAGGGCAGTTTTGCGCGTCGAGTTTTTCCGTGCGGGATTGTATGCCCGGGGTCTTGTGCTTTTATTTTAAAAGTGGTATACTGTTTTGTTGGAAATTCAAAGGAGGAATACACATGACCAGAATTGATATATTTTCCGGTTTTCTCGGCGCCGGCAAGACCACGCTGATCCGCAAGCTGATCGCTGAGGGCTATCAGGGCGAAAAGCTGGTGCTGATCGAGAACGAGTTCGGTGAGATCGCCATCGACGGCGGCTTCCTGCAGGACGCCGGCGTGCAGATCACGGAGATGAACTCCGGCTGCATCTGCTGCACCCTGGTGGGCGACTTTACGAAGGCCCTGGCCAAGGTCATGGCCGACTACGCCCCCGACCGCATCATCATCGAGCCCTCGGGCGTGGGCAAGCTGTCTGACGTGGCCAAGGCCGTGGAGCGCGTGGAAGGCGCCCAGATCGGCGCGAAGGTCACCGTCGTCGACGCCGGCAAGTGCAAGATGTACATGCGCAACTTCGGCGAGTTCTTCAACGACCAGGTGCAGAACGCCGACCTGATCGTTCTGAGCCGCACCGGCAATGTGAACGACGCCAAGACCATGGCCGCCGTGGAGCTTCTCAAGGGCCTCAACGCGGAGGCCGGCCTGATCACCACCCCCTGGGACAAGATCTCCGGCGAGCAGATCCGCGAGGTCATGGATGAAAACGGCCTGCGCGCCGCGAAGGAAGCGCTGGAGCACGAGCATCACCACCACCATCACCACGACGAGGACGAGTGCGACGATCCCGAGTGTGAGTGCCACCACCATCATCACGATGATGACGATGAGGACGAGCATGAGCATCATCACCATCATCACCACGACCACGACGAGGACGAGTGCGACGATCCCGAATGCGAGT
>CAMOXI010000050.1 GCA_946628965.1 uncultured Clostridia bacterium | reverse complement strand
ACGTGATGTACGCCCTGCCCAAGGCGCTGGTCGCCCAGAACTGTGACGTGAAGGTCATTTTGCCCCGCTACAAGTGCATCCCCAAGAAGTGGCAGGACAAGATGATCTACCGCGGCGAGTTCACGATGGATCTGTTTGCCGACGGCCGCAGCTTCTACGTGGGCATCATGGAATATGTGTGGGACGGCGTTGTCTATGACTTCATCGACAACGAGGAGTTCTTTTCCGCCGGCAACCCCTATATCAACCTGATCGACGATATCCCCCGTTACTGCTTCTTCTCCAAGGCCGCGCTGGCTGCCCTGAACTACATGAACTGGGTGCCCGATATCATCCACTGCCACGACTGGCAGGCGGCGCTTGTGCCCATTTATCTGCGCACCCTCTTTGCCGGCACGCCCGTTGCCTCCGCCAAGACCATGCTGACCATCCACAACCTGCGCTTCCAGGGTCTGTACAGCATCCCCGCCGTCAAGTACTGGTCCGGCCTGCCCGACTATGTGTTCAATATCGACGTGCTCAAGCAGGGCTATGCCGATGCCAACATGCTCAAGGGCGGCCTGGCCTATGCCGATATGATCACCACCGTCTCCAACACCTACGCCGGTGAGATCCAGACTCCGTTCTACGGCGAGAATCTGGATGCCCACATGCGCCACCATTCCTACAAGCTGCGCGGCATCGTCAACGGTATCGACGTGGAGCAGTGGGATGCTTCCACCGACAATAAGCTCGCCGCCAATTATGACGGAGAGACTGCCGTCGCTCAGAAGAAGCTCAACAAGAAGGCGCTGCAGGAGGCCCTGGGCCTGGAAGTCGACGAGAGCAAGTTCGTCATCGGCCTTATCTCCCGCCTGACCGACCAGAAGGGTCTGGATCTGGTCAACGCCATCCTGCCCCAGCTCATTGACGGCAACACCCAGGTGGTCGTCCTCGGTACCGGCGACAAGTGCTATGAGGATTCCTTCCGTTACTTTGAAGAGGCATACAAGGGCAGCGTCTGCTCTTACATCGCCTATGACGAGGGCCTGGCCCACCAGATCTACGCCGCGTCCGACGCGCTGCTGGTGCCCTCCCTGTTCGAGCCCTGCGGCCTGACCCAGCTGATCGCCATGCGCTACGGCACCGTGCCCATCGTGCGCGAGACCGGCGGCCTGAAGGACACTGTGGCTCCCTACAACCAGTTCGACAACAGCGGCAACGGCTTCACCTTTGACCGCTACGAGACCGGCCTGCTGCTGGACGCCATCAACCGCGCCAAGACCCTGTACTTCACCGAGCGGGAGCACTGGGACGAGATGGTGCAGCGCGACATGGCGAAGGACGTCTCCTGGGACGTGTCCGCCGAGCAGTACCGCGCTCTGTACCTGGAGCTCAAGCCGTAATCGATCGAAAACCAAAAGGCAGGACAGACTTCGGCCTGTCCTGTCAGATTGCAGACATACCTATGTGACAGAAGATGGACACGCATGGGGAGAGCGCGAGAGGGGATTGGTTATTCCCTCTCGCGTTTGATATTCTCAAAAATGAGGACTTTTTCGGAAGTTCTCATTTTTGATCCTGTCAAGGTGTCGACACCTTGACAGGACAGACTTCGGTCTGTCCTGTTTTCATCTGTTCAGCATCCAGACGCCGTAGTTGAGCACCCCCGCAAAGCCGAGCCACAGCAGGTAGGGGAGCAGCAGCCATGCGCCGTTCCTGTCGATCTCCCGATAGGAGAGCGTCATCCACACGACCAGCGCGAACAGCAGCACCAGCCAGAAGAAAGCCGCGCCGAAGGCCTGCAGATTGAAAAACAGGATCGGCCAGAGAAAGTTGACGGCGAGCTGCAGCAGATAGAGGCGCAGCGCATGGCTCCGCGCTTTCCCCTCGGTTCTGAGCAGGACGCGGGAGACACTGATTGCCATGAGAAGGTACAGGAGCGCCCAGACAACCGGGAACAGCCAGCCCGGGGGAGAATAGGACGGCTTGCTCACGCTCAGCTGATAGAGCTCCGTCCCTTCCCGGCTCAGAAAGCCGGCCGCCGCACCGGTCAGTTCGGTGAGCAGGATCCAGTATGCGAAGGTCTTCCATTTTTCGTTTTTCATAAACCATCACCCGTATACAATATGCCGCGGAACAACGGGATTATTCTCTTCTTGACAAGCGAAAAAAGATGCCATATGCTGTTAAAAAGAACACATTCTGAAGGAGCACAGTCATGGGCAGGCAGAATCCCTATCTTTCCGCGGGGCGCGTAACAAAATCGACGATCGTGCGCTATCTGTTCACGATCCTGGGCGGCCTCTCCACGGCCTTTTTCACCATCGGCCTGATCCTCTGCTTTACCGATCAAAGCCTGCGGGACAGCTGGTGGGTGGCGGTGATCCTGCTGATCCCCTCGGTGTGGGTACTGTGGAAGGGCGTCACCTCCGGGCGGGATCTGACGCTTGCGCGGCGCTATCAGAGCATCTTCCTTGCGGATGAGCACGGTACCGTATCTCTGGAGGAACTGATGAAGCAGACCGGTTCCTCCGGCGCCGCAATCGCAAAAGAGCTCAGCCGCCTGTTTCGGAAGGGCTACTTCCAGGGCTGCAAGCTGCGGCACGATCCGCTCTCCGTCACGCTCACCGGCACGAAAAAGAGCGGAGAGCTTTACGTCTCCGTGATCTGCCCCCACTGTGGCGGGACGACGCGCCTGCGCGCCGGCAGCCGCGGCAAATGCGACTATTGCGACAGCGCGATCTCGGCGCAGTAAAACAGCATGCAAAAGGGCAGGGATCGCACCCTGCCCTTTTGCATATGCATATGGAATCCGACGGAAATGCGTGATATAATACAGACATAGACTACAGAACACAGGAGGCGCAGTATGATCGACTTTTTGCGCAGTGAAGGCATAGACGAGAGCATCCTTGCCGAGATCGAAGACTTTCGCCGCCGTTACCCCGCGGCGGAGACGCAGGATCAGCGCATCCCCCGGCCCCGTTTCCGCTATTACGGGAAAGAGGTCTGGCGCAAGGCGCTGACGGCGCTGCTCGCCGGGGAGAATCTGCTGCTGGTCGGCCCCAAGGCCACGGGCAAAAACGTGCTGGCAGAGAACCTGGCGGCGGTCTTCAACCGCCCGGAGTGGGACATCTCCTTTTATCTGAACACCGACGCCGCCTCCCTGATCGGCACCGACACCTTCAAAAACGGGGAGGTGACGCTGCGGCACGGGCCGATCTACCAGTGTGCGGAAAACGGCGGCTTCGGCATCCTGGACGAGATCAATATGGCGAAGAACGAGTCCCTGGCCGTGCTGCATGCCACGCTGGACTTTCGCCGCATCATCGACGTGCCGGGCTACGAGCGCATCACACTCTCGCCGGCCACGCGCTTCATCGCCACAATGAACTACGGCTATGCCGGTACGCGGGAGCTCAATGAGGCCCTGGCCTCCCGCTTCATGGTCATCAACATGCCCATCATCTCAGCCGAGGATCTGACGCGCCTGCTGCAGAACCAGTTCCCGGAGCTGAAGCCGCGCTATGCCGAGCAGTTCTCCGGCCTGTTCCAGGATCTGCGCAAGAAGTGTGAAAGCTCGGAGATCTCCACCAAGGCGCTGGATCTGCGCGGCCTGCTGGCCTCCCTGTCGCTGATTGAGCGGGGGCTGACCACCGGCGAAGCGCTGGAGCTCGGCATCGTGAACAAGACCTTCGATGAGTTTGAGCGCCAGCTGGTGGCCGATGTGATTGCAACGCGCATCGCGGGCGATCTGACGGCAGCGGAACTCTTCGACGGGACATGGACGAAGTAAGCGAGCTGCAGAAGCGGCGGGCTGTCAACATGATCTGGAACGCCGCCCGGGACTACAGCTTTACCCCCGATTTCAAGGCCTTCGACGCCGAGGGCCGGGCGGAGCTGTACTGGAACTGCATCATCGGGGCCGTGCGGCGGCACTACGAGTATCCGAAGCTTGCGAAGGTGTTCGCCTCCTTTCAGGCCTATGAGGAGGCGGACTGCTATGAGGGCCTGCTGTGGCTGGGCCTGGAAAACTGCGTCTTCCTGCGGGAAGTGGAGGAGCGCCCCGCCCTTGCGGCGCTGCGCAGGCGCTACGCCGAGCGCTTTGTGAAGGCCTACGGCGATTTGCCGCCGGAGGATTTCCACCTCTATGAACATCTGGCCTACGGCCACTTCCGCCGCGTCCTTGGTCTTGCCGAGCGGGAAACGCCCTATGACCGCTCCCTGCTGGATGAACTGGAGTTTACCGCCGACATGGACACCGACGCCATCGTGGAGCGGGCCAAAGCCCTCTTTGCCCGCTGGTTCCAGATCAACACCGAGGCAAAAAAGCGAGAGTTTCGCCTGCCGGGACTGTCACTTCGCTTCAAATCCCGCGGCAGGGTCAGGAAGCGTTACCGCAAGTTCGCCATCGGCCTGGCCGACCACCCGGACAATCTGTACAGCGAGACGGGCGCAAACAAGGGCGCGGAGCAGGATGCGATCCGCACGCACATGAGCGCCGAGGAGCTGCGGGGCTTCATGGCGGAGAAGTACGGCAAATCCCTCTACAGCAGCCAGCAGATCGCGGAGATCGAGCGGCGGCTCTGCACCGGCAATCACACATACTGCCACCTGCACTTCACAAAAGGGGAGCCGGTACCCGGCCACATCCGCAACGGCTTCGAGGCCCTGCAGAAGGAGCGGGAGGCCGCGCAGATCGAGCGCAACAGGCAATATTACCAGCAGCATCTGGCCCAGAACCACACAGCGGTCAGAAAGCTCACCGAAAAGATCCAGAACTCCGTGCTGCTGCACCTGCAGCCCTCTCCGGTGAAGGCCAATGCCGGCAGCCTGAACGGCGGCCGCGTCTGGCGCGCGCTGGAGCTGGGGGACGAGAAAGTCTTTCTGCGGGATGAGCAAGGGAACATGGGCGATCTGAGCGTGGACATCCTGCTGGACGCATCCACCTCCCAGCGCAGGCGGCAGGAGATCGTCTCCAACCAGGGCTATCTCATTGCCGAGGCGCTGTGCAGCTGCGGCATTCCCTGCCGGGTCGCGGCCTTCTGCTCCATGACGGGCTATACCATTCTGCGCATCTACCGGGACTACCGGGAGCAGCGCGGCGCCAACCGCCGCATTTTCGACTACGTCTCCAACGGCTGCAACCGGGACGGCCTCGCGATCCGCGCGATGCACGATCTGATGAATCAGAACAGCTGCGAGCACAAGATCCTCATCATTCTCTCGGACGTCAAGCCCAACGACATCCGTCGTATCCAGAGCCGGGACGGTTCGGAGCCCATCCCCTACGAGCTGGGGGCGGGCGTGACCGATACGGCCTACGAGGTGCGCCGGGCGCGCGCTGACGGGATCTCCGTCATCTGCGCCTTTACCGGTGACGACGAGGACCTGCCCTCAGCCAAGCTGGTCTACGGCCGGGACTTTGCTACGATCCGCTCCCTGGATCGTCTCGCCGACAGCATCGGCCTGCTGCTGCAGAATCAGATAAGAAATCTATGAGAAAAAGGATGTCCGTCTGGACATCCTTTTTCGTTTGCTATGCGGTTATTTCGCCGGGGGATATTCGTTGCAGAGCAGGCGGTAGGGCGGCTCGTCCTCCTCAATGGCTGGGAAACGGCCCACGGGCGGGTTGAAGCGGTTGTCGGTGTTGTCGTCATTGCACTGACTGACTTCGCCCAGCAGCACCGGGCCGGTTCCTTCCTCGACGCTGAAATCGTGATAGAGGAACTGCTGGATGTGGATGCTCTCGCCCGGCGTCAGGCGGATTTGCGTCCCGGCGGGGACGGTGTAGGTCCTGCCGTCGGTGTGCACCGTGACGGGGGACTCATAGTCGATCTCCTCGCTGGGCAGGCTGTTGTAAACCCGGATCAGCACATTGCCGCCGCCGCGGTTGATGATGTCCTCAGTCTTGTACCAGTGGAAGTGGTTGGGGGCGTACTGTCCCTCTTTCAGATACAGCAGCTTCTCCGCGTAGACCTTGGGGTACTTGTCCGCCATGGCGCGATTGCCGTTGCGGATGGTGATGAGAGAAAAGCCGAAGTGGTCGAAGTCACCCATGCCGTAGTCGGTGATGTCCCAGCCCAGCATGCAGTCCCGCACCTCGTCGTATTCATGGCCGATGCTCTGCCACTGTTCGGGCGTGAAGTGGCAGAAGGGGGGAAGGTAGCAGCGGTATTTTTCGCACATGGCCTCCAGTTCCCGGAGGGCTCTGTTGATCTCGGAACGCTTCATGGAAACACGGCTCCTTTTCATCGCGTTTTTGTGCCTGTGTACTTCCTATTATATGCCGCGGGCGGAACGCTGTCAATTTGCACTTTTGGGATGGAAAAGCATGGCATGCACCCTCTTGCGGCCGGGTGTGAAATCCGGTATAATCAAGCTATCACAATGAAGGGGGCTCCTTATGAAAAACCGCTTTTTTGATGAGATTCACGGAAAATTCGGCTTTGGCTGCATGCGCCTGCCCATGATCGGAGAGCAGGTGGATCTGCCGCAGTTTGAGAAGATGGTGGACGCTTTTCTGGCTTCCGGTCTCAACTATTTTGACACGGCCCATGTCTACATCGGCGGCCAGAGCGAGACCGCGCTGCGCCAGTGTCTTACGTCCCGCTATCCGCGGGAGCGCTTCGTGCTGACCAACAAGCTCAGCGGCAGCTGCTTTGAGACGGAGGCGGACATCCGCCCCTTCTTTTAAAGCCAGCTGGAGGCCTGCGGGGTGGAGTACTTCGACTTCTACCTGATGCACGCCCAGAATGCGAAAAACTTTCAGAAGTACAAGGCCTGCCGCGCCTATGAGACGGCCTTTGAACTGAAGAAGGAGGGGAAGATCCGCCATGTGGGCATCTCCTTCCATGACACGGCGGAGGCCCTGGATCGGATCCTGACAGAGTACCCCGAGATTGAGGCCGTGCAGATCCAATTTAACTATGTGGATTATGAGGACGCCGTGGTGCAGAGCCGCCGGGTCTATGAGACGGCGGTGAAGCACGGTAAACCCGTCATTGTCATGGAACCGGTGAAAGGCGGCAAGCTGGTGGATCTGCCGGAAGAGGCGCAGAAGATCTTCGACAGTCTGCATGGCGGCAGCAACGCAAGCTATGCCATCCGCTTTGCCGCGGGCTTTGAGAACATGATGATGGTCCTCTCCGGCATGAGCACCATTGAGCAGCTCCGTGAAAACGTGAGCTTCATGGCGGATTTCCAGCCCCTGAGCGATACGGAGCGCGCTGCTGTCGAGCAGGTGCAGCACATCTTCCGCAGCCAGGGCCTGATCCCCTGCACCGCCTGCCGCTACTGTGTGGACGGCTGCCCGATGCAGATCCCGATCCCGGATCTGTTCTCGGTCGCCAATGCCAAAAAGCAGTTCCCCAAATCCGATTACACGGGTGCCTATGCTTTCCGCACGAAGGGGAAGGGGAAGGCCTCCGACTGCATCAAGTGCGGCGCCTGCGAGCGCATCTGTCCCCAGAAGCTGCCGGTGCGCAAACTGCTGGAAGAGGTTGCGGAGAGCTTCGAATAAGAAAACCTACCTGTCATTCTGAGCGTCAGCGAAGAATCTCAACTCCATCCCTGTATTGAGATCCTTCGACTCCGCTTCGCTCCGCTCAGGATGACAAAAACGAAGAAAAAAGCAGGACGCCCGGCGGCGTCCTGCTTTGCATATGGCTATGGTTATGCTTCCTCGCGGCGGATGCTGTCCATGATCCGGCAGACAAGCGCCGTACGCCCGAAGGGGGTCATCAGATAATAGCCGTCCACAAAGGGGCGGATGGCCCGCGCGGTCTCGGTGGAGATTTCGGTGGCCAGTTCCTCGCCCCGCGCCCGGTCGGCGCCTTCATAGCGGGCGACGATCTGCTCATCCACTACGACGCCGTGCACCTGCTTTTGCAGAAAGACGGCGTTGCGCTGGGAGACGATGGGCATGATGCCGCCGAGAAGCTTGCCATTCAGCTTCTCTCTGGCTGCCTGGATGTTCTCCAGCCCGCGGGCTGAGAGCACCGGCTGCGTCAGAAAGCCCACGGCCCCTGCCGCTTCCTTCTCCTGCGCAAGGCGCAGCTCCACGTCAAAATTCCGCGCGTTCACATTCAGCGCGGCATACAGCCGCAGCGGCAGCTTTAGCGCCGCCACGCGCCGCAGCAGCTCCCGGGAGTTGAAGTGATAGACCGCCTTCGCCTCCTGGCGGTAATCCGGGGGCACCGGGTCGCCGGTGACCAGGAGCATATTCTCCACGCCCTCGGCCACAAAACCGAAGAGCAGGGACTGCACGGCGATCCAGTTGCGGTCGCGGCAGCTCATGTGCGGCAGGGTCTCGATCCCCAGCTCGCGCCGCAGCTTGCAGGCCATGATGCCCGCGTCCGCGCGGACGCGGCCCATGGGGCAGTCCGCCACGGTGATGAGCTCCACGCCATGCGCCTGCAGCTCACGCGCACCGGCCAAAAACCGGGAGGCGTCCGGCCCGGCGGGGCTATCCAGCTCCACGGCGAAGGGGCGCTGCGCCGTGTCACAGAGCGCGTCCCAGAATCCACTTGTCTTTTCCATTCAGCCCAACACCTTTTTTGCGATATCGGCACCCTGCTTGGCGTCCTTCGCGTAGTAGTCCGCGCCGATCTGCATGGCATAGTCCTCCGTCAGCACCGCGCCGCCGACCATGATCTTACAGTCCGGCGCCTGTCTGCGCAGCAGGGCGATGGTCTCGGCCATGCTCTTGACCGTGGTGGTCATCAGCGCGGAGAGACCGACCAGCCCGGCTTTCTCCCGGAGCACCGCGTCCACGACCGTCTGGGCGGGCACATCCCGCCCCAGGTCGATGACGGTGTAGCCGTAGTTTTCCAGCACCACGCGCACGATGTTCTTGCCGATGTCATGAATGTCGCCGTGTACGGTGGCCAGCACGATCTTTCCCTTGGAGACGCTCTCACCACCCCGGCGGCTGATGCGGGCCTTGATCAGCTCAAAGCCCTCGCAGGCGGCGTTGGCCGCGGAAATCAGCTGGGGCAGGAAGATCTCCTGCTTCTCATATTTCTCGCCCACCCGGTCCAGGGCCGGGATCAGCAGGTCGTTGATGACAGAGAGCTCGTCCTTCTCCATCAGGGCCTTGACCGTAAGGCGGGCCGTCTCCCCGCCGAGGCCGCGGAGCACCGCGTCGGCGATGCTCATGCCGCTCTCCGGCTGCACGATGGGCTTCTTCTCCCCATGGGCGGCAAAGCGCTCGATATAGGCGGCACTGTTCTGATCCTCCCCGGAGAGCACCCGGAAGGAGGCCACCGCGTCCATGATCGCGTCCTGGTTGGGGTTCACGATGGGCAGATCCAGGCCCGCGTACAGCGCCTGGGTCAGAAAGCTCACGGTCACGTTCTCCCGGGCGGGCAGGCCGAAGGAGATATTGCTCACGCCGAGCACCGTATGCAGCCCCAGTTCCTCCTTGACGGTGCGCAGGGCGCGCAGGGTCTCCCGCGCCTGCTCCTGCTGGGCAGAGACGGTGAGCGTCAGGCAGTCAATGTAAATGTCCTCTCTGGGGATCCCGTAAGAGAGCGCCGCGTCCAGAATGCGGCGCGCGATGGCCGCACGGCCCTCGGAATCCGCGGGGATGCCGTTTTCGTCCATGCAGAGGCCGACCACGGCTGCGCCGTACTTTTTGCAGAGGGGGAGTATGCTGTCCAGCACCTCCCGCTTCCCGTTGACGGAGTTGACGATGGCCTTGCCGTTTACGGCGCGGAGACCCGCCTCAATGGCGGCGGGGTCGGAGGAGTCGATCTGCAGGGGCAGATCCACCACGCTCTGCAGGGCCTTGACCACACGGGTCATCATGGCGGGCTCGTCGATCCCCGGCAGACCCACGTTTACGTCCAGGATATCGGCCCCCGCGTCCTGCTGCTCAATGGCCCGGGCCAGGATATAGTCGATGTCATTTTCGCGCAGGGCCTGCTGGAAGCGCTTCTTGCCGGTGGGATTGATGCGCTCGCCGATGACGCGCACGCCGGAGAGCTCCACCGCGTGCCGGGCAGAGCATACGCCGTGCCGCGCCGGAGGCAGGGGAGCGGCAGCGCTTTCGCCTTTGAAAAGCTGGGATAGATTGCGGATGAAATCCGGCCGCGTGCCGCAGCAGCCGCCCAGCATCTGTACGCCATAGGGGAGCGCCGTCTGCATCTCGCGGGCGAAGGCCGCGCCGGTGATGGCATATTCCCCGGTGGCCGGGTCGGGCAGACCGGCGTTGGGCTTCAGGATCAGGGGTTTGTCGGTGTACTGCCTCAGCTCTTTGACCAGGGGCAGCAGTTCCCGGGGGCCGAGGCTGCAGTTAAAGCCCATGGCGTCCACGCCGAGGCCCTGAAGGGTCAAGGCCATGGCAGGCACGGTGACGCCCACAAAGGTGCGGCCGCTCTGCTCAAAGGTCATGGTGACCCAGACCGGCAGATCGCTGTTTTCCTTCGCGGCCAGCACTGCGGCCTTGACCTCGTACAGGTCGCTCATGGTCTCAATGACGATCAGATCCGAACCGGCGTCCCGCCCGGCGACGACCTGCTCCTTGAATAGCTCATAGGCGTCCTCGAAGCTCAGCGTGCCCAGAGGCTCCAGCAGCTGGCCGATGGGGCCGATATCCAGCGCCACGCGCACCGGCAGCTCGCCCGCGGCACGGCGGGCGCAGCGCACGCCCCCGGCCACCAGTTCGCCGACCGAAAAGCCGCAGTCCTTCGTTTTCAGCCGGTTTGCGCCGAAGGTGTTGGTATAGAGCACACGACTGCCCGCCTCCACGTAGCGGCGCTGAATGTCCGCCACCACGTCCGGGGCGGTCAGGTTCCAGACCTCGGACGCCTGGCCCATGGGAAGGCCCGCTGCCTGCAGCATGGTGCCCATGGCCCCGTCCAGCAGAAGGATCTCATTTTCCACAGCGTCTTCCCTCCTTTCGAAATACACAATCCCCTTGCAGGGAACAGGTTTCACAGCTGTTTTCCCGCTTCTTCTGCGGCAGGTCGGAGATGCCGACCACCGCAGTCACGGTCTTCTGCGGCAGCATCAGATTCGTCTCGGTCAGGCTCACGCCCAGGCGGCGCGGCATGTCCAGCAGCTGAAAAAACCAGCGCTGCTGCTCCAGCGGAAAGTCCCCGTAGCCGGGGCTGAAGCGGTCGGTCAGATACCGGGGCGCAAACTGCGCCGCCAGATCGACGCAGAGATTGTCGCAGACATTCTCCACCGCGGCGGAACCGGCCGCGTCCAGGATCACCGCCTCGCTCATATCGCGCAGGCGCAGCTGCTTTTGCTGCAGATCCGGCTCGGCCCCCAGCGTGGCGGCCAGCAGGATCACCTGATCGCAGTCCTGCAGGAAGGCTTTCAGGTCCTCTCCTTCGGGGCGGAAGTCGGTTCCGCCCAGGGGCTCGCCGGGCCGGTAGTCAAAGACGCGCCAGACCGCGCGGGGCCGCGCAAGCCGGAAGATCCGCTCCTCCCCGCGATCGAGGGCAGCTTCCACGTCCTCGGGGATCTCGCCGCCATGCCACAGCAGGTAGCGCAGCATCTCGCTGCGGTCGATGTTTGTGAGCCTGGCTTCCACGGCGTATCCCCCTCTCTTTGTGTTTCTAAAGCAATACTGTACCACAGAATGGCCGGATTGAAAAGAGAGTATTTGACGCCATGACGGCGGCGAAGTATAATAAATCAAAACAGATTTCAATAGAAAAAGAGGAGTTACAGAGATGAACAAGGTCAAGGTGGAGGTCTGCTGCGGCAGCGCGGACGATGTGATCGAGGCGTGGAAAGCCGGCTGCGACCGGGTGGAACTCAACAGCAATCTCTTTCACGGCGGGCTGACGCCCACGGTGGGCAGTCTGCGTGTGGCAAAACGGGATACAGGGCTTCCGATCATGACCATGGTGCGCCCGCGGGAGGGTGGCTTCTGCTATACCGAGGCAGAGTTTGCCGTGTGTCTGGAGGATGCAAAGAGCCTGCTGGCAAACGGGGCCGACGGCCTGGTATTCGGCTTCCTGCATCCCGACGGCACGGTGGATCGGGAGCGGACGCGGCAGCTGACGGAGCTTGCGCGGGAGGCAGGGAAGGACGCGGTCTTTCACCGGGCCATCGACGTGGTGCCCGACTGGCGGGAAGCGCTGGACATCCTGATCGAACTGGGTGTGACGCGGGTGCTGACCAGCGGCCAGGCGCCGGATGTGAGCTGGGGCACCGCTGTTGTGCGGGAGATGATCGCCTATGCAGCGGGGCGGATTCAGATCCTGCCGGGTGCCGGCATCACGCCGCTGAGCCTGGAGCGGGTGCTTTCCGAGACCGGGGCCGACCAGATCCATGTGGCGATCCACCGCACGCTGCCCGATCCCTCCACGACGAATAACCGCGCCATCTTCTACGGCGGCTGCCTCTATCCGCCGGAAGACAGATTCCAGATCATCGACCGGGACGCCGTGGGCGGACTGGTCAGCCGGGCGAAGGGCAAATAATCATAAAAAAGTCAAAAAGCAGGGCTGGGAAGCATTTCCCAGCCCTGCTTTATGTTGTTCGGATGCTTCAGCGATCGGCGTAGGCCGCGGCGGAAGCGCCGGCGATGCGGCCGAAGATCACAAAGTCAGCCACGGCGTTGCCGCCCAGACGGTTGTTGCCGTGGACACCGCCGGTGACTTCGCCTGCTGCGAAGAGACCGGGGATCACAGCGCCGTCTGCGTCAAGGACCTGCGCGTCGGAGTCGATGCGGATACCGCCCATGGTGTGGTGGATGCCCGGCTGCACCTTGATGGCGTAGTAGGGAGCCTGATCCAGGGGATTCGCGAAGGAGACACGGCCGAAGGCGGCGTCTTCCTTGGCTTCCACGCAGGCGTTCCACTCAGCCATGGTGGCGGCAAACGCGTCCGCAGGGGCGCCGATGGCCTCGGCCAGGGCCTCGTAGCTGTCGCCGGATTCGGCGTAGCCCTTGTTGATATAGCCCTGGATGACGTTGGAAGCGTCGCTCATGCGGCTGTCCACAATCAGCCAGGCGTAGCCGCCGGTCTGCTCAAACTCGGCAGCGGAGACCTTGTCGCGGGTGGAGACTTCGTCGAAGAAGCGCTCGCCCTCCTGATTGACCAGGATCGCGCCGTCACCGCGCAGACCCTCGGTGATCAGCACGGCGTCGCTGCCCTGAACATGCACGGTCGGGTGAAGCTGGATCTGCTCAAGATCCACGGTGTCGGCCCCGATGGCCTGCGCCATCTGGATTCCCTGGCCCTGAATGCCGGGAGCGTTGGTGGTGATGAAGCCGTCCAGCTCCGGACGGATGGAGGCGATCATGTCGTTGTTCGCGCCGAAGCCGCCGGAGGCGATGACCACGGAGCGGGCGTTGACGGAGACGGTGTAACCGTTCTCGTCGGTGCAGATAATGCCGCGGACGATGCCGAGGCTGTCGCGCACGATCTCATTGGCGGTGGTGCTCAGCAGCACGGTCACGCCGCGGTTCTCCAGGTTCTTCTGGAGCAGGGGAACGACGTAAGCGCCCACGGAGAGGGTCTTGCCATTCTCATCCACGGGGCGGTGGATGCGCTTGACGGAGGCGCCGCCGAACTGGGCCACATTGTGCAGGATCACTTCGGGATCCAGGCCGCCCAGCCACTCAATGGCGTCGGCGCTGCGCTCGGCCAGGGTCAGCACCAGGTCGGGATTGTTGATCCCGCCGCCGCCGATCAGCGTATCGAGCTGGAAGAGCTCCACAGAGTCAAAGTAGCCCTCGGGATTGGCCTGATAATCGGCCCACTGTTCGGAAACGATCTTGCCCAGCTCCTGGATGCGGGCGTTGTCGGGATACTTTTCGACCTTCGCCAGCGTGCTCTCCACACCGGCGGATTCGCCGAATTCGTTCATTTCGCGCCACTCGGTGGGTGCGGCGTTCATGCCGCCGGTGGAGCGGACGGAGTTGCCGCCCACAATGGCCTGGCTCTCGACCACGATGACCTTCATGCCTGCGTCGGAGGCGGTGATGGCAGCGCACATGCCCGCGCCGCCTGCGCCGATGACGACCACGTCGGCCTCGTAGACCCGGTCGCCCAGAGGCTCGGCCTCGGCTCCTTCGGGCGCTTCACCCGCGGCCAGATTGGCCGGGTCGATACCGGCGGAGGCCAGGGCTGCGGCGACGGCGTCCTTGATGGCGCCGGAGGTGACGGTGGCGCTGGAGATATTGTCCACATCCAGACTCTGGGCCGCGATGATGGCGGCGGGGAGCTTCTCAATGGCGACGGTGCCGATGCCCTCGGTCTCCTGATGATCAGTGACCTCAATGGCGTAGATGTGTTCTGCGTCGGCGGTGACTTCCACGGTCAGATCGCCGTTGCGGCCGGCTGCGGTGCCGGTGAAGGTCCCGGCCTGGGAGGAGAACTCCGCCGGGGCGATGGCAGCCGCGTAATCGGCGGCGGAGGTGCCGGCGATGCGGCCGAAGACGATGAAGTCGCACACGGCGTTGCCGCCCACGCGGTTGCCGCCGTGGATGCCGCCGGTGGTCTCGCCGCAGGCGAAGAGACCTGCGATCACGTCACCGTCGGTATTGATGACCTGAGCCTCGGTGTTAATCTTGATGCCGCCCATGGTGTGGTGGATGCCCGGGGCGATCTTGATGGCATAGTAGGGGGCGGTGGAAATGTCGATCATGCTGACCGCGCTGCGGCCGAAGTCCTTATCCTCACCGGCCTCCACAAAGGCGTTCCAGTTCTCCATGGTCTCGACGAAGTTTGCGATCGCGTCGCCCTCCATGCCGAGGTTCTTGGCGAGCTCCTCATAGGTCTCGCCGGAGATGGCGTAGCCGCCGTCGATGAACTTATGGGTCAGGGCGACCTCGTCCACCAGACCCTGGTCGAAGACGATGAAGGCGTAGGCGCCGGGCTGCTTGAGCTCGGCCTGGGAGACCACGTCACGCCCGGCCATGTCGTTGACAAAGCGCTTGCCCTCGGCATTGACCAGAATGGCGCCGTGGCTGCGCACGGACTCGG
>CAMOXI010000049.1 GCA_946628965.1 uncultured Clostridia bacterium | reverse complement strand
GATCATCAGCAGCAGGCCCTGGGAGGCGGTGTAGGTGGTGGTGAGAGCGCCGGCGTTCAGGGAGCCGTGCACGGCACCGGCGGCGCCGGACTCAGCCTGCATCTCCTGCACCTTGACGGTGGAGCCGAAGATGTTCTTGCGGCCCTGAGCAGCCCACTGGTCAACGTAGTCGGCCATGGGGCTGGACGGAGTGATGGGGTAGATTGCGGCGACTTCGGTAAACGCATAGGATACATGGGCGGCTGCGTTGTTGCCGTCCATCGTTTTGAAGTGTCTCATAATAGCTTCACTCTCCAAACATATAGATTGCCCGGACGGCCCTGCGAAAGCGGGACCGCACCGCGCTATTGGACAGGTTAAGTTTATCATTTTTTCGTCGGGTTGTAAACCTTCCGTCCCTATATTTTTTCAAAAAAAGCGTCGTACTCCGCCGCAGGCTGTTAATTTTTCCCGTTCTGCCGGAACGGAAAAGAAAAATGCCTTGTACTTTTTCAATAACTGGTATATAATCTTATAATCGGATTTGCGGCCATTTGCGCCGCTTCCGAAAGCACCGGAGAAAGGAGCGTATCGTATATGGTAAAAATCGTCAACGACATGGGCAGAATCCGGATCACGGGCGAAGTGTTCTCCAACCTGGCGGGCGACGCGGCCACCAGCTGCTTCGGCGTCAAGGGCATGGTCGGGCGCAGCCAGAGTAGCAGTCCCCTGCAGCTTCTGCGCAGAGAGAATATGTCCAAGGGCGTTGAGGTGCACTACAATGAAGACGGCAGCATCAGCCTGGAACTGCACATCGGTGTGGACCAGGGCGTGAACATCGCCGCCGTGTGCCGCAGCATCATGAAGGAAGTCGGCTACAAGCTGAACAAGGCCACCGGCGTGCCGGTGAAGGCTGTGGACGTATATGTTGACTCTATAATCGGATAACTTCTTCAATTGCGAAACTGCGTTTCACAATTGAGATACTCTCGCTCATCGCACGCGGCGATGCGTGATACGCCGCGTTTGGTCGGCGAGAGAGCTCGCAGTGCTCGCCTCAGGGTGTTTTTGCCGCAGCGGAGCTGTGCCAAAAACAATTGAAATGCCCTGTGGGCAATTGCGCGCCTGTATCTCAGGGAAAACGCTGGAAATAAATATTACTACGTTCAAAAAACGGAGAAACACATAACATGAGAGACTATATCGATGCCGCAGCCTTCAAGGAAATGATCCTCTGCGCGGATGCGGCACTGCATGCCAATATCCAGGCCATCAACGACCTGAACGTCTTCCCTGTTCCCGACGGGGACACCGGCACCAACATGGGCCTGACCATCAACAACGCCGCCACTGAGCTTCGCAAGAAGAGCTTTGACAACGTGGCCGCCGCGTCCGACTGTGTGGCCGGCGCCATGCTCCGCGGTGCCCGCGGCAACTCCGGCGTCATCCTCTCCCTGCTCTTCCGGGGCATCGCCAAGCGCCTCAAGGGCACCGAGACCGCCGGCGCCGCCGAATTCGCCGGCGCCATGAACGACGGCGTGGAGGCCGCCTACAAGGCCGTCATGAAGCCCGCCGAGGGCACCATCCTCACCGTCTCCCGTCTCGCCTCCGCCGCCGCGGTCAAGGCCGCGAAGAACGGCGCCGACCTGGAAAACACCCTGGTCGAGGCCATCCGCGCCGGAGAAGAGGCCCTGGAGGACACGGTCAACCAGAACCCGGTGCTGAAGAAGGCCGGCGTCATCGACGCGGGCGGCAAGGGCTACATGGTCATTCTCTCGGCGATCCTCGCCTCCCTGCGCGGGGAGATCGCCTCCGGCAAGGCCGTCACCGTCAGCGCCCCGAAGGAGGACTCCGTCTTCGTCGAGGGCAAGGTGGACGTGCCTGAGATCAACATTTTCGACACCGTCTATGTGGTGCGCAAGAAGAGCCCCGACGTGGATCTGGAGCCGCTGCGCCGCTATCTGGGCAGCATCGGCGACTCGCTGGTCATCAGCGACGACGACGAGATCTTCAAGGTGCACGTGCACACCGACATCCCCGGCAACGCCCTGAGCGAGAGCCAGAAGTACGGCGCGCTGGACATCGCCAAGATCGAGAACATGCGTCTGCAGGCACTCGACCAGCTGGCAGGCCAGAAGGCCAGGAGCACCGACGATCTGGAGCAGATCGATCAGGAGCTCACCGCCATGGAGTCCGCCACCGCCCTGACCGAGGAAGAGGACGAGGGCGTCGCCGAACCGGAGAAGGAGTACGGCGTGGTGGCCGTCTGCGCCGGCAAGGGCATGGAGGATCTGTTCCTGGAGCTGGGGACCGATCAGGTCGTCACCGGCGGCCAGACCATGAACCCCTCCACCGACGATATTCTCAAGGCTGTCAACCGCACCCCCGCCTCCACCGTGTTCGTCTTCCCCAACAACAAGAACATCATCATGGCGGCCGAGCAGTGCGTTCCCCTGACGGAAAAGCACGTCATCGTCATGCCCACCAAGACCGTGCCCCAGGGCATCTCCGCCATGCTGAACTTCTCCCCCGACGAGAGCGAGGAGAGCCTGGTGGGCGCCATGGGCGAGGCCATCGGCAATGTGCACACCGCTATGGTCACCTACGCCGCCCGCGACTCCGACTTTGACGGGCACAGCATCCACGCGGGTGAGTATCTCGCCCTGCTGGACGGCGCGCTGATCGGCAGCTACGCCAACACCAAGACCCTCTTCAAGGAGCTCAGCTGGGCGGTGGACGATTTCCACCCCGAGTTCATCACCGTCTACTATGGCGAGGACGTGACCGAGGAGGAGGCCGAGAGCGCGGCCGAGACCATCCGCGGCAACTTCCCCGACGCGGAAGTCAGCGTGGTGAACGGCGGCCAGCCGGTCTACTATTACATGATCTCCGTGGAGTAAAAACTCCCGGCAAACTCACGGGCCGTCCGAATGGACGGCCCGTATGCTTTTGCCGCGCAATTCAACCTGTGCGGGAATCTTTTCAATTTTCCCGTTATTTACTTCCGCTCCCGCCGCGCATATTATATAGACAGACAGTTCATGAACGGCTAATGAAGAAAAGAGGAGACAGGAAATGGACAACTTGAAAATCGGCGCGTATATCCAGACGCTGCGAAAAAGCGCCGGCATGACCCAGAAGGAGCTGGCCGAGCGGCTGAACGTATCGTTTCAGGCCGTGAGCAAATGGGAAACCGGCGAGTGCCTGCCGGACACCGCGCTGCTCCCTGAGCTGTGCGAATGTCTCGGGACGACGGCGGACAGGCTGCTCAACGGCGGCTCCGTCATCATCCGGGGAAGAAAGGCGATGCACGTGGAGGACGTGATCACGGGCTTTTCCCATCTGGAAGAGATCGGCCGGCTTTTCGGCGAGAGCTGCACCTTCTATACCGCGATGATCGACGGCATCAACGAGAAGATGAACATGGACGTGCTGGCATATCTGAAAGATCCGCAGACGCGGGACGTGCTGTACGCGGAGGTGCTGATCCAGGGCATCCTCATGGGCCGCGCCGTGGATATGGACGAGGTGGAAGCCGCCTTTGTCAACCGGAAAATGGTCGAAACCGTGCGGCGTTATCTCAGCCGCACGGGCGAGGGGATGAAATAAAAAAGAATTCTTCGTCTTTCGCCGTACGGGAGGGACTCGTCCCCTCCCATTTCGTTTGGCGTCATGCGGTGTCCGGCGGGCGGGGACAAGCCCCGCCTTACGATGTCATTCTGAGCGCAGCGATGAATCTCGCCCCCGGCGCGGGGTCAGGCGTTTTAAGATCCTTCGTCGGCTTTCGCCTCCTCAGGATGACAAACCGTTTTGGCCTGTACGGCCTCTGTAGCGCGTCCGGCGGGAGGGGGCAAGCCGCGCCCCTACCGGCCATCGCCGCGCAAAAAAACACCGGAAAGCCAGAGCTTTCCGGTGCTTTTTTGATGTCTCGATCAGAGGGCGTTGATGGCTTCCTCGATCTTCTTGGCCACGTCTTCGGGGACCAGCTTCTTGCTGACGACCAGATCAAAGATCTCGCCGCAGGTCTTCTTGTTGAACAGGGCGATGGGGTACTTGCCCAGGTTGGGGGCGTTGTCCAGAATGATCTGCTTGACGGTGGGGTTGCTGAAGGCCTCTTTCACGGTCATGGTTCTGAAATTCATACTGATATCTCCTTATTCAAAAATTGCTTGCCTTTCGCTTATTGCTATTTTATCACAACTGCCCGGCCGCGTCAATCTGCCGCAGCACCGCCTCGGCGCAGCGCATGCCGTCCACCGCGGCGGAGGAGATGCCGCCGGCGTAGCCCGCGCCCTCGCCGCAGGGGTAGAGCCCCCGGATCTCCGCGCTCAGATCCGCCCCGCGCAGGATGCGCACCGGAGAGGAGGAGCGGGTCTCCGGTGCGGTCAGCACCGCGTCCGGATCATCAAAGCCCTTCATTTTCCGCCCGAGGGCCGGGATCGCCTGCTCCAGCACCCCGGTGATGCGGGGCGGATAGAGCGCGTGCAGGTCGCACCAGGTGACGCCGGGGCGGTAGCTGGGCTGCACGCTGCCGGGGCCGACGCTGGGGACGCCCTTCAGGAAGTCGCCCGCCCGCTGGGCCGGGGCGTGATAGTTCCCGCCGCCCAGGCGGAAGGCCTTCTGCTCCAGCTCCCGCTGCCAGTACATGCCGGCCAGCACGCCCTCGCCCGGGAAGTCCTCCGGGTGCAGGGTGACGAGCAGGGCCGCGTTGGCGTTCTCCCCGTCGCGCCGGGAATAGCTCATGCCGTTGGTGACGACGCCGCCCGCCTCCGAGGCCGCGGCGAAGACCTGCCCGCCGGGGCACATGCAGAAGGTGTAGGCGCTGCCGCCGTCGGGCAGGTGCACGTTCAGGGAATAGTCCGCCGCGGGGAGCTGGCCCCGCTCCCGCCCGTACTGGGCCAGATCCACGGCGCTCTGCCGGTGCTCGATGCGCACGCCCATGGAAAAAGGCTTGGGCTCCATGGGAACGCCCAGGCGCTGCAGCATTTCAAAGGTGTCCCGGGCCGAATGGCCCACGGCCAGGATCAGCGCCTCACAGGGGATGCGCTCTTTCCCGTTGACCTCGACCGCCGCGAGGCGGCCGTCCTCGTTCCCAAGTCCCGTGAGCTTCGCGCCGAAGCGCACCTCGCCGCCGAGGGACACGATCTCCCGCCGCAGGTTCTGCACCACGTCCACCAGAATGTCGGTGCCGATGTGGGGCTTGGCGTCCCACTGCACGCTCTCGGGCGCGCCGTGGGCGGCGAATTCCCGCAGCACCCAGTGCAGGCGCGGATCGTGGGTGCCGGTGTTCAGTTTTCCGTCTGAGAAGGTGCCGGCGCCGCCCTCACCGAACTGGACGTTGTTCTCCGGGTCGAGCGCGCCGCCGGCGCGGAAGGCCTCTACGGCCTTCTGCCGGGTCAGGGCGTCCTGCCCCCGCTCCAGCACGATGGGCTTTGCCCCGGCCCGGGCCAGCACCAGCGCGGCGAACATGCCCGCCGGGCCGAAGCCCGCCACCACGGGGCGCATCGCTGCCTCCACCCGGGGGATCTCATACACGGGCGGGGTATAGTCGCTCACATCCCGGTCGCGCAGGCGCAGCTTCCCGCTCACTTCCGCCGCGAGGGCGCAGACGTAGTGCAGGTCGTCCTTCTTCCGGGCGTCCAGGGATTTTTTCACAAGCCGCCAGTCGCTGATGCGCTCCGGCGCGATGCGGAGCTTTTTCGCGGCTTTTGCGGGCAGGGCCTCATGGCCCTCGCCGATTTCCAGGCGCAGATTGCGGATCAGGATCATGTGCCGAGCCTCCCCGCCAGTCTCCCGCTGGCCCAGGCCCACTGCAGGTTGTAGCCGCCGCAGTCGCCGTCGATGTCCAGCAGTTCGCCGCAGACGAAGAGCCCTGGCATGAACCAGCTCTCCAGGGTCTCCGGGTTAAAGCCCGCGGTGCGGACGCCGCCCGCGGTGACCTGGGCATTGTCAAAGCCCTCGGTGCCGGTGACGGGCAGCACAAAGTCCGTGCAGGCGCGCACGGCGCGGCGCAGTTCCTTGTCCGTGAGACTGCCAAGAGGCCGGTTGGCCTCGATGTTTGCGTACTTGACCAGCATCCGGCCCAGCCGGTTGTGGAGCATGCCGGTGAAGAGTTCCGAGGCGGGCTGATCAGGAAAGGTCTCCCGCCGGGCGGAGAGCAGCGCGAAAGCGTCCGCCCCCGCGGGCAGAAAGTCCGCGTGCAGCGTCAGCCCATCGCCGTCGGCCGCTGCGGCCCGGGACAGGTCGAAGGCCGCCGGGCCGGAGACGCCGCTCTCGGTAAACTGCAGCTCGCCGCAGCTCTCGCCCAGTATTTCCTCCCCGGCCATGAGGCGGACGCGGGCTTCAGCCCGCACGCCCTTGAGGGCGCGGGGGTAGTCCGGGGCCGTCAGGATCTGCACGAGGGCGGGGCGGAGGGCCGTGCGTTTGTGCCCCAGGGGCTTTAAGAGCTCGTAGCCGTCCATGACGCCGCCGAGCTTCGCCCCCGCGGCGCCGCCGCAGGCCACAATCAGCCTGTCCGCGTCGATGCTGCCATCGTCCGTGACCACGCGGTAGATACTCCCCTGCCGCCGGATCTCCCGGGCGGGACAGGCTGTGCGCAGCTCCACACCGGCCTTCTCCAGCGCGAAGCGCAGCACGTCCAGCACCGAGTTTGCGGAGTTGGAGAGCGGATAGACCCGCCCGCCGTACTCCTCCACGGTCAGAAGGCCCAGCGCGTGGAAAAAGACCAGCGTATCCCGGGGCGTGAAGCGGGCGAGAGCCGGCTCCGCGAAGGCGGCCTGCTCCCCGTGATAGTTCTTCGGCTGGGCGCCGGTATTCGTCAGGTTGCAGCGCCCGTTGCCGGTGGCCAGCAGCTTGCGGCCGATGCGCTGCTGCCGCTCCAGCAGAACGACGCGGTTTTCCGGATTGTCCGCGGCGGTGAGCGCGGCCATGATGCCGGAGGCCCCGCCTCCGATGACGACGACTGTGTTCATACTATTTCCCTCTGTCCCGCTTATGGCGGGACGATCCTCTCTGGTTTTCCTGTATTATACCAACAGAAGGGAAAAATGGCAACGGATGCCCGGGGCTTCTTTTGTTGACATCTTTCCTTCTTTTATTGTATAATAACCTGATTTTTTATGCACATCAGGAGACTACGGACAACCATGTCTTTTTCACGCAAAAGAAAGCGCGCCATCGCCGCAATGCTGCTCGGCGCGCTGCTGCTGAGCGCCTGCGGAAGTGAGGCGCAGAATCCGGAAGAAGAACTCTACAGCGCGCCGGTCGTACAGATGGTGGTGACCCCCACCCCGACCGAGACGCCGCCCCCCACGCCGGAGCCGGATCGTTCCGCGCTGCGCATCTCCGAGGTGATGGCGAAAAACCACGCCACCCTCCGGGATGAGGACGGGGACTTCTCCGACTGGATCGAGATCGAAAACACCGGCGACACGGCCATCGACCTGACAGGCTTCCGCCTGACCGACAAGGAAAACCGCCCGGGTCTCGCCCTCTCCGGCAGCATCGAGCCCGGCGAGCTTCGCCTCTACTGGGCTTCCGGCAAGGACCGGAGCGACGCCGGACACGCGGACTTCTCCCTCTCCAGCGATGAGACCGTGAGCCTCATGGACCCCTACGGCCGCGCGATCTCCGCGGTGAGCTTTCCCAGCGAGCGCTCCGACTGCTCCGTCGCGGTAAACGAAAACGGCGAGTATGTGGAGACGGAATACCCCACACCCGGGTTTCCCAACACCAGGGCCTCCTATGACGCCCTGCAGGAAACGCTGCCCGATCCCTCCCCGCTGCAGATCAACGAGGTCTGCGTGTTCAGCACCGGCGCCGTGGCCGAATGGCGGCTTAAGGAAAGCGACTGGGTGGAGATCAAAAACGTCTCCGACCAGGCAGTCGAGCTTTCGGACTACTGCCTGTCCGACGACCCTGACGATCTGGCGCTGTGGCAGTTTCCGGCCAAGCAGCTGATGCCCGGCGCGCTGTACCTGGTGCGCTGCGACGATCTGAGCGCCCAGATTTACAAGGGCGATCCCTGTACCGGCTTTTCCCTGGACGCGGGCAGTGAGCAGCTGTACCTGACGAAGAGGGACGGCACGCCGGTGGACTGGGCTCCCCTGCGCGGCATCCCCTACGGCGGCAGCTTCGGCCGCATGGAGGATGAGAGCGGCTGGTTCTACTTTGCCTCCACCACCCCCGGCACGCAGAACAGCGGCGGCTGCCGCCGTGTCTCGGCGCAGCCCGTGGCCCTCTCGCCAGACGGCGTCTTCAACGGCGTGAAGAAGGTAAAGGTGGAGCTGGGGGCCGAGGGTACGATCTACTATGCTCTGGGCAACAATGTCCCCACCGAGGAGAGCGAGCAATATACCAAGTCCTTCACGCTGGACAAGACCGGCGTGGTGCGGGCCATCGCCGTGGAGGAGGGTGCGCTGCCC
The DNA here is from genome assembly GCA_946628965.1 of uncultured Clostridia bacterium. Lineage (GTDB taxonomy): Bacteria > Bacillota > Clostridia > Oscillospirales > Oscillospiraceae > Limivicinus. The sequence goes on along the minus strand of CAMOXI010000049.1, from coordinate 7,043 downwards.
AGCCGCCCGGCGGTGTTCAGCTACATCATTAACGAAAATCACACGCTGCCCGTGCTGAGCCTGGTGGCCGACGACCGGCAGGACTTCGTGTGGATGTACTCCAACGGCAACAAGCTCAAGGAAGTGCCCGCCACGCTCTCCCTCTACGAGGAGGACGGCGGCTTCACGATCCCCTGCGGCGTGCGCATGCACGGCGAGACCAGCCTGGAGCTGGAGAAGAAGAACATGAGCGTCCGCTTCCGCGAGGGCTACGGCGCCATCGGCGGTCTGCACTACGACGTGTATGACGGCGGGGTGGACCGCTTCAGCCAGCTGGTGCTGCGCGCCGGGCAGGACTATTACGCCACAATCATCAAAAACGCCCTGTGCCAGAACCTCTGCCTCATGGCGGGCAACCGGGCCGTCACCAGCCGCAGCAAGTTCTGCATCCTCTACGCCAACGGCGAGTACATGGGCATCTACAACCTGATGGAGAAGACCAACGAGCAGCTCTATGCCGACGCGATGGGCGTGAGCAAGCAGAGCGTGGAGGTCATCGAATCCATGGCCCCCGGCACCTCCTCCATCTACCAGGACGTGTTCCTCTACTTCAAGAACCACGACCTGTCCGTGCCTGAATATTACGAGCAGGCGCAGAAGCTGGTGGATATCGACAGTATCATCGACTGGATCGTGCTGGAGGGCTACTGCGCCAACACGGACCTGACCTACGGCAACGTCCGCTACGCCCACTCCACCGAGGGGGACGGCAAATGGCGCCTGATGTTCTACGATCTGGACGCCACCTTCTGGGACCGGGAGAAGGCTTTTGTCAACATGTTTGACGGCATGGCCCTCTACTCCCGCCAGGTGGGCACCTTCCTGGTCAATCCCCTGCTGCGCAACCCCGACTTTAAAGACCGGCTCCTGCGCAGATCGGCGGAACTGCTGGACACTGTGCTCTCCACCGAGAGCGTGCTGGCCGAGATCGACCGGCTGGCCGCCGAAGTGGAGCCGGAGGTGGAGCGGGACTATCTTGAGCATGGCCTGCAGCTCAGTAAATGGAATTTTGATATGGATTACCTGCGCGAAAAGTTTGCGGATGACGCGTGGAACATCAACTGCGTCAATCAGATCTGCCGGATGCTGCATCTGAGTGCAGAGGAGCGCGCGGAGTACTTTGGAGCATAAGCATGGGCGAAACCACCCTCACCTTCAAGCGATACGAAAAGAAATACCTGCTCAGTGCGGAAGCCTATGCGCGCCTGCTGGCCCAGCTGCGACCCCACATCGAGCCGGACGAATACTTTCAGAGCACCGTCTGCTCCCTGTACTACGACACAGAGGACTGCCGCCTGATCCGCCACTCCATCGAGGGGCCGGTGTACAAGGAAAAGCTGCGGCTGCGCAGCTACGGCGTCCCCGGCCCGGAAGACACCGTGTTCGTGGAGCTCAAGAAAAAATACAAGGGCATCGTCTACAAGCGCCGGGTGACCCTGCCGGCGGCGGAGGCTGCCCGCTGGCTCCGGGGCGAGGGCGACCCCGCCGAGGACGGCCAGATGATCCGGGAGATCGACTGGTTCCTGCGCCAGAACCCGGTCCGGCCCCGGGCCTTTATCGCCTGTGAGCGCACGGCCTGGCGCGTTGTGGATGAGCCGGAGCTGCGCATCACCTTTGATGAGCATCTGCGCTGGCGGGAGGAGGATCTGGATCTCTGCGCGGGCAGCGCGGGAGAGCCGCTCACCGAGGAGGGGCAGGTGCTCATGGAGCTCAAGATCCCCACGGCGGCGCCTCTGTGGCTGGCCCGCCTGCTCAGTGACGAGGCGCTCTTCCCCACCAGCTTCTCCAAATACGGCAGCGCCTACCGCGGCCACATATTACAAGAAATTTTTGAGGTGACACAACATGCTTAACAGCATTATCGGCAGTGAAATGCGTCTGGTTTCCTTCCTGGTCTGTATCTTTACGGCCATGGTCCTGGGCCTGCTCGCGTCCCTGGTCTTCTCCGACCGGGACCACCACAGCCCCGCCTTCCGCCAGTCCGTGGCCCTGCTGCCCCCGGTGGTGACGCTGGTCATCATGCTGGTAAACGGCAACATCGGCGCGGGTCTCGCCGTGGCCGGCACCTTCGCGCTGGTGCGCTTCCGCAGCGCGCCGGGCACCGCCAAGGAGATCACGGGCCTGTTTTTCGCCGTGGCCATCGGCCTTGCCTGCGGCATGGGCTATGTGGGCTACGCTGCGCTGTTTTTCCTGGCGGTGGCCGTGTACAGCATGGCGCTCAGCCGCTTCCGCTTCGGGGAGGAGGCCGGGATCCAGCGGGTGCTGAAGATCACGATCCCCGAGAACCTGAATTATGAGGAACTGTTTGACGACCTCTTCGAGACCTATACCCGCCGGCACGAGCTGACCCGCGTGCGCACCACCAACATGGGTACCCTTTATGAGCTGAGCTACAATATAGAATTAAAGGATCTCCGGCACACGAAGGAGTTTATCGACGCGATCCGCTGCCGCAATGGGAATCTGAACATCTCCTGCGGCGTCAGCGAGGACAAGGAGCTAATGTGATGAAAAAATGCCTGTCCCTGCTGCTCTGCGCCGGGATGCTGCTGCTCGCCGCCTGCGGCGAGCAGGGCGGCGCGGGCGATAGCGCAGAGGCTTCCAAGGCCGCTCCCGCGGCCCAGGAAGCGACGACCATCCTGCTGACGGAAGAGGGGATCGAGATCCACGGCGGCGGTGCCAAAGCCGAGAACGGTACCGTGACCATCGGCGCTGTCGGCGAATACCGCATCACCGGCACGCTCTCCGAGGGGCAGATCGTGGTGGACACCGGCGAGGATGCCGTCAACGTGACGCTGATCCTGGACGGCGTTTCCGTCACCAATCCCGAAGGCCCCGCCCTCTGGGTCAAGCAGGCCAAGAATGTGCATCTGCAGCTGGCCCCGGGCAGCGAAAACCTGCTGATCTCCGGCAAAGAGGCGGATCTGGCCTCCTTTGACGAGAGCCGCAGCGGCGCCGCTGTCTATTCCGAGGACGATCTGATCGTCGAGGGCGAGGGCAGCCTGCACGTGCTGGGCTATCTGAACAACGGCATCACCTGCAAGGACGATCTGAAGGTGAAGGGCGGCAGCCTGGAGGTGCTCAGCGCCAACAACGGCGTCCGCGCCTCCGAGTCCATTGAGATCTCCGACGGCGTGATCGCGGTCCGCTCCGGCAACGACGGGCTGAAGACCAGCTCGGACAAGAAGGCGGACAAGGGCTATATCGACATCAGCGGCGGCACGGTCTCCGTCAGCAGCGGCGGCGACGCGGTGGCCGCGCTCACGGAGCTGCGCATTTCGGGCGGCACGATCTCCACCGGGAGCCGCCGGGATCTGGTGAGCGCCGCCAGCCGCAAGGGCCTCAAGGCCGGAACGCTGGTGGACATCTCCGGCGGCACGCTGGACATTGCCGCCGACGAGGACGGCATCCACGCCGGCGGCGAGCTGCGCATCCGCGGCGGCGATGTGCGCGTGACGGCTTCCACCGGCCTGCAGGCCGGCATTCGGGACAGCGGCGCGGGCGATATCCTGCTGTCCGGCGGAAAGCTCTTTGTCTCCGCCTCGAAGCAGGGCCTGAAGGCCGAGGGCGAGATCTACGCCAACAACGAGCTGCTGGTCCTCTGCAATTCCGAGAAGCAGGCGGGCTTCGCCGCGGGCGGTCAAAGCTGGTTCCGCGCGCCCGTCAGCGGCAATGCGGGCGACACGGTGACCGTGGCCTCCGCCTGGGACGATATCGAAGTGCCCCAGAGCTTCAAGATCCTGCTCTGCTCTTCTGCGGACTTTGCGCAGGGCGATCAGATCACGGTCTCCGTCAGCGGCCACAGCTATCCGATCACCATTCGCTGAAAAGAGAAGATTGCATTCCCGGGGTGGCTGCTGCCGCCCCGGTTTCTTTATGGCTGAGCATTTTGTGAAATCTGTCCGAAAAATGACAGGCAATTCCGTTCCCTTTTACGCTTCTGCCTCTTGAATTTTGATCGGAAATTTAGTATCATATATTGTACAGTTATTGTAAGTTTTTGAGAAAAAACCGCCGGAAACAATCAAATTTTGTTATCTTTTGTTACGGTTTGTTTTCAAAGCGTAACTTTTATCGTTTGGAGGAATCGCTTATGTCCAAGGAACTTCGCCGGGCCCTCTCCCTTGTGTTTATCCTGGCCCTTCTGCTGAGTCTGGCTCTGCCCGCCTGCGCGGAGGGCAGCATCAGCGAGAGTGCACCCCTGGAGGACGCCGCCGAGGCGGAAGCCCCCGCGGAGGAGGGCTCCATCAGCGGCGAGGAGGGCGAACAGGCCCCCGCAGCCCCCGCCTATCGTGAGATCTACGTCTCCGCTTCCGGTGACGACATGGCCGACGGCAGCCGTGAGGCGCCGCTTGCCTCTCTGGCCGCAGCGGCCGATCTGGCCAACGGCGCGGCGGAGAACACCGTGTATGTGATCCTGCTCAGTGATCTGACCGTGACCAGAACCGCCCGCTTCAACGGGAAGAACGTAATCCTCATGAGCGAGGAGGGCACGGCGCTCGTCACCCGCGGCAGCAATTTTGAATCCGCCTATGACGCGCTGCGCCAGGCCTATCACCCCGCCATGATCGAGCTGGGCGAACTGCAGAGCGCGGAGCCGAAGAGCACCGCTCTGTCTCTGGACAACGTGGTACTGGACGACGCCGGCCTGCATGAGGGCAGCGAGTATCTGGCCCAGAGCACCGACCCCGCCGAGGGCGTCAACAATCTCGAGCGCGTGCAGGACGCCATTGTCGCCCTCTACGGCAGCTCCAGCCTGACGCTGAACCCCGGTTCTGAGCTGCGCAACTTCGGCGGCATGTCCGCCGTGCGCGCCGTCGGCGCCGCCTCCGTCACCGTGGAGGACTACAGCGTCATCAAGGACACTGCCTATATTGCCTCTCCCGCCGGTCTGAAGGCCATCAGCGCCGAGGGCGCCCAGGTGCGTATCGGCACCTATGCTACCGTCATCGAGCGCGGCGCTCCTGTCGAGGAGCCCGCCGCAGAGACCGAAAGCGCGGCCGAGAGCGCTGACGAAGCCGCCGAAGAGGCCGCTGACGAGGCCGCGCCTGACGAAGAGGCGTCCGGCGCCAATGAGACGGAGGATGCCCCCTTCTTCGCCCTGGCCGCGGATGCGGCGGAGCCTCAGGACGCCGGGGACGGCAGCGGCGACGAAGAACCCGGCAGCGACTGGGACAACATCCTCAAGGGCCTGACCGACATCATTGCCGACCAGATCCCCGAACTCAGCCCCGAGTTCATCCGCTCCCTTCTCAACGGCTTCTCCCCCGATTATCTCAGTGATCTGCTCAAGCAGCTCTCCGGCGGCGGCAGCGGTGAGGGCGGCTCCGGCAATCCCGGCAGCATTGCCGACATCATCGGCGATCTGATCGGCGGCGGCGGCAGCGGCAGCGACGTGGACATCCCCGGCATCAACACCGGCAGCAGCGCCACCCTGTCCTTCACCGCGCCCGAGTCCCTGGTCGAGGGCGAGGACGGCCCTCCGTACCAGGTTCCCTACAAAGCTTCCGTGACGCTCCCCGGCAGCCTGGTCACCGTGATCAACTTCATGGGCGTCGACCGGGTGGAGAGCGGCCGCATCAAGCTGGTCTTCAAGCTGGATTCCCGTCTGGACGCCACGACCGGCGAGGACGGCAAGTACTGCAGCGTGACCGGCAACATCTTTGAGATCTCCGAAGAGACCTATTCCGCCGCTGACAAGAGCATCAGCGCGGTGCTGACGCTGAAGGAAGGCTGGAAGGACCACAGCGACGAGCTGGGCGAGGAAATCGGCCTGAACTTCAGCACCGAGCTTCCCGCCTCCAAATTTGATCCCGAGGCCGAGAACCTGGTCTCTACTGCGAAGCTTGAAAACTTCGTGGTCCGCATCGCCTCCCGCAACTATGACGGCGGCGCTTCCGACGTGGAGCTCAAGGCCGAGACCAAAATGCTCTCCTCCGAGGGCGCCTGGCTGACCTACGACATCAACGGCGGCGAGGGCGGCCCCGATCCCAACCCCGTGTTTGCCCATGAAGAGACCGGCTACGCGCTGGAGAAGGAAAACGTCCCCACCCATATCGACATGAACAAGAAGCCCGTGGTCTTCCTGGGCTGGACCGCCGAGAAGGACGAGAACATCTATGCGCGCGGCGGCACCGCTCCCGAGACCCTGAGCACCATCGACGTCAAGGCCGGTGAGGATCAGACCGTGTACGCCGTGTACAGCTTCGATGAGAACGAGGACGGCATCCCCGACGTCAACCAGCGTCTGGTCCAGCTGAGCTTCGACCCCAACGGCGGCAGCGGCGAGCCCGATCCCATCCTGGCTCTCGCGGTGGCGAACGTGGGCGCCAGCATCGACATTCCCGAGCAGGAGCCCTTCCTGAAGTACTACACCTTCCAGGGCTGGAGCAAGGACGCCGGCGCCGAGACGGCCGAGTATAAGTATGACGCCGCCAAGAAGGCCGACCAGGACATCCTGATCACCAAGGACACCGTGCTCTACGCCGTGTGGAAACAGAACCCGACCTACACCCTGTACTACAACGCCAACGGCGGTTCCGGCGCGCCGGCTGCCCAGAGCGGCATCAGCGATGAGAACGACTCCGTGGAGCTGACCATCGCTTCCGGCCAGCCCAGCCGCAGCGGCTACAGCTTCCAGGGCTGGGCCGTCTCCCGCGGCGGCGCCGCCTCCTACTTTGCCGGCAACAAGGTGAAGATCACCGGAGGCAATGTGACCCTCTACGCCGTGTGGCAGAAGGGCGGCAGCTCCTACAACGGCGGCGGCAGCGGCAGCACAGCTCCCAAGACCGGCGATGAAGCGCCCATCGCGCTCTACGCGGCCCTGGCGGTGATCAGCCTCGGCGCCGTGGGCGTCGGCGCATGGCTCCTGCTGCGCAACCAGAAGCGGAAGAAATAATTTCAATTTGTAAGCATCCGAAAAGACCGGCGGGACAACAATGTCCCGCCGGTCAGACTGTAGACAAACTCATGCGACGGAAGCAGGACACGCATGGGGAGAGCGC
>CAMOXI010000048.1 GCA_946628965.1 uncultured Clostridia bacterium | reverse complement strand
ATGGCCGTGGGCGGTCTGGAGAAGGACGCGCGCTTCAGCGCCATCGTGATCGGCCAGTTCTTCGCCTTCCTGGTGGGCTTTCCCGCCGTGATCGCGACGAAGCCGGTTTTCACGTTCTCCACTGTCGGCTGTGTGCTGGCCCTGGGTGTGCTGCAGCTCGGCGTCTCCTACATCCTCTATGTGAAGGCGAGCGCCTACTGCCCGCCGCTGGCCTGCGCCCTGCTCGGTGCGGTGGAGCCGCTTTTAAACCCCGTGTGGGTGCTGCTCTTTAACGGCGAGCGGCCGGGCCCTTATGCGCTCATCGGCGGCGCGATCGTCATCAGCGCCGTGACGCTCTGGTGTATTTTCGGACAGAACAACGAGGCAAAACATGCAGAATCATCTTCCTGAACTGCAGGACAAGGCCAGCCGCCTTCCGCTGCTGCCGGGCGTGTACATCATGCTCGATGAGCAGAGCGAGGTCATCTACGTCGGCAAGGCCAAAAAACTGAAAAACCGCGTCAGCAGCTATTTCCACGGCGAGCACCTGCCCAAGGTGGCCGCCATGGTGGAGAAGGTTGCGGACTTCAACGTGATCGTCGCGGCCAGCGAGTTTGAGGCGCTGGTGCTGGAAAACTCGCTCATCAAGCGGCACAAGCCCCACTACAATATCCTCCTGAAGGACGACAAGGGCTACCCTTTCATCCGGGTGGACATGCGGCAGGAGTACCCGACCATGAGCATTTCGAGCCGCGCGGGGAAGGACGGCGCCCGTTACTTCGGCCCCTTCGGCGGCCGGAGCCAGAGCCGGGACATTATCAGCACCATCTGCAAGGCGCTGCTGCTGCCGGACTGCAGCCGCAAATTCCCGCGGGACATCGGCAAGGAGCGGCCCTGCCTCAACTACCACATGGGCAGCTGCGCCGGCTGGTGCCTGAAAGACAGCTCCGCGGCGGACTACCGGGCCAGAATGACCCAGGCCGTGCTGATCCTGGACGGCAAGAGCGGAGAGCTGATCGAGGACCTGCGAGCCCAGATGGAGCAGGCCGCGGAGGAACTGCGCTTTGAGCGCGCTGCCGAGCTGCGCGACCGCCTGCGGGCCATTGAGAGCCTTGCCCACAAGCAGCGGGTGATCTCCACCGCCTTTGCCGACACCGACGCCATCGGCTTCAGCCGCGGCGCGAAGAGCTGCTTTACCGTGCTGCATTTTGTGGACGGGGATCTGGTGGGCAAGGACGTGGAGATGATGGACGAGCCCCTGGAGGAGGACGCCGAGGCGGTCTCCGACCTGGTGCGGCAGTACTACACCGCCCATCGCGGCGGCTGGCCCAAATCCATCCTGCTCCCGGTGGAGATCGAGGATCGGGAGGAACTGGAGACGCTCCTGAGCGAGACGGCGGGGCGAAGAGTCTATATCGAATCCCCCAAGCGCGGCGAGCGCATGCGCCTCATCGAGAGCGCGGCCGTAAACGCGCGGGAGGAGATCCAGCGCCGCACCACCCAGCAGCAGCGTCGTTCCAAGACCCTGGAGTGGCTGCAGAAGGCGCTGGAGCTGGAGAATTGCCCCAGCCGCATCGAAGCCTTCGACATTTCCAACCTGGGTGACACCGGCATCGTCGCTGCCATGACCGTGCATGTGGACGGTAAACCCCTCAAGCGGGACTACCGCAAATTCCGCATGAAGGATCTGGACGGGCAGGACGATTACGCCAGCATGTACCAGGCCGTACACCGCAGATTCCAGCACTATGTGGACGGGGACGAAAAGTTCGCGCCCCTGCCGGATCTGCTGCTCATCGACGGCGGCGACGTGCACGCTGCCACGGCCCGGCGGGCGGTCGAGGAGCTGGGGCTCTCGGTGCCCATCTTCGGCATGGTGAAGGACGACCGGCACCGCACCCGCGCCCTGATCACGCCCGACGGGCGGGAGATCGGCATCAGCGGCAACCAGGCCGTCTTCGCGCTGGTGGGCAACATCCAGGAAGAGACCCACCGCAGCGCCATCACCTATCAGCGCCTGCTGCGGAGCGAGAGCTATAATTCCTCATTGGACAAGATCGAAGGCGTCGGCCCCAAGCGCCGCAGCGACCTGATGAAGGCCTTCAAGTCCATCCGGGCCATCCGGGAGGCGGAACTGGAGCAGCTGAAGCTGGTAGTCCCGAAGAACACCGCCCAGGCGGTGTACGACTATTTTCACGGCGGGGCAGAAGAGGGGACAGTCATTCTGAATGAAGAAACACAAGATGGAGAAGACAAACACAAGCCCTCACCCGCTTCGCGGGAGCTCCCCTAACACAGGGGAGCCATAATGGAAGGAGATTTGGAATGCGAGTCATCACCGGAACGGCCAGAGGCAGAAAGCTGAAAACGCCGGAGAATTATGATATCCGCCCCACCACGGACAATGTGAAAGAGGCGCTGTTCAACATCCTGCAGTTCGACATCGAGGGCAGACGGGTGCTGGACCTCTTTGCCGGGACCGGGCAGCTTGGCATCGAGGCCCTGAGCCGCGGCGCGGCCGAAGTCGTTTTCGTCGACCAGAGCCGGGAGAGCGTGCGCATCGTGAAGGAGAATCTGAAGGCCTGCGGCATGTCGGCCCCGGTCTTTCAGACGAATGCGCTGGACTTTCTGCGCTCCTGCGGAAAGTTCGACCTGGTTTTTGTGGATCCGCCCTATGATGCCGGGCTCTATGAACCGGTGCTGAATACCATCAATTCGGTTGACAACTTGTCGGATGGTGGTATAATCGTCTGTGAAGCGCGCCGGGAAACGGTTCTGCCGGAGATGGCGCTGCCTTATGTGCGGAAAAAAGAATACCGCTACGGCAAGGTAAAAATCTGCATCTACACAAAGGAAACGGAAGCATGAGTATTGCGATCTGCCCCGGCAGCTTTGACCCGATCACCCTCGGCCATCTGAATATCATCCGCCGCACGTCCCGCATCTTTGACAAGGTGGTCGTCTGCGTGATGAATAACGCCGCGAAGCCTTCCCCCATGTTCACCGTGGAGGAGAAGCTGGAAATGGTGCAGCGCGCGGTGAGCCGCTATCCCAACGTGATCGTCGACTGCTCGTCCGGCCTGCTCGCGGAATACGCCAGGCAGTATCCGGGCGCGGTGATCGTCAAGGGCCTGCGTGCCGCTTCCGACTTTGAATATGAGTTCCAGATGAACCTGATCAACAAGAAGATCAATCCCGAACTGGAGACCATGTTCCTCACGGCCAGTGAGAAATATACCTTCCTGTCCTCTTCCGTCGTGCGGGAGATGGCTATGTACGGGGCGGATCTGACGGGACTTGTCCCCAATGAGATCATTGAGGATATCCAGAAAAAAGCGCAGCTTTGGAGGAAAGGCTAATGGAGAACGGCAATGTCATTGAATTACTGGATCAGCTCTACGCCATGGTGACAGAGGCCTGGGGCGTCCCCCTGGGCAACGACAAGTGCATCATCGAGCGGGAGAAGGCCGTCCAGATCATCAATGATATCAAAAACAGCCTGCCCAGCTCCATCGCGGAATCCAAGCGCCTGGTCGCCGCCAGGGACGAGTTCATCGGCAATGCCAAGCGCGAGGCGGAAGCCCTGCGCCGCAACGCCGAGGAGAAGGCCCGTTCCATGGTGGAGGAGCAGGAGATCATGCGCGTGGCCCGTTCCCGCAGCGCTGAGATCATCGCTTCGGCCGAGTCCAAGTCCCGGGAGCTGCGCCGGATCGCCAGCGACTATGTGGACGATATTATGCGCCAGGCGGAGGAGAGTCTCTCCAGCTCTCTGAACACGGTGCGCTCTGCGCACGGCGCTTTTCAGAGTCAGGGCGGCGTCGGCGTCGCCAGACCCGTCCAGCAGCCGAAAACACAGCCCGCCGCGCCGAAAACGAGCAGCAGCATCGTTCCCGATCTGGAAGACTGATCGTTTTATTTCTTTAACTATTTGCACCCATATATCGGACAAATCCGATATATGGGTGCTTTTTTGTTACAATACACCAGAACTTGTGCCGGACTGTAGGTGTAAGAAAAATGACAAAAAGGAACGAAAAGTTTCTCTTGCTTTTTAATAGGGGCTCCCCTATAATGAATTTACAAAGTGGTTTGAAGTGGTGGAAAATGGGGCGTTTTCCATCGCGGGAGGGGGCGAAAACCATGACAGGGGAATACCAGCATTCTCTTGACAACAAGGGGCGGCTCTTTATTCCTGCCAAGCTAAGGGAGGAGCTGGGCGAGGTGTTTTTCATCACGCTGTCCATGGATCGCTGCCTCTGCGTATACAGCGGCGAGGCCTGGCAGGCCCTGTCCGACAAGGTGAACGCCATGCCCTATATCAAACAGCGCAAAATGCGCCCGCTGTTCGCCCATGCCGCCCGCTGTGAGCTGGATGCGCAGGGCAGGACGCTGATCCCCCAGAACCTGCGGGATTACGCGGGCTTTACAAAAAATGTAACGGTGGTCGGCTGCAACAACCATGCCGAGCTCTGGGACAGCGAGGCCTGGAGTGCCGTTTACGCGGCGGAGACTAGCCCGGAGAACATTGCCGCCGTGATGGAGGAGCTGGATTTCTGATGGATGCACCGAAGCATGTTTCCGTGCTGCTGCAGGAATGCATCGATAACCTGAACATCAAACCGGATGGGATTTACCTGGACGGCACGCTTGGTATGGGCGGGCACTCGTATGAGATCGCTTCCCGCCTCACCACGGGCCGTCTTATTTGCGTGGATCGGGACGAGACGGCCATCGAACGCGCGGGCAGGCGCCTCGCGGAATTTGGCGACAAGGTCACCCTGATCCACGGCAATTTTTCCGACGCCGCGGCGATCCTGGATTCTCTCGGGATCGCGGGCGTGGACGGGATGCTCTTTGATCTGGGGGTGTCCTCGCCCCAGCTGGACGAGGCGGAGCGCGGCTTTTCCTATATGCAGGACGCGCCGCTGGATATGCGGATGGATGGCTCGGCGTCCCTCACGGCCTATGAGGTGGTGAACAGCTGGAGCGCCGAGCGGCTCAACCGCATCCTCTGGGACTACGGGGAGGAGCGCTATGCCCGCCGCATCACGGCCGGCATCCTGACTGCCCGGGAAAAGGCGCCGATCTCTTCCACCCTGGAGCTGGTGGACATCATCAAGTCCTCCCTGCCGGCCCCGGCCCTGCGGGAAAAGCAGCACCCGGCCAAGCGCAGCTTTCAGGCGATCCGCATCGCCGTGAACGACGAGCTGGGCGCCATCGCCTCCATGATGGAGACTGCGCCGGACAAGCTGAACATCGGCGGCAGGCTCTGCGTCATCAGCTTCCACTCCCTGGAGGATCGGATCGTCAAGTCCGGCATCGCGGTCCGGGAGAACGGCTGCACCTGCCCGCGGGAAGCGCCCATCTGCACCTGCGGCTTCGTGAAGACCCTGCGGTCCGTGAGCCGCAAACCAATTTTACCGAGCGAGGACGAGATCGAGAGAAATCCGCGCTCCCGCAGCGCAAAACTGCGCGTGGCGGAGAGAGTGTAGGGATTTGAAACACGTGAACGAACTGCTTTTTCGCGCGGTGTGCATGAGCGCCGCGGCGGTCATGCTGGTGCTGAGCCTGCTGTGCTCCATCCGCCTGGCCGCTGTCAATGACCGGGAGGCGCGGCTCCTGCGGGAGATCGAGTGCCTGGAGACAGAAAACGCCGTCCTGACGGCCCGGGCAGAGCAGAGACTGAGCCTGGAAGAACTGGAGCGCTATGCCGGCGAGGTACTCGGCCTGCAGCGCTGCACGCCGGGACAGATTGTTATTGTGGAGGATAGGGTCGAATAAGCCTGTGGGAGGCATGTTCGACGGAGCCGGTGAATATGGATAGCTGAGCATTTCATGCGGAGGCGAAGCCATGTTCTCTGAAAAAACAAACGCGCCCGCGGTCAGCGCCCCGAACCGGCAGATGCTGCGGCGGGCGCTGTGCCTGATGGCGGTATTCGGCGTGGGGCTGTTTGCCCTGCTGCTTGCGCGCCTGTTTCAGCTCCAGATCCTGGAGCATACAAGATTTGAGAAGCTCGCCATGGAGCAGCAGCTGCGGGATGTACCGTCAAATGCCGCCCGCGGCGTGATCTACGACCGGAATCTGCAGCCGCTGGCTGTGTCCGCGTCGGTGGACAATGTGTATCTGAGCCCGGCGGAGATCCAGGCCTACGGGGAGGACCCGGAGCTGATTGCCTCCGGGCTTTCCGGAATTTTAGGCCTGGACCGGGAAGAGATCCTGAAAAAGTGTGGACAGACCGGTTCCTGGTATGTTACAGTGGCACGAAAGCTGGAACGGGAACAGGCCGATGCGGTCCGCGCGTTCAAAAATGAACACAATCTGCGCGGCGTGCGGCTGGAGCCGGATACCAAACGCTATTACCCCAATTCGTCCCTGGCCTGCCATCTGATCGGCTTTGTCGGGACGGACAATACCGGCCTGGAGGGCATCGAGGCCCGCTATGACAGCGTGCTCGCCGGGAGCGACGGGCGCACCCGGCGCATGACCAACGCCTTCGGGACCGATCTGCTCTTTGAGCAGTTTGAGGAGTTTGATCCCGGGCGGGACGGCTGCAGCGTGGTCACCACCCTGGATGAGACGATCCAGTACTATGTGGAGAAGCACCTGAGGCAGGCGGTGGCCGATTACGACATTCAGAACGGTGCCGGCGCCATCGTCATGGACGTGAACACCGGCGGTATCCTGGCCATGGCCTCGCTGGACGGCTATGACCTGAACCATTTCCTGGACGTGAGCGAGGAAGTGCAGGCGCTGATCGACGCGGCCCCCGATCCCGAGGAAGCCCGGCGGATCCGCAGCGAAGCCCAGATCCGCCAATGGCGGAACAAAGCCCTGTCCGACACCTACGAGCCGGGCTCCACCTTCAAGATCATCACGCTGGCCATGGCCCTGGAAGAGGGCGTCGTGAATGAGCAGAGCGGTTTTTTCTGCCCGGGCAGCGTCAGCGTCAAAGGGCGCAGCAGCCCGATCCGCTGCTGGAAAGACGGCGGGCACGGCTCCCAGACGCTGACCCAGGCGGTGCAGCACTCCTGCAACGCCGCCTTTGTCACCATCGGTCTGCGCGTCGGCGCGGAGCGCTTTTACGATTACTGCGAGGCCTTCGGTTTCCTCAACAGGACCGGGGACCCGGATGCGAGCCTGACCGCCTCCACGGGCATCGACCTTGCGGGGGAGAGCGGCAGCATCTGGTGGAGCGAGAATACCTTCTGCTCGGAGCGAAACCTGTCGCAGCTTGCGGCGGCCTCTTTCGGGCAGACCTTTACGATCACGCCGCTGCAGCTCATCACAGCTGTCTCTGCATGTGTAAACGGCGGCTATCTGATGCAGCCCTTTGTGGTGCGTGAGATCCGGAACCCGGACGGCAGCGTGGCTTCCGTGCGGGAACCCATACTCCGCCGACAGGTTATCAGCGAAGAGACCAGCGCGAGAGTCCGCCGGATTCTGGAGCAGGTGGTTGGCGACCCCAAGGAGGGGACAGGGCGCAACGCGGCCATCGCCGGTTACCGCATCGGCGGCAAGACCGGTACCAGCGAAAAGGTGAGCCTGGAGGCACAGACCGGCGTCAAGCAGTACATCGTGTCTTTTATCGGCGTGGCGCCCGTGGACGATCCGCAGGTGGCGGTGCTGTGCTTTCTGGATACGCCGTCCAATGCCTCCGGCGTGTATATCAGCGGCGGCCAGATGGCGGCCCCGGTCGTCGGGAACATGCTGGCGGACATTCTGCCCTATCTGGGCGTGGAACCCGAGCTTACCGCGGACGAAGCAGCCCGCATGGACGTGCAGACGCCCTCGCTCAACGGCCTTTCCCTTTATGAGGCTGCCGGACGCGTCAGTGATGCCGGGCTCCGCTATCGCAGCATCGGCAGCGGCGACACGGTGACCGATCAGCTCCCCGCGGCGGGGCAGAGCATCGCCCGCGGCACGGAGATCATTCTCTACCTGGGGGCGGCCCCCTCGGAAGACACGGAGATACTCCCGGATCTGACCGGGATGCATTATCAGGAGGCGCGGGACGCGCTCTCCTATTACGGATTATATCTGCGCACCGTGAGCCCCATCGGCGAACCGGGCGCGCAGATCGTCGGCACCCAGAGCGTGGCGGCCGGCACAGCGCTGGATCACGGCAGTGTCATCACCGTGACGCTGATCGACAGCGACGAAACGATGTTGGGAATTTATTGAGTTATGAAACTGAAAGACATTATTCGGAATATCAAGATCATCCGCTGCACCGCCGATCCGGAGACCGAGATCAGCGGCGTCTGCTACGACTCCCGCAAGGTGCAGCCGGGCGATCTCTTCGTGGCGGTCCGCGGCTTTTCCTCCGACGGCCACCGGTTTATCCCCATGGCGCGGGAGAAGGGCGCCGCCGCCATCCTCTGCGAGGAACTGCCCGAGGAGGAGAGCGGCTGCGTGCAGACCGACGACTGCCGCCTGGGTCTTGCGCTCTGCAGCCGGGAGTTTTTCGGCAATCCCGCGGCGGAGATGACGCTCATCGGCATCACCGGCACCAGCGGCAAAACCACCACCAGCTACCTGATGAAGCACATGCTGGAGGCAGAACTGGGGGCCAGGGTCGGCCTGATCGGCACGAACGGCAACTGGATCGGCGATGAGGTGCTCCATACCGAGCACACCACGCCCGAATCGAACGATCTGCAGCGCCTCTTCCGCCGCATGGCGGACGCGGGCTGCAGCCATGTGGTGATGGAGGTATCCTCCCACTCGCTGAGCCTGGACCGGGTGGCGGGCGTCCACTTTGACGTGGCGGTCTATACGAATCTGAGCCAGGATCATCTGGATTTCCACAACACTATGGAGGAATACGCGGCGGCCAAGCGGATGCTTTTCAGCCGCTGCGGCACGGCCTGCTTCAACCTGGACGACGACTGGGCGGCGTTTATGCGCCGCGGCGCCGATTGCCCGGAGCTCAATTACAGCGTGGGCGGCGAGAGCGCGCTGCGGGCGGAGAACGTCCGCCTCACCGCGTCCGGCGTGCACTTCACCGCCGTTTACGGCGAGGAGCGCGCGGAAACCAGCCTTGCCATTCCCGGGAGCTTCTCCGTTTATAACGCGCTGGCCGTCATGGCAGCCGGGCTTGCGCTGGGGCTGAGCCTTGCGCAGTGCAGCGACGCTCTGCGGGACGCAAAGGGCGTCAAGGGAAGGCTCGAGCTGGTGCCGACGGATGGGGACTACACGGTGCTGATCGACTACTGCCACAAGCCGGACGCGCTGGAGAAGGTGCTCCAGTCGCTGCGGCCCGTGACCCGGGGGCGGCTGATCGCTCTCTTCGGCTGCGGCGGCGACCGGGACCGTCTCAAGCGCCCCATCATGGGCCGCATCGCCGCGGAGAACGCGGATCTGGTGATCGTCACCAGTGACAATCCGCGCACCGAGGAGCCGATGGCCATCATCGAAGAGATCCTGGCGGGTATGGAAGGAACGGCCACGCCCACCCGCGTTATCTGCGATCGGCCGGAAGCCATCGCCTGGGCTATTGACAACGCGGGCCCCGGTGATGTAATATTGCTTGCCGGCAAAGGCCACGAGGACTATCAGGTGGTGGGCCATGAAAAGCACCACATGGACGAGAGGGAGATCGTGGCGGAAGTTCTGCAGAGAAGAAAGAGTGGGACCTGAGGCAGGTTTTTTAGATCGAGGAGCAGGGATGCGCTGCGCTTCCCTGATGCGATATTGGAGAGAGATTGATGACGATTCAGCTGATCTGTGCGTTTGTACTGGCCTTTTGTTTTTCAACGGCCTTCGGTAAATACTATATCCCCTGGCTGCGAAAGCTGAAAGCCGGCCAGGAAATCAAATCCAACGGCCCCACCTGGCACAACAGCAAGGCGGGCACCCCCACCATGGGCGGCGTGATGTTCATCTTCGCGGTCATTTTTGTGTGCCTTACGGTGGGCTTTGAGGGCATGCTCCACGGGGAGTTCGTGCATATCTTCGTGCTGCTCTTCGCCTGCGTGTTCGGGGCCATCGGCTTTCTGGACGACTGGGAGAAGATCCGCCACCATCAGAACACAGGCCTCTCCGCGAAGGCTAAGTTCCTGCTGCAGCTGGCAGCGGCCCTGGTTTTCGTTCTGCTGATGCGCCATATCGGCTATCTTCGCCCGAACCTCTATGTGCCCTTCTCCGGCAGGATCATCCACATGCCGGAGTGGCTGTATTTCGTTTTTGCGGCCTTCGTCATCGTCGGCACCGTGAACGCTGTCAACATCACCGACGGTGTGGACGGCCTGGCAACCGGCACCTCCATTCCCGTCTGCCTCTTCTTCGTCGCGGTGACCTTTGCCTGGGGCAGGAATTACCTGCAGCTCGGCATCTTCGCCTCCGCGCTGACGGGCGGCCTTCTGGGTTTTCTGGTGTATAACTTCAATCCGGCCAAGGTCTTCATGGGCGATACGGGTTCGCTGTTTCTCGGCGGCGCCGTCGCGGCGCTGGCCTTCGCCTATGACATTCCGCTGATCCTGATCACGCTGGGCATCATTTACATCATTGAGACGCTGTCGGACATCATCCAGGTGGGCTACTTCAAGCTCTCCCACGGCAAGCGCGTCTTCCGCATGGCTCCCTTCCATCATCACCTGGAAATGGGCGGATGGACGGGGAAAAAGTGGAAAGAGAAAGAACTTTTTGTTCTCTTTACCGGCATATCTCTGGTCTTCGCGATCATATCCTTTATAGGGGTCTATTCCCGCTATATGTAACGCTTGAGTCGGGGAGGTGGTAGTTTGCGCTATGACGGCGCCCGCCTCGCCGACTTTTCTGTGCAGCAGGTGCAGCATGAGCGGGGAAGAATGGACCTGAGCTTCTTCCTGCTGGTTCTGGGGCTTTTGACGGTGGGCGTGCTGATGGTGCTCTCCTCCAGCTTCCCGCGCGCCTATTACGACCCGGGCCGCATCACGGGCGGCAACGCCGCGTACTACTTTGTGCGGCAGCTGGTCTTTGCGGCGCTGGGGACAGGTGTGATGCTGCTGGCCTCAAAGCTCCCCATGGGCTTTTACCGCCGCTATGCCTTTCCCTTCCTGGCCCTTACGATCGTTCTGCTCGCCCTTGTGCCCTTCATCGGCGTAAAGGCCAACGGCTCGCGCCGCTGGCTGGGGATCGGGGGCCTTACCCTGCAGCCCTCGGAGCTTGCAAAGCTCGCCGTGATCCTGTCCTTCTCGGTGCTGATCTGCCGCTATCGGGAAAAAATGCGGAGCTTTCGCTTCGGCATCCTGCCATTTGCGGGGATCCTGGGGCTTCTGGTGGGCCTTCTGGTACTGGAGCCGCACTTTTCCGCCTCCGTCATCCTGCTCGCTGTCGCGGCGGCCATGCTCTTTCTCGGCGGCGTGGGGATCGGCTGGTTCGCTGCCGCCTTCGGCGCGGCCGGGAGCGGCATCGCGGTGCTGCTCACGTTTTTCCCCTACGCGTCCTCCCGCATCATGACCTGGCGGGATCCCTTCTCCAGCTCCTCGGACGAGGGCTACCAGATCGTCCAGTCGCTCTATACCATCGGCTCCGGCGGACTGAGCGGCCTCGGCTTCGGCGCCGGGCGGCAGAAGTACCTCTACCTGCCGGAGGAGCACAACGACTTTATCTTTTCCGTCTGCTGCGAGGAGCTGGGCTTCATCGGCGCAGCGCTGATCCTGCTGCTGTTTGCGCTGCTGATCCTGCGGGGCTACTGGATCGCCCTGCACTGCCGCAGCCGCTTCAGCTTCCTCTGCTGCGCGGGGATCACGACCCTGCTTGCGATCCAGGTCTTCCTCAATGTGGCGGTGGTGACCAACCTGCTGCCCTGCACCGGCATCTCGCTCCCGTTTTTCAGCTACGGCGGCACGGCGCTGCTCATACAGCTGGGGGAGATGGGGATCGTCTTGAGCGCGTCGCGGGATGTGCTGGAGACTTAGGCAGTCAGTGTTCAGTGGCCAGTTGACAGTGGCCAGTTTCAATCTGTTAGGAGAAAGAAAAAATGAGATTTATCTTTACCTGCGGCGGGACGGCCGGACATGTGAACCCCGCGCTGGCGGTGGCCGGGCGGCTGCGCGAGCTGCTGCCGGACAGTGACTTCCTGTTCCTCGGGGCCGAGGGCAAGATGGAGATGGAACTGGTGCCCCGCGCGGGCTATGAGATCCGCCCGCTGCACATCACCAACATCGCCCGGGGGAAAAGCCTTTCCGCCATCGCCCATAATCTGGATACGGTGAAGAATGTGCTCGCTTCCGAGCACGAGGCGAAAAAGATCATCCGGGACTTTCGGCCGGACGCCGTGATCGGCACCGGCGGATATGTCTGCTATCCGGTGCTCATGGCCGCGGCAAAGCAGCACATCCCCACGCTGGTGCATGAGAGCAACGCCACGCCCGGCCTTACCACCAAGCTCCTGGCTGGACATGTGGACCGGATCCTGGTGGGCTTTGAGGAGAGCCGGAAGCACTATCCGCACCCGGAGCGGGTGCGCGTTACCGGCACGCCGGTGCGCGGCGAGTTTGCCGCCTACACGAAGGAGAGTGCCAAGCGGGAGCTGGGCCTGTCCCCGGAGCAGCCGCTGGTGGTCTCCGTCTGGGGCTCGCTGGGCTCCGGGCACATGAACGGGATCCTGACAGAGCTGCTGCCGCTTCTGCGGGGACAGCAGGACTTCCGCCTGATCCACGCCATCGGGAGCCGGGACTTTGCGGACATCAGCGGAAAGCTCGCGGCCTTTGACTTCGTTCCGGAGGACTGCGGCGCGGACGTGCGGGAGTACATCTACGACATGCCCCGCATCATGGCGGCGGCGGATCTGATCCTCTGCCGTGCCGGCGCGTCCACCCTGGCGGAGCTTACCTATCTGGGAAAGCCCTCCCTGATCGTGCCGTCCCCCAACGTGACGGACAATCACCAGGAGAAAAATGCCCGCGTGCTGGAGCGCGCCGGCGGCGCAAAGGTTTTCCTCGAAGGCGAGTTTGACGCCGGATCCCTGCTGGAGGAGATCCGTGCGCTCCTGGCGGACCGCGAGCAGCTGGAGGCCATGTCCTCCGCCATGCGCGGCCTCTCCGTTCCGGAGGCCACTGACCGTATCTGCGATGAGATCCTCTCTCTCTGCCGGAAGGACTGACGGCGACGCCAATTGAACAGAACACGCCCGCTGCGCATAGGATGGCCTGATTCCATGCACGGGGGGCGTTTTTTATGGACATATGGCATATCCGGGGCGGAAGGCGCCTGGAGGGCAGCTGCCGCATCCAGGGCTCCAAAAACGCGGCGCTGCCGATCCTGGCAGCCGCCGTTCTCTGCCCGGGGCGCTGCGAGCTGCTGCATGTGCCGAAGCTGTCCGATGTGGACGCGGCACTGCGGATCCTCTGCCATCTGGGCTGCAGGGTGCAGCGGGAGGAGGATCGGGTGCTCATCGATTCCTCCACGCTTTCCAACTGCGCCGTCCCCCACTCGCTCATGGCGGAGATGCGCTCGTCGATCCTCTTCCTGGGGGCGCTGCTGGCCAGAAGCCGGGAGGCGCGGCTCAGCGCGCCCGGCGGCTGCCGTCTGGGGAAGCGTCCCATTGATCTGCATCTGATGGCACTGCGCCGTCTGGGGGCGGAGATCCGCGAGGAGGATGGGGAACTGCTCTGCCGCACGCCGCGCCTGCAGGGTAGCGAGATCCTGCTGCCTTTCCCCAGCGTGGGGGCCACGGAGAACGCCCTGCTGGCAGCCTGCGGCGCAAAAGGGGAGACGGTGATCCGCGGCGCTGCCCGGGAGCCGGAGATCGCGGCCCTGGCGGGCTTTCTCGAAGCCGCGGGCGCACAGATCCATGGCGCGGGAAGCGACACGATACGGATATGCGGCTTTACTCCCCGGAAGTGTGTGCAGTACCGGATCCCCGGGGATCGGATCGCGGCGGCGACGATGGCCTGCGCCGTCGTGGCCTGCGGCGGGGATGTCACGCTTTCCGGCGCGGAACCGGGACAAATTTCTGCAGTTCTCCACTTCCTAAATGCGGCGGGCTGTGATATAATACCAGATAATCATGCCCTGCGGCTGTGTGCCGCGGGCAGACCCACCGCGGTCGGCCCGGTGGTGACCGCGCCCTACCCCGGCTTTCCCACCGACGCGCAGCCGCTGCTGATGGCGGCACTTCTGCGTGGCCGTGGCCGGACCCTGATGCGGGAGACGATTTTTGAAGACCGCTTCCGGCACGTGCCGGAGCTCAACCGGCTCGGTGCCCGGATCCGGGTGCAAGGGCAGACGGCGGAGATCCTGGGGGTGGAGAAGCTGCACGGCGATACGCTCCACGCTACCGATCTGCGCGGCGGCGCCGCCATGCTCCTCGCCGCGCTCAGCGCGGAAGGGGAGAGCGTCGTACTGGACGAGGGGCATATCCGCCGCGGCTACGAGGATCTGGACCTCTGCCTGGAGGATCTGGGCGCGTCGATCACTCTGGAGCATTGAGTTCATTTTTCAAAGGAGAAAGCGATGGCTTTACCGCAGCATAACAATCAGCCGCCCGCCGACAAGCGGAGCGGTTACATGAAGCCGCGCCGGCGCAGCAGTTACAGTGCCCCGGTGGTATTTGTGCTGGTCGTCCTGGGCATCATCTTTGTGATGAGTATTCTGTTTCGCGTATCGGATATTCAGGTGGTGGGCAACGTCCACTATACGGATGAGGAGATCATCCGCGCCATCGACATCGAGCCCGGCGACAACCTGTTCTTCTTCAACCGCTTCGCGGCTTTCGCCCGCGTGTATTCGAAACTTCCATATATCGAAAACGGCTCCGTTGAACGGCAGCTGCCAAACAAGGTCATTATCACCGTGGAGGAGACCACGGCCCTGGCCTATCTGGAGCTCGGCGAAGAGCAGTGGACGTTGGATCGAAACTGCAAGGTGCTTGGCAAGGCCGCGGCAGGGGAGACGGAGAGCCTGATCCCTGTGGTGGGCATTGCCCCGGGCACACTGCTGATCGGTGAGCAGATGCAGACCGAGGATCAGAATGTGGAGACCGTGGAATTCCTGGCGGACGTCCTTTATCAGATCGAGGAGCGCGGGCTTTACACCGACGTACAGCGGGTGAACTTCGCCAATCCCCGCAGCCCGGAGTTTACCTATGGAGATAAATATACCGTCGTGCTCGGCAGCAGAAACAATCTGGAGCGGAAATTCGGCATGTTTGTCACCGTACTGGAGATGCTGAAGGCCGGCGACGTGGGCATTATCGACGTGTCTGACGGGCAGACGGCCCACTTCTCACCCAACTGAGCGAACGGACAGAAAGATTTTCCAATTACAAAACCCTTACAAAAGATTTCTAAAATTCAAAAAGACTATTGACCCCAACTGAAAAATGTAATAATATATGTCATAGCGATTCTTTTGTGCTGTACGACTTTCACAGCCTTATTATAGAGATGGAGGCAAGACAATGGACTTCAAAAGCGAATCCGGTCCCGAAAATGTGGTAACGATCAAAGTGGTTGGCGTCGGCGGCGCCGGCAACAACGTGGTCAACAGAATGGTAAAAGCCGGCACCCAGGGTGTCGAGTTTATTGCGATCAATACAGATAAGCAGGCGCTGAG
>CAMOXI010000047.1 GCA_946628965.1 uncultured Clostridia bacterium | reverse complement strand
GTCGATCTCGTTGAAGGAGATCCGGGCGCCGATCTGCTGTGCGCCGCCCTGATCCGCATGCAGATAGAGCGTGATCGGAAGGCCCGTGGCCTCGGAAACCAGCTTGCCGGTGACATGGGTGGCGCAAAGGGAATGCTCCGCCAGAATGCCGCAGTATGCGATGCAGAACTGGACCATCAATTCCTTTTTCCTGTCGTGTGCCATCAGTGCAATGTTCATGCGCCGCTCACTTCCTTTATTCTTAGATTCAGTATCACTTGATTATAAACCGATTTCTGTCTCGTTGCAACAATTAAAAAAACTTAAGTGTCTGTCGTTTTCCCTTATTTCAGAAGCCCCATCTCCTGCTCGGAGTTGTCGCGGTAGCTCTTGATGTTGATATAGGCGTCCATGACCTGGCGGGCCATGAACTGGGTGCTTGCGCCGCTGCCGCCGCGCTCGACCACGACCGCGATGGCGACCTCGGGATCGTCAAAGGGCGCATAGCACATGAAAATACCGTCGTTGGTGATCTTCTCGCCCTTCTGTGCGGTTCCGGTCTTGCCGGCCACGTCCCAGGCGCAGTCGGCCCACCACTCGGCGTTGGCGGAGTTGACGGACCAGTCGTGAAGCACCAGGTGCATGCCCTCGTGCACCGCGTCCCAGTTCCACTCGTCGGACTGGACGATGCTCAGCACCTCGCTCTCGCGCTCGTAGAGCACCTCGCCGTAGTCGTAGCTGCGGATGGCCTTGAGGATGGAGGCGGAGTGCCGGTAGCCGGAGTTTGCCACCGTGGCGCAGTATTCCGCGATCTGCAGCGGGGAGAAGATGGAGTCGGACTGACCGATGCCCGCCTGCAGCGTGTCACCGATACGCCACGTGGTGCCGGTATAATCGGCGTGGTTTGCGGAGTTTGACATGTTGCCCACGGTCTCCACCAGTTCGATGCCGGTGGGGACGCCCAGGCCGAAGGCGTGGGCGTAGGTACCCATGTCATCGATGCCCAGTTCGTGGCTGATCGTGTAGAAGAAGTAATTGCAGGAGTCGCGCAGAGCCAGGGTCACATTGTCCTCGCCGTGGGTCCAGTGCTCGTTGGGGTTGGAGCTTGCGCGCCAGATCCAGCATTCAGGCGCATAGCCTTCAGCCGCGTAACGGGTGAAGACGCCCTCGCACTTGACCTTGAACTCGGTGTTGATGATGCCCTCGGTCAGGCAGGCCATGGCCACGCAGGGCTTGAAGGTGGAGCCGGGGGCGTAGGCGCCCATCAGCGCGCGGTTAAAGAGCGGCGCGTTCGGCGTCTCCAGCAGCTCAGAGTACTTCTCAATGATGGTGGACACGTCGAAGGTGGGCCAGCTCGCGATGGCCAGCGGCTCGCCGGTCTTCACGTTCACAACCACGATGGCCGCGCCCGTGATCTCGTCCTTGGTCTCCGGGTCATACTCGCCCGCGGCCGTACGTTCGGCGCGCAGCTGGGTACGGTCTGTTCGCATGATGTCGATGCCGTGGGCCAGGATCTTTTCCACCTGCTCCTGCAGGGCGATGTCAATGGTCAGATAGATGTGGTGCCCGGGCTCCGGATCCTCCAGATACACCGTGGAGAGGATGGTGCCCGCGGCGTTGCGGTATTCGATGACTTCGCCGTCCTTGCCGTGCAGGTCGGTCTCAAAGGCGTATTCGATGCCGTCCTTGCCGACCATGGCGTCGTTGGCGTAGTCAAGCAAAGAGTAGCGCTCGAACTCCTCCTGGGTCATCAGGCCCACATAGCCCAGCAGATGGGCCGCGTACTCGGTGCCGTAGTTTCGGGTGAAGGCGCGCTCCACCTCGATGCCGTTGTACTTCTTCTCCATGATGGAGGAGATCAGCTCCATGCTGGCGTCCTCGACGAACATATAGTCCGCGGTGTTGACGGCATAGCGCACGTTGATGGAGTAACGCACGCCCGCGATGATGCGCATCTCCTCGGAGGAGTAGCTGTTGTCGATGTCATAGCGGGTGCGCATATAGCTGAGAAGCTCCACCGCGCTGGGGTTTTCCGGCAGGGCCTTGCCCTTGTCCTTGAAATAGGCCAGGAGCATGGTCCGCTGGATCTCGGTCATGTTCTCGTTATAGGTGAAGGGAGGCTCAAAGCTGATGGGCAGATCGTCCGTATAGGTGTCGCCATACTCCTGCACCATGTTGACCAGCTGCAGGATGACCGAATTCGGGTCGTCATTGGCGAAAAGCTTCGTCACGTCGATCTTCAGGTTGTAGCATTCCTTGTTGCTCACCAGCACGCGGCCGTAGCGGTCCAGAATGTCCCCGCGGGCGGCGGTGACGGTGCGCTGGGTCTCGCTGATGGCGCTGGCCTGGTTGTAGTACTTCTCACCTTCCACGATCTGCAGATTGTACAGCCGGACCATGAAAACCGAGAGGATGATGACCAGCAG
Source organism: uncultured Clostridia bacterium (assembly GCA_946628965.1). Lineage (GTDB taxonomy): Bacteria > Bacillota > Clostridia > Oscillospirales > Oscillospiraceae > Limivicinus. The sequence continues at coordinate 13,554 of CAMOXI010000047.1, read as the reverse complement.
CACCGCCATGGCGGCGATGCGGCCGTGATTGATCAGATTTCTGCTCATTTGTTGCCTTTCTTCTGAAAACTGAAAACTGAACGCTGAAAACTGTTACTCGATCCACCGCGCGGGCGGCAGGTATGCCAGCACCGAAAACGGCAGGGACCAGAGCGTCTGCAGGATCACGGTGCGGAACATCACCGGTGAGAAGGTATCCACCGCGACGATGTGCAGCATCTGCACAAAGCCGGTGATCAGCAGACCGAGCAGCGCTGCGCCGACAAAGGCGAAAAAGCGGCGGTTGATGAAAAAGGTGGACACAAAGCCCGAGGCAAAGGCGAGGGCCGGGAACAGCACCGTGAAGAGGATCATATTCTCCACAAAGGCCATATCGGCGAAGATGCCCATGATCAGGCTGAAGATGGCGCCCCAGGTGGCTCCCTCAAACATGCCGACGGCCACGGCCACGGCCGGCAGGATCATCGGGCAGACCCCCGCGATACGCAGCTGGGTAAAGAGCATGTTCTGCGTCAGGAGCGCAAGGAACATGAACAGCGCATATTTGAGCGTGCGCTGTACTTTGATTCTGGAGAGGAATTCTCTTGCGACCGTCTCCCGCAGATTTGCCAAAAACTCTCTTCCGTCCACTGTTACTCAACCACCTGAAAATCCTTGATGATGAAGACCTGCACCAGCGCGTCCAGATCACACTGGGGCGTTACCACGCCGTACTCGATCTGGCCGCCGGCCTCGGTCTGCACGCTGGTGAGCGTGCCGATCACAAGCCCCGCGGGAAAAGCGCCGCCGGAGCCGGAGGTCAGCACCTCGTCGCCGGTGAAGATCTGCGCCCCGTCGGCGAGGAAGGTGAGCTTCGCGGTCTTGTCCTTCATCAGGGCATACTCGCCCACCACCATGCCGGAGCTGCCGTTGGTGCCCACGTAGGCGCCCACGCTCATATCCACGTCAATGAGCGTACTCACGGTGGCCCAGGTGGGGCCGAGTTCCGTGATCTGGCCGACCAGCGCGCCGTACTCGGTGATGACCGGGTCGAGCATCTCAATGCCGCTGGTGGAGCCTTTGCTGATCGTAAAGGAGGAGGACCAGTTGGACGAAGACCAGAGCACCACCTTGGCAGACTCCAGGATATAGTCCGTGTGCTTCTGCCGCAGGTAGAGCGCCTCGCGCAGTCTCACGTTCTCCTCCGAGGCCTCGATGCCGTCACGGGCGGATTTCTGCGCATCCGCCAGCTGCGCGCGCAGAGACTCGTTCTCCGCCATCAGCGAATCGTATTTATACAGATAGCCGTAGATACTGTTGAAAAGGTTGACCGTGGAGCTCAGCACCTTCTGCATGGGCGCGGACAGCACGCCGGTGGTGCTGTGGACAAAGCCGATCTGCCCGTCCCGGGCGGCGTTGCCGATGCCCACAAACAGCGCCACGGCCAACACGATCACGCCGATCCGTATTCCGTTTTTTCTCAGATATTCTTTCAAAGAAGTCCAACTCCCTGCTCTTTCAGCATTGCGTCCAGCCTGCAGAGGGGCAGGCCCATCACGTTAAAAAAGTCGCCTTCGATGCCGCGCACGAAAAGCGCGCCCAGGCCCTGGGCCCCGTAGGCGCCGGCCTTGTCCAGCGGCTCGCCGCTTTCAACATAGCGCTCGATCTCGTCCTCCGGGATCTCCCGGAAATGGACCGCCGTGCACTCATAGCCCAGCCGCTCCGTCCCGTGCCGCAGCACGGCCACGCCGGTATACACATGGTGCGTGTTGCCGGAGAGCTGCCGCAGCATCTCGACGGCGTGCTCCGGAGAATGGGGCTTGCCGAAGGGGCGGCCCTCAAACCACACGATGGTGTCCGCCGCGACGACGACGTCGTCCTCCCCTGCATGCACGGCCACTTCCTCCGCCTTGGCGGCGGCAAGGGCCATCACCAGCTCCTCCGGCGAGGCGCCTGCCGGCGGGACTTCCTCCCCTTTCGCGGGGATGACTTTCAGATTCTTCACGCCCAGCATCTCCATCAGCTCTTTCCGCCGCGGAGACCCGGAGGCCAAAATAAAGTTCATATTTCTCCTTTTAGGCTCCCCTGTGCAAGGGGAGCTGTCACGCAAAGCGTGACTGAGGGGTTGTAGACTTGGAAAAGCGCTCACTCCACGCCCCTGTAGTACAGCCCGCGCGTCAGCACATTGGGCCGGTAGTCGGAGTAGCCCAGATGGCCCTTGGCCACCTCCAGGCACTCCCGCGCGCTCTCGGTGGAGAACAGCAGGCGAAAGCCCCAGAGCCCGGCGGCGTAGAGATCTTCCTTCTTGTCGGCCACATACAGCTTGTGCGCGTTGTAGATGACCGTGCGGTCGCCCGGCTCGGAGACCACGGGGAAGACGGAACCCATGCGGTCCGCCAGTTCTCCCGGAAGGGCGCTGCTGCGGCCCGTGCTGCTCTTGAGCAGGTTCTGCTCCGACACCATGACCGGGAGCCGCCCGTAGATGATCGCCTCGGTATCGATGGGCTTCGGCATGTCGCGAATCTGGCTCAGCCGCAGCTCAAAGGAGGCCGTGGCGGACAGGAAGCCCGCCTCCTGCAGAACGGCCATGGAGAAGCCGTTGAAAGTATTCAGTCCGAAATCGCCGCGGATGCGGAAGCCGGCTGCGCGCGCAAAAGCGATCTGACCCAGATTGCCGATCAGCGCCTCCTGCACGCCCAGCTCGGAGAGCCGGTGCAGCAGGTCGTAGAGCGGGCGCACCTCATCATCCGTCACGATGCGGGGCAGCACCGCCACGGGGACGGTATCGTTGTTGACAAAGGGCAGCACGCGCTCGTAATGCTCCGCCATCACCTGGGCGGGCACATAGAGATAATCCGGCTTCAGCGCCGCCAGCTCCTCCGTGAGCTGGTCTTCGCTGCGAACCTGGAAGATGATCTTGGGATCCCCCAGCGGGGTCACGTTCCGCGGCGGCAGCGGCATGGGGCCGCGGGCGCGGACGGGCGGCTTTGCCCGCTCCTCCGAGAGCTGGGACACCAGATCCCGGCGCAGACGGTTGATCTCCGCAGCGGAGAGGAAAAGGCCCGGATCGGCCTTGGCCCGGTTTTCCACCACGCTGTAAGGCGTGCCGCCGGTCTTGAACATCTGTTCGGTCAGATAGCCGCTGGTCAAGCCCTGGCGCTTGGCGCGCTCGGGCACGGCGCCGTAGGTCACGGCCTTGTGCCCCTCATCGTCAAAGGCGATGGCGCGGATCGGCACGCCCTTCTCGGCCACGGTGTAGAAGTGCACCGGCACGCGGCGCAGTTCCCCGTCGGCATAGGCCTTGCGGGCGGTGGTGAAGATCGCCTCGTCCGCCTTGTCCTGATCCGTGCGGGTACCCAGCATGTTTTCCTTGTCGCCGTTAAAATACCCCTGGGTAAAACCCTGACGGGAGAAAGCCTGCTCCAGCAGCTGCATCTCCTCTTTGGTGGGCTTGCGGTGCTCACGCAGCGCCTTGGCGTAGATGCCGGTGACGATGGCGGTGTACTCGGGCCGCTTCATGCGCCCCTCAATCTTCAGGCTGGCCACGCCCGCCTCCTCCAGCTCGTCCAGCCGGTCCACAAGACAGCTGTCCTTCAGGGACAGCGGGTGTTCCTCGTTGCTGCCGGTGAGCGTATACTGCATGCGGCAGGGCTGGGCGCACATGCCGCGGTTGCCGCTGCGCCGCCCGATCATGGCGGACATGTAGCACTGGCCGGAGTGGCAGAAGCACAGCGCGCCGTGGACGAACACCTCGGTCTCGATGCTGGCGTGGGAGGTGATGAATCTGATCTCCTCCAGGCTCAGCTCCCTGGCCAGGACGGCGCGGGTCAGGCCCATCTGGGCCGCCGCCTCGACGCCCGCCAGATTGTGGATGCTCATCTGGGTGCTGGCGTGCAGCGGAATGTCCGGCAGGGCCTTCCGCACGGCCTTGATAAGGCCCAGATCCTGAATGATGATGCCGTCTGCCCCCAGGTCGGAGGCAAGGCCGGCCGCCTTCACCGCGCTCTCCACTTCCCGGTCGTTGACCAGGGTGTTGAGCGTCACATACACCTTACAGCCGCGGATCCGACAGTAGCGGACCGCTTTTTCAAACTCCTCATCGGAGAAATTCCTGGCGCCGCGCCGGGCATTGAAATTGCCCATGCCCAGATAGACGGCGTCCGCTCCGTTCTGCACGGCGGCGATCACAGCTTCGGGAGAGCCGGCCGGCGAGAGCAGTTCTATCATGTCTTTGCTCCTTTATCTCTTTTTCAGCACCGCGGCGCTTCCCTGCGCGCCGGTGATGAGAGGAAAAACCATGTCGTCGGTCAGTGCGCGGGATCCATGCGGGCGCACTGCCGCTATAATACAGGGTATTATAACACACAGCTGCCTATTGCGACAAGTCAAATTTGATGTTATAATGAGCTTTGCTTGTAAATAATTTTTGAATCTTGACGCAGAGGCAGGAAAATGCAGGATCGTCTGACAGAAAAAAACATCAGCGCCCAGGCTTTGGACAAGCTCATCGCCGCCCATGACGGGGATGTGGCGCTGCTGTATTTATATTGGCTGCAAAACGACAGCATGGACCCGGAGCAGGCCGCTGCCGCCCTCTGCCGCACCCTGCGGGAGATCACGGCGGCGGAGGAAAAGCTGCGCCGGATGGCTCTGCTGCCGTCCTCTGCCGCGCCCGCTGATCCCGCCCCGGTGAAAAAGCCCGCCTCTGAAAAGCGGCGGGAGATCCTGTCCCCCGCGGAGGAGCCGCCCCAGTACACGGCGGAGGATATCCTGCGCCGCACGCGGGAGGATTCCGCGTTCTCCGCCATTCTGGCGGAAGCCGCGCGGGTCATCGGCCGCAACCTCAACAGCAACGACACGCGGGTGCTCTTCGGCGTGTACGACTATCTGGGGCTGCCGCCGGAGGTCATCTTCCTGCTGCTCAACTACTGCGGCGAGCTCTATGAGGAGCGCTACGGCAGTTCCCGCCGCCCGACGGCCATGGCCATCGAAAAGCTGGCCTACGAGTGGGCGCGGCTTGAGATCCTGACGCTGGAGCAGGCGGAAAATCACATCAGTGAGCAGAAGGAGCGCCGCGGCGCCGTGGGGCAGATCAAGACGGCGCTGAACATCTACGGGCGGGAACTGACCGCCACCGAGCAGAAATACATCAACGCCTGGCTGGAGATGGGCTTCGGGACTGACGCCATCGGCGTCGCCTACGACCGCACCGTCACCGCCACCGGCTCCCTCAAATGGGCCTACATGAACAAAATCCTGCTGAGCTGGCACGAGAAGGGACTGCACACGGTCAGGGAGATCGAAGAAAAGGACGGGCGCCGTCCGCCGCAGAAGCCCGCCGCTCGGGGCGACGTCAAGCCTGTGGATATGGACGCGCTGCGCAAAATCATCGACAAGATTTAAGGGGAAGATTCTATGCCCTATGATGGACAGCTGCTGGCACGCGCCAGAGCACAACTGGAGAAAAACAGAGCCGAGAACGAGGCCGAGCACAACCGCCGCGTCCGCGTCTGCTATGCCCGCATCCCGGAGCTCTCCCGGCTCGACGGGGAGATGCGCAGTCAGATGCGGGAGCTTTTGAAGCTCACGATCCAGCACCCGGCCGACATGGCCGAGCAGATCGAAGTGCTGGAGAAGGAGAATCTGGAGACCCAGGCCCGCCGGGCGGAACTGCTGACGGAGAACGGTCTCCCTATGGATTACCTGGACGACATTTACTCCTGCCCCAAATGCCGGGACAGCGGCAACGGCCCCAACGGGCCCTGTGAGTGCCTGGATCGGCTGTACAACCGGGAACTCACGAAGGAGTTGGGCGTCCTGCTGCAGACCGGGGACGAGTGCTTTGAAAACTTCGATCTGAGCCTCTACCCGGACAACTACGATCCCGTGCGCCGCTGTGTGCCGCGGGAGCTGGCGGAGATCGCGCTCATCAGCTGCCGCAAGTTTGCGGAGAACTTCCCCGCCGTTTCCTCCAATCTGCTGCTGCAGGGCGAGCCGGGCCTGGGCAAGACCTATCTCTCCGCCTGTGTGGCCCGGGTGGTTGCCAAAAAAGGCTGCAGCGTGTGCTATGACACCGCCTCCTCCGCCCTCGTGGCCTTCGAGCGGCAGAAGTTCTCTCGCGACCCTGAGGAGCAGGAGCAGGCCAGCCGCCGGGTGGAGCGCATGCTCTCCTGCGATCTGATGATCCTGGACGATCTGGGCACGGAGATGATCACTCCCATGTCCACCAGCGCCCTGTACACGCTCATCAACAGCCGCCTCGTCAGCGGGCGGAAAACCATCATCAGCACCAACTGCTCCGACGCCGATCTGGAGAAGCTCTACACCCCGCAGATCTGCTCGCGTCTGGCCGGGGAATATCTGTCTCTCCCCTTCGCCGGGCAGGATATCCGCCGCCTCCGCCGGCAGTAAACACGGCTCTGTTTCGTATTTCTTAAATCTTTACAAATTCTTCACATTTTACTTGTAATCTGCCGCCTCAGCCGTTATAATGTCGGTGCTTCAAAAATTCGAAATTTTCGGGAGGAACCCTCCATGGCTCAGAACAGACGTCGTTTCGGCGACCGCAGAGAAGGCCGCCTGATCCGCTCGCTGCCCGGTTTCGCCAAGTTTATCCCTTTTATCATGCCCCAGCGCAACGACCGCTTCATCCACTATGAAGAGAGCTTTGAGATCACGGCCCTGGACCGCCGCCTCCGGAAGCTGCGGGTGGACGGCTTCAAGGGCATCGGTATCCTGCACTTCCTCATTGCCGCCTATATCCGCTGCATTTCCATGCTGCCCGGTGTCAACCGCTTCGTGGCCGGCCGCCGCATCTACGCGAGAAATGACATTGAAGTCGTCATGACCGTCAAGCGCTCCATCAGTCTGGACGCGACGGAGACCACGATCAAGGTTCACTTCGAGCCGACGGACACGATCTTTGACGTTTATCGCAAGATGAACGAAAAGATCGAAGAGATCAAGGCCTCCAGTGACAACAACAACACCGAGGATATCGCGGACGCCTTTGCCCGCATGCCCCGTTTCCTGATCCGCTTTGTGCTGGCGATCCTGCGCATGATGGACTACTTCGGCTGGCTGCCCCAGAGCATTCTGGAGGCGAGCCCCTTCCACGGCTCCATGATCATCACGGACCTGGGCTCCCTGCGCATCGGGCCGGTGTACCACCACATCTACAACTTTGGCACCCTGCCGGTGTTCATCGCCTTCGGCGCGAAGTACCACAAATATGAGATCAACCGCAAGGGCCAGGTGGTGGACAACAAGTATATCGACACCAAGCTGGTGCTGGACGAGGGCATTGTGGACGGTCATTATTACGCCCAGCTGCTGCAGGCTTTCCGCTACATGTTCCAACATCCCGAAATCGTGGAAACTCCGCCCACCCGTGTCAACGAGGATATCTTCTGATCAGCATAAACTGCATACATGACAAAAGGATCACCCCGCGGGGCGATCCTTTTGTGTTTTGTGTGATTATTCAGCCTTTGAGGCTGTCCCGAACGGTCTTTTCCATCTCCGCCGCTTTGGGGGAAATCAGCAGCGCCGCGGTATTGCCGATCTGCAGGACTCTCGCGTCTTTGGCGACGGCGTACTGATCGGGCAGGTAGTTCTCGGTCTCGCCGCAGAGCTGTTCCACGTGGGCGCGGGCGGCTTCGAGGATCTGCGCGGCGCTTTCCGCATTCTCCGCCTCAATGAGCCAGACCTCGTCCACGCGCAGCCCGTCGTCGCAGATGGCGGCGGCAAACTGCGGGCAGGCGCTCAGATCCAGGCCGTAATAGCTCTCCATCTGCTTTGCGGTGAGCGGGATCATCTCCGGCATCTCGTCACCGGTGCTCAGCTGTTCATAGAGCTTCTGCAGATCCACAGGGGCGCTCTCCTTTCCGCAGGCGGCCAGCAGGCACAGGCACAGGATCAGCACCAGCATCGTTTTAAGCTTTCGGTCCATAATCGATACTCCTCGGGTTCACGGAATAGTTTTCCGGGTTTTTCAGCTGTTCGGCCCAGACAGCGGTGGCCTCATAGGTCACATGGCAGAAATAATCGGAGCAGAACTCCGGGGCAAGGCTGTTGCGGTCGTCCTTGAAATAATGGGCGATATCCACGAAGACGCAGTCATTTTCCTCGCAGAACTGCCGCAGCCGCTCGTTGTACTCGTCAAAGAGCTTGTTGTTCCAGGCGTCGTATTCGGCGTCGTGATAGATGGGCAGGCTGGACTCGATGAAGAACACGATGTCCGGGCTTTTCTCCCGGATTCTGCTGACGAAAACATCCCAGCACATCATAGCCTTGTCGATGCCGCCGTCCAGCGCGATGTCGTTTACACCCAGCATCACGAAGAGCTTGTTGGCCCCGGTCAGCGGCACCACGTCCTCCGGCGCGTACTGCTTCGTCTGATACCAGATTTTCAGATTCCCGGTATAGGCGTTGCGCACGGAATAGGAAAACTCGCAGAGAAACAGGGCGTCGCTCAGATCGCCGGTCTTCGCGCAGTGCTTTTTCAGCGTCACCGAAATGGAATCACCGAAAAACAGCGCGTCGTCAAACCAGGAGTCGGGCAGTGGACTCATGTCCGGCGTGGGTTCGGGTGTAGGTTCGGGCGTGGGTTCCGGTGTGGGCTCGGGAGTAGGTTCCGGCGTCGGCTCCGGCGTGGGTTCCGGCGTCGGCTCCGGCGTGGGTTCCGGCGTCGGCTCCGGCGTGGGTTCCGGCGTGGGTTCCGGCGTGGGATCGAGTATGAGTTCCGCCGTGGATTCCGGCTCGGGTACCGGCGTGGAATGGGGCTGCGCCTCGGCCGCCAGCTCTGCTTTTCGGATGGCCTCTGCAGTCAGTGCCGCCTGATTCTCCATCACCAGCAGCGACGAACAAGCTGCCATCACCAGCAGCAACAGCAAAATGTGAAAAAATCTTTTCACCAGACCTGTCCTCCAGGGTTTGTCTAGAAAGCAATGTATTATAACTCCTTCTGCCGACAGAAAGCAAGCCCATGCTGTTTTTTTCGACATTCCCCGAATACAGTGCGCCGCGACAGGAACCGCGAAAAAACAGCAGCTTTCGGTAATTACGCAAAAACATCCCGTGTTTCCACGGGGCGTAACATGATCTCGCTCTTTATCCGAGTTCCCGCAGCGCCCAGTCCGGGTCTTTCAGCAGGGCGCGGCCCACGCCGATCAGATCGGCCGCCCCGTCCTGCAGAAGATCCTCCGCCTGCTGCGCGGCGGTGATGCCGCCAGTCAGCAGCACCGGCACGCCCGCCTCCCTGGCCGGGCGGCTCAGCTCGGCAAACCAGCCCGGTTCCGTGCGGCCCGGCAGCGTGAAGCCGCAGAAGCCGCCGGAGATGTCGATCAGATCGGCGCCGGCCCCGGCAAAGATGCGGCAGGCCGCGGCGATCTCAGAAATCTCGCTGCCGCCCTCACGGTAGTCGCAGGCGCCGAAGCGGATGGCGATCGGGCAGTCCTCCCCCACCGCCTCGCGGACGGCGCGGAGAACCTCCGCATGCAGCCGGGTCCTGCCCTCCAGCGTACCGCCCATATAGGCGTCCCTGCGGTGATTGGTCAGGGGCGAATAGAACTGATTGAGCAGATAGCCGTGGGCGCTGTGCACCTCCACGCCATCAAAGCCCGCCTGCACGGCGCGCTGTGCGGCACGGGCGAAGCATTCCGTGACACGGCGGATATCGTCAGCTGTCATCTCCTGCGGGGCGGGGATGCGCTCCGATGCACTGACGGCGCTGGGCCCGATGGTGGGCAGGCCGGAATCCCTGGCCGCAGCGCCGGCGTGGCTGATCTGGGCAAAGACCGCACAGCCCTCGGCGTGGATCGCGTCGGTCAGTCTGCGGTAGGCGGGGATCACCCGGTCCTCCGCCATGGATAGCTGGCTATCGTGGGCCATGCCCTCCGGGGAGACGTATTCGTGCTCCACGATGATCAGGCCCGTTCCCCGGGCGCGCAGGGCGTAATACGTTTCCAGCTCCGCCGTGGGGCAGCCTCTGTCCGCCTTGCCGGTGGCCATGGGAGGCATCACGAGCCGGTTTCTGAGCTGCAGTTTACGGATGGTGATCGGGTCTTTGAGCATGTGGATTCCTCCTTTATTTGATACGAAAACCGGCGGCCACTGTGTCAGTGACCGCCGGATCTGTCTCTGTGTTTCTCAGCCGAGGATGATCACGCCGGTGCCGCCGTCGTCGCCGCCGACAACCGTGGAGTTGCCGCTGGAGTCGATGATGGTGGCGTTGCCGTCGTTGCTGGGCGTGGCATTCTCATAGGTGTTCACAACGGGATAGTTCGTGCTCACGAAGGGAGAGTAGATATAGCCGACCTTGTTGTTGAAGATGACCTTGGTCCAGCCGCTCTCTTCACCCAGAACCAGCACCTTGTCGCCGATGTTCACCACATCGATGATATCCGTCCCGGTGCCGACGCCGGCGCGCACATTGATGCCGGAGCCCTGGACATAGGCGGTGTAGCCGTTCTCCTTCTCCTCATCGGTGGCCGTGGCGGTGGGGGCCGCAAAGCCGTCCGGTGCGGGCGTGGGAGGAACCGTGGGCGTGGGAGCCACGTCAGGCGTGGGTTCCGGCGTGGAGGACGGAACCGGGAAGGCCGTAACGACGACCGTCGGCGTCACCGCGACGACAGGCTGCTCCGTCTCGGCGGCGTTCTCCGCGCCTTCCATGACGGCGTTCTGCACGTCCGCATTGTCCACCACATCAGTCTGCTGGCCGCGGGAGCCGCAGGCGCACAGCGCAAGCGCGAGGATCACGATCAGACCCAGCGCAATGATTCTCTTCATAGGGAGTACCTCCTGATCTATCTCTGAAATCTGTTCCATTGCGACCTTGAAACCTATGCTACAGTTTATTACTATAGCACAGCTTGTCAAGAAAAGAAACATAAAATCTCTTAATTTTCCGCAAAAACGGGAACTTTTCCCCATTTCCCCGGAAATAACGGCAGTCTGGCGGCTCACTCAAGCCACTGCATTGCCCTTTTTGGGCTCAGTTGCCCTCCAGGACCGGGGTCCAGTAATGCTGCTGATAGAGGTCCGTGAAGCGGAAGCAGACGCTGTACTTCGCCAGAACGGGGACGTTGGAAAGCTCCATGTTCTCGGTGACCTTCATGGGCTGGCCCAGGAGATAGGCGTCGTCAAAGCTGCCGTCGTAGTGATAGCAGTCGCAGATGAACTCAATGGTGTCGCCCAGGCGCAGCGGAGTGTCCGCCTCGGAATCGGGATCCAGATAGCTCTTGGCCACGGTCTCGGTCTCGCCGTCCTTATAGACGCTGCGGGCGCCCACGATCTCGCCGTGGGGATTCTCCGCGTCGAAGCGGACCAGCAGATCCACGCGCTCGCCGTTGAGCAGGGCGGGAATGCGGCCGGTGATGATGGCCTCGCGCCCCTCGCCGGAGGTGTTCTCGTGGTAGTAGGCCACGGGCTGGCCGTTGACCGCAAGCCAGGTATCGTCCTCTGGCGCCAGGAGGTTGCCTTCCTCGTCAAAGCTGAAGATGTTGTCGTAGCCCATGTCCACATAGCCCAGCCCGTCGTCGACGAACATGTTGAGATCCAGGCTCTCCACCAGCTCCCACTGCTCGTCGGGCAGAGAGATCACGAGCTTGCCCGCGCTGTTGCGCTTCCATTCCAGGCTCACCGCGTCAAAGCGGTTGTCGGCGAGGTAGGCCACCGTGTCGTCCATGCTCATGGAGCGGCCGGTGAAGAAGCCGGTATTGCCGCCGGACAGGCCGGAGATGGAGCCGTAGTCGCCGCCCAGGAAGGCGCCCAGCAGCTCGTTGATCATATCGGCGCTGTCATAGGAGGAATAGGAGGAGCTGGAGCCGGAACCGTAGCCGGAGTAGTTGCCCCAGAGAGAGGCGTAGGGGTTGCTCGTGCCGCCGGTGGACACCTGGCCGGAGACCTCAAGGCTGGCAAAGTCGCGGATGCACTGGGCGTAGCTGGCGTCCAGGCCGATGGCATTGTAGGTCTTGATGGCCGAGTCCACATTGCTGGCCTTGCGGTACGGGAAATAGATGGACAGACCGTAGGAATTGGTCATGTCGGAAGTGGTGCGGTTATACTTGATGGCGCCCTGCAGGGCATCAGCCAGAGCCTTGCCCTCCTCGGTGCCCAGGTTCTTGGTGAAGTGGACCAGGTCGATCTGGTCGATCATGGTGCTGCGGGCAAACTCACGGGTGTTGTTGCGGGCCGTGGAGACCTGGCGGTAGTTATTGTTGTTGACCAGGCTGCTGATGGACTGGGAGAAGGCCTTCATCGGCGCGGGAACGGTGTGCGCAAGCTCGGCCAGGTCCACCACGGACAGGGTCGCGGACTGGCCGCGGGTCTGGCTCTGGCAGGTGGAGACGAAGTCATCCACGATGTTCTTGCCGATGTCGGTGGTGGCCATGGAGGTGTTGGCCGAGAGCTTGCTCAGCCAGTTGGTGTAGTACCAGCCGATGCCGGGCTCGGTCTCCTCGGAAGCGATCATGTAATCGGCGTACTGATCCAGCATCAGGCCGGTCTCCACCGTGGCCATCAGGCAGGCGTCAAAGCCGATGAAATCAAAGGTAACGCCCGCGTCCTTCAGGGCGGTGTTGATGCCAGCCAGGGTCATGGAGCCGCTCTGCTGGAACTTCTGGTCATAGCCGTAGCCGCTGACAGAGCCGCCTCCGTGATCCCAGAGGATCAGCTCGTTGCGGTTGGCGGGATAGTTCTCGCTGGCCCACCGGATGAAGGAGCTCAACGTGTCCGGCTTGGTCATGGAGACGTTGCCCGCGTCGGAAACCAGACGGCGCAGCTGGCCGTTCTCCACCTTGTAGATCTGGTTGACGCTGTTGGACATGACCTGGTTGTTCCAGCGGGTGCAGCCGCCGGTGTAAACGATCACGTTCACGTTGCTGCCGATGCTGGCCTTGGTCATCTCCATCAGGTCCTTGGTGGCCATCGCGCTGCGGGACTCCAGATCCGTGCCGCACATGTAGACCATGATGGTCACCGTGTCCTTGCCGCCGCCCTTGATGACCGTGCGCTTGGCGCGGGAGCCGGAGGCCACCGCCGTATCCACAGCCCCGGTGTTCGTATTGACATAGGTGCTGGAGGAAGACGACGAAGACGAGGACGAGGAGGACGACGTGCTCCCGCCTGTGCCGCCGAAGAGGCTGGCATAGGGGTCGCTGCTGGAGGAGGAGCTGCCGAAGATGCTCTCAAAGGCGCTGCCGTAGGAGTCCCCGTAGGAGCTGCCGTAGGAATCGCCGTAAGAACTTCCGTAGCTGCTGCTGTAGGAGCTGCTGGTGGCGCTCGGATAGCTGGGCTCCGCGGTCTCTCCGCCCAAGACGCCGGAGCCGAACAGGCCACCGCCGCCGCCCAGGAGCAGCACCAGCGCGGCGATGATGCCGATCATGCCGCTGCCGCCGGAGCGGGTGGTTCTCCTGCCGCCGCTTTGGTCGCGCTGCTGGGTGCCGAAGCCGGGGCGTGTTTCTTCCCCGCCGACCGGACCGGTGCCCAGACCGGAGCCGCGGCGTTTGACGCCCTTGCTGTTATTGGTCACATATTTTTCTCTTCCCTGCGGTCTCTTTTCCACAAAGATCGCCT
>CAMOXI010000046.1 GCA_946628965.1 uncultured Clostridia bacterium | reverse complement strand
GCACCGTCTGCGGCTGCTACTGCACCGACGGCAAGATCCAGCGCGGCTGCGAGGTGCGCGTCCTGCGCGACAACATCGTCATCCACGAGGGCAATCTGGCCTCTCTGCGCCGCTTCAAGGACGACGTCAGGGAAGTCGCCAGCGGCTACGAGTGCGGCATGCAGGTGGAAAAGTTCAACGACATCAAGGTCGGCGACATCATCGAGTGCTTCGTGATGGAGCAGATCGTATAAGTTCGTGTAAGAAATAACGGCGTACTGCCAGACACAATGCCTTGTCATTGCGAACCAGTGCGCACACTGGTGTGGCAATCCGTATTTCCGGGAAAGGAGAACGGATTGCCACGTCGCTTCGCTCCTCGCAATGACAGAGCGACGATAAAAGGAGAACCATATGCCATCCAATAAACTTGCCAGAACCAACGACGATATCCAGTTCGTGCTCTCCAAGCTGATCCCCCAGGTCAAGGACCCGCGGGTGCAACAGGGCATGATCAGCGTCACCCGCGTGGAGACCACGGGCGACCTGCGCTATGCCAAGGTGTGGCTGAGCGTGCTGGGTATGCAGAACGAGAAAGAATTCAAAAAGGGCCTCAAGTCCGCGGCCGGCTGGCTGCGGCACGAGATGGGGAGCGCCATGAGCCTGCGCTACACGCCCGAGCTGGTCTTCGAAGTGGACCACAGCATCGAATACGGCGCCCACATCAACGAGGTCATCAACTCGCTGGACATCAGACATGACGAGGACGAAAGCACCGAGGAGTGATACCATGAACTATCGGGAATGCGCCAGGCTCCTGAAGCAGCAGGACAAGATCCTGATTGTTACCCACAATAACCCAGACGGGGACACGGTGGGCAGCGCTTCCGCCCTCTGCAGCGCACTCCGGCGCTGCGGGAAGACGGCTTATCTGTATCCGAACCCCCAGTTCAACAGAAAACAGCGCCCGCTGGCTGAAGCCTGTCTGGCCCCGGCGGACTTTACGCCGGCCTTTTTTGTGGCTGTGGATGTGGCAACAGAACAGATGTTTGCCCGTGGCTACGAGGGCAGTGTTGATCTCTGCATCGACCATCACCCGACGAACAGCCACTATGCGGGATCGGAGCTGATTCGGGACGAGAAGAGCTCCTGCGGTGAAATTATCCTGGAACTTATCAAGTCCCTCTGCGGCGACGTGACAAAAGAGGAGGCCTCACTTCTGTACGTGGCGCTGACCACGGACACGGGCTGCTTCCAGTATGACAACACCAATGCGGCCACGCTCTCCGCCGGGGCGGAGCTTCTGCGCCTCGGCGCGGAGAGCCCCAGCATCATCAAGGATTTCTTCCGCAAGGTCAGCCCTGCGCGGCTGCGGCTGGAGGGACTCATCTACTCCAACATGCGCTTCTACCGGGGCGGAAAGATTGCTCTGGCGCTCATCACCCGCGAGATGCTGGAGCAGAGCGGCGCCACCGCGGACGATTTTGACGACCTGGCCGGCCTCGCCGGTCGCACGGAGGGCAGCGTTGTAAACCTGACCATCCGTGAGCTGCCGAACGGGGACAGCAAGGTCTCCGTCCGCTCCACGAAGGAAGTCAGCAGCAGCGATATCTGCGCGGCCTTCGGCGGCGGCGGACATGACATGGCCGCCGGCTGCACCATCGCGGCCTCCCCTGAAAAGGCGGCGGAGCTGCTGATGGACGTGGTCAATACGGTGTATCCATGAACGGAATTTTACTGATCGACAAGCCCGCGGGCTGGACCTCCAGCGATGTGGTGGCAAAGCTCCGGGGCGTGCTGCACGAAAAGCGCATCGGCCATTCCGGCACGCTGGACCCCATGGCTACGGGGCTGCTGGTGCTGTTCCTCGGCCGGGCCACCCGTGCGGTGGAGTTCGCCGAAAGCCACGATAAGCGCTATCTCGCCGGTCTGCGTCTCGGCCTCGTTACCGACACCCAGGACACCACCGGAAACCCTGTCGGCGGTGCGCCGCGTCCTGTTTTCCGGGAAGAGCTGGAATCGGCGCTCGCGACTTTTCGCGGCGAGATCGAGCAGATTCCGCCCATGTATTCGGCCATCAAGGTCAAGGGGCAGAAGCTCTACGAGATCGCCCGCCGGGGCGGCGAGGTGGAGCGCAAAGCCCGCCCGGTCACGATCCGGTCGCTTGAGATCGCCGGGGAGGAAAATGGGGACTTCCTGCTGGATATCCGCTGCTCCAAGGGCACCTATGTGCGCACCCTCTGCCATGACGTCGGCGCGGCGCTGGGCTGCGGCGGCTGCATGAGCTCGCTGCGGCGGCTCGCGGCGGGGGAGTACCGCCTGGAGGACGCCCACACGCTGGACGAGGTCATCGCGGCGGCCGAGAAGGGAGAAGCGGAGAAGCTGCTTCTGCCGACGGACAGCCTCTTTGCCGCGTATCCAAAGCTGAAGGTCGGCCCCAACGGGGAGAAAAAGGTGCGCTGCGGAAACTCTCTGCCCACCCGCATGGCGGCGGGCAGCTACCGCCTGTACAATGAGAGCGGGGAGTTCCTGGCTCTCGTGCGCGTGCAGGACGGGCAGATGAAAACCATCAAGAGCTTTTTTGAAGTATAGAACACTGTCATCCTGAGCGAAGCGAAGGATCTCATGAGATTCTTCGGCGCTTCACGCCTCAGAATGACAAAAGGACAGAAACAGACATGAACGAGTTGAAACGGGTCATTGCGCTGGGCTTTTTTGACGGCGTGCACATCGGCCACGCGGCCCTGCTGAACAGGACCAAGGAGCGGGCGGCGGAGCTCTCCGCCATGCCCTCGGTGCTGAGCTTCGACGTGCACCCGGACACGCTGGTCTTCCATAAGGACGTGCCGCTCATCAACAGCGCCATCGGCCGGGAGGACATCATCCGCCGGGAGTTCGGCATTGAGAACGTGGTCTTCCTCCATTTTTCCGAGCACACCATGCGCATCCCCTGGCGGGAGTTTATCGAGAGCATCGTGCAGGAGCTCTCCATTTGCCACATCGTGGTGGGGCACGACTTCTGCTTCGGCTACCGGGGCGAGGGGACGGTACAGCGCCTGCAGGAATACTGCGCGGAGAACGGCATCGGCTGTGACGTGATCCCGCCCGTCATGCTGGACGGGCAGGTGGTCAGCTCCACCCACATCCGCAAGCTCATCGAAGCCGGGGACATGGAGGAGGCGCGGCGCTGGCTGGGCCATCCCCACACCCTGGCCGATACAGTGCACTCCGGCTATCACCTGGGCCGGAAGCTGGGCACGCCCACCATCAACATGTTTTTCCCCGACGGTGTGCTGGTGCCGCGGCACGGCGTGTATGCGGCCAAGGTTTTCCTGGAGGACGGGAAGAGCTATGTGGCGGTGACCAATGTGGGCGTCCGCCCCACGGTGAGCGAGGACAACCGCGTCAGCGTGGAGAGCCATTTGCTGGACTACAGCGGGAACCTCTACGGCCGCCAGGCCCGCGTGGAGTTTTACGCCTTCCTGCGGCCGGAGCAGAAGTTTGAAAGCTTCGAGGCGCTCTCCGCTCAGATCCGCAGCGACGCGGAAGCGGCCAGGGCCTATTTTGAGAAATGATGGATCCAGAGAGACCGGCCAGAAAGAAAAATCGCCTCGATTCCTATGATTATAGTCAGCCCGGTGCCTACTTTGTCACAGTCTGCACTCGTGGAAGAGAAAAGCTGCTGTGGGAACCTGCTGCTGTAGGGGCGGCTATCAGCCGCCCGCCGGATGAGCACAGGCTTCCCTGCGCACTGTCTGGCTATGGAAGAATAGTCGATCAGGCGATTTGTAATCTTCCGGAGCACTACCCGCATATTCAGGTTGACCAGTATGTGGTAATGCCAAATCATATTCATCTTCTTCTCTCGGTGAGTGAGACGGAGAGCGGGCGGCTGATAGCCGCCCCTACGTTGAGTACGGTGATCGGGCAGATGAAGCGATGGGCGTCGAAAGAGGCCGGAATCCCTCTATGGCAGAAATCGTTCCACGAACATGTGATACGAGACCGGGAGGATTATCTGGCAGTATGGAATTACATTTACGGGAATCCTGCAAAATGGAGTGAAGATATCTACTTCTCCACATAAACCGGGCGGCGATGGCCGCCCGATTTCATAAATGTTTACTCAACTGCCGGTTGAGTTTTGAAACTCAACGAACAGGTTATTGGCAAATCCGCCTTTTTTCTGCTACGCTCAAGCCACAAGGGCAGCGCGCCGCCGGACATGAATCAGGAGGGATCATCCATGAACGAAACTTTGGGAAACAACATCATGCGGCTCCGCAAGGAGAACGATTTGACCCAGGAGCAGCTGGCTAACGGCCTCGGCATCACCTATCAGGCGGTGAGCAAATGGGAGACGGGCGTCTCCAGCCCGGATATCTCCATGCTGCCGCTGCTGGCGGACATTTTTGAAGTGAGCATCGACGAGCTCTTCGGCCGCACAGCCCCGGCCGGGCAGCCAGCGCTCCCGGCAGTCGTGGAAGAGGCGCCGCAGACGACCTCGGGCGTGGAGCTCCCCTGGCCGGACGACGAGAACATGCTGCACGTGGTGCTCTTCGCGGGCCACAAGCTGCTCGGCGCGGACGAGAAGGGCGAGCGGCTCTATTCCCGCAAGCAGATCGAGTTTCAGTATGAGGGCCCGGCGCTCAACATCTGGAGCGATTTTACCGTGAACTGCGGCCCGGTGCAGGGCAATGTGAACGCGGGCGGCGATGTGAACTGCGACGCGGTGTACGGAGACCTGCAGGCCGGCGGGGAAGTGAACTGCGACGACGTGGCGGGCAATCTCCAGGCGGGCGGCGACGTCAATTGTGACGATGTGAGCGGCAACGTCTCCGCCGAGGGCGATGTGGACTGCGGCAACGTGGAGGGCAGTGTCGCGGCCAAAGGCGATGTGGACTGCGGCAAGGTCGGCGGCAGCGTGAATGCCGGCGGCGACGTGGACTGCGGCAGCATCGGCGGCCCGGTGCGCGCGGCCACGGTCAACGGCGAAGCGCCGGAGGACAGCGAGTTTCACTCCAACCTGAAAGACAAAAAAAGAGGCTTCAGCTTTGAACTGAAGCTCTGAAAGGCTGTGGACAAAGACGAAAGGCTGTCATTGCGAACCAGTGACCGATGTCACTGGCGTGGCAATCCGCATTTCCTGAAAACCGGAAAATGAACTGTCATCCTGAGGACTGAAGGGACGAAGGATCTCTTCTTCTGTTCAGGTAACGAACAGTTCGAGATCCTTCGACTCCGCTGCAACGAGGTAAAGAACGTCGCACGCTTCCCGCGCGTCGGAATGCTCCGCTCAGGATGACAGACACCGGGGTTAACCTGCAAACGAAAAGCTCCCATCCGAAGATGGGAGCTTTCAAGGTGTCGACAAAGTGTCGACACCTTGAAAGCCAAACATGAGAACTTCCGAAAAAGTTCTCATGTTTGAGGATATCAAACGCGAGAGGGAATAACCAATCCCCTCTCGCGCTCTCCCCATGCACGTCCGCCTTTTGCCGCATGGGCTTGTCTACAGTCTGAAAGCTCCCATCCGAAGATGGGAGCTTTCATCAGTTCTTTATTTCTTTTACTGTTTCGCAGCAGGGCGTTTGCGGGCGCTGCGGCCGCGGCCCCGGCGGCGGGACTGGGCGGATTTGTTCCTGTAGTACTCCTGCATGTCCTCCCCGGCCTCATAGACCAGCTTGTTCACGGCCCAGGTGTTGCTGTCCGTATCCCGGCGGAAGCGGACGCGCACCAGCAGAGAACCGTGTTCGGGGCAGGTGTAGAGATTCATGTAGCGCTGATCGCCCTGGTTGACCCAGCGCTGCCCCTCCAGCACTGCGCCGCAGTGGGGGCAGGCGAGGGAAGCGAGCCGCTCATCGGCAAAGGCCGCGGCCTTGCTCTCAAAGCCGTCAAAGCTCTCGTGGGCGAGGGGCTCCGGCCCGTCGTTCTCCATGGGCGGCTTGTAGTTGGGCATGCGGGTGGCCAGGATGCGCGCCGCGTCCGGGTACATGCGCAGGCCCTCCTTCATATCCAGGTGGGTGCTCACCAGCGCGGTATTATAAGCGTCTCCCAGCGCGTCGTGGGCAACGCGGGTCTGCTCGATCTCAAAATGCTCCATGGCGCTGGCCAGGGATTTCTGGTTTTTGTCGCCGCCGGTCTGGAGATTATAGATCAGCTGCAGGTTGATCCAGCCCGCGATCCAGTCCCAGTCCAGGTCGTGGATGATGATGTTCTGCTCCAGGATGCCCTGGTCGTCGCAGCCCCAGGTCAGGAAGGTGACGTCCTCCCCGCACCAGGCGCGAAACTGCTCCAGCGCCTCGGGGAAGGGGACGCCGTGGGCCAGACGGTCCTTGTCAAAGCCGGTGATCTTCTTGACTTTATAATGCATGCGCCGGAAGTATACGGGTCTCACATCGATCGTAAACTCCTCGGTGGGGCGCATATTCTCATCCAGCTTCACGGCGCCGATCTCAATGATCTCACCGCGGAGATGGATGGGCAGTTTATTGAAAACGGAGGATTTGGAGCTCATGGCCTGGTTCCACTCCAGATCCACCACCACATAATTCATAGTGTCATCCTCATTTCCTGATGTAACTCAAACAGTATAGCATACTTGAAAAGGGATTGCACGACTTTTTTTGCGTTTCTGCGCCTTTGTCAGTTCCCACAAAGGCAGGGTGACTGGGTGTGCCCTTTCTTGCATAAAATGATTTGTTATGGTATGATAAAAAGAAGAAAAAGGAGAGGACCCAATGAACGCTATGACAATCGAACGCGCCGCGGCGGCCTGTGGGGGCCGGCTCTGCGGCGTTGAACATAAGGACGCGGCGCTGGGCCGCGTGATCATCGACAGCCGATCGGTACAGCCCGGCGACCTGTTTGTGGCCTACCAGGGCGAGAATACGGACGGGCACCGCTTCATTGCCTCTGCCCTGGAGAAGGGGGCGGCCTGCTGCCTGGCGGAATATCTGCCGGAGGGCGTCAGCGGCCCTGTGCTGCTGGTGGAGAATGTGCAGACCGCGCTGGAGCAGATCACGGAGGCCTGCCGCGAGACGCTGACTCTCCCCGTGATCGGCATCACCGGCAGTGTGGGCAAGACCTCCGCCAAGGAGATGATCGCCGCGGTGCTGGGGCGTCGCTACGCCGTGCTCAAGACCGAGGGCAATCTGAATAACCAGATCGGCGTCCCCATGACGATCTCCCGCATCACGCGGGAGCATGAGATCGCGGTGGTGGAGATGGGCATCTCCGGCTTTGGGGAGATGCGCACCCTCAGCCGCATGGCAAAGCCCATGCTGGGCGTCTTTACCGTGATCGGCCACGCGCATCTGGAGTTTCTGCACGACTTGAACGGCGTTCTCGCCGCCAAGACCGAGATGCTGGAGAATATGGCGCCGGACGCCTGGATCGTGGTGAACGGGGACGATGCGCTGCTGCGCGATTTCCCCTGCAGCCAGAGAAAGCTCACGGTCGGCCTGGGCGAGGGGAACATGCTGCGCGCGGAGAACGTGCGGCAGACGCCGGAGGGCACCCGCTGCACGATCCGCGGCATGGAGCGCTGCATCCGGGCGGAGATCCCGGCCTTCGGGCGGCACATGGTCTACGCCGCGCTGGAGGGCGCCGCCGTGGGCATCCTGCAGGGCCTGACGGATGAGGAGATCGAGGCCGGTATCCGGGCCTTTGAGATCGTGGGCCGCCGCGCCGCCGTCTGCGACACCGGCAGCATTACTCTGGTGGACGACAGCTACAACGCCAATCCCGACTCGGTCAAGTGCGGGGTGGACTCCCTGCTGACGCTGCCCGGGCGGCACGTCTGTATCCTGGGCGACATGCGGGAGCTGGGGGAGGATTCCCCGGCCATGCACTTCGACGTGGGCCGCTATGCCGCCGAAAAGGGCGTGGATGAGATCTGGTGCAGCGGTGCCTACGGGGCGGATCTGGCCGAAGGCGCGGGGGAGAAGGGGAGAGCCTTTGAGAGCGTCGAAGCGCTGATCGAGGCCCTGCCCGCGCTGGTGCACAAGGGGGACGCGATCCTCGTGAAGGCCAGCCGCGGCGCCCGCTTCGAGCGCGTGAGCGAGGCGCTCAAGGAGCTGAAGCTGTGATGGATGATAGACCCCTTGTCTTTCTGGATATTGACGACACGATCCTAGACTTTCAGACCGCCGAGGCCACGGCCATCCGCTGCACCTTTACGGAGCTGGGCATCCCCGTGGATGATCAGCTGATCGCCCGCTACAGCGAAATCAACCGCAGCCAGTGGGAACTGCTGGAGGAGGGGAAGCTGAGCCGGGAGCGGGTGCTGGTGCGCCGCTTCGAGCTGCTTTTCGCGGAGCTGGGCCTGCCCCACTCCGGGGCCGCCGCCTGCGAGCGCTATGAGGGCCTTCTGTGCGAGGGGCACTGGTTCATGCCCGGGGCGGAGGAACTGCTGCGGACGCTGAGCCGCGGCTGCCGCCTCTTCATCGTCTCCAACGGGGCCAAAACCGTGCAGGACGCGCGGCTGCGCTCCGCCGGGATCGGGCCGTATTTCGAGCAGACCTTCATCTCTGAGGAAGTGGGGGCGGAGAAGCCGACCAGGGAGTTTTTCGACCGCTGCTTTGCCGCCATCCCGGAGCTGGATCTGCGCCGCGCCGTGCTGGTGGGGGACAGCCTGACCTCTGATATCCGCGGCGCGAAGAACGCGGGGCTCCTCTCCGTCTGGTATAACTACCGCGGGAGACCTGCCCGGCCGGACATCGTGCCGGATTATGAGATCCGTGCGCTTTCGGAGCTGCCGACGCTGCTGCGCCGTCTGTTTCCGGAGGCATTCATCAAAACATAAGGGGGAGTGACTGCCATGGACAGCCTGTTGCAATATCTGCGGGAGCTGAACCTCTGCTCCATGTGCCTGCGCATCGTGCTTGCGATGCTGCTGGGCGGCCTGTTGGGCTTCGACCGGGAAGTTCAGCACCGGCCCGCGGGCTTTCGCACCTATATGCTGGTGTCGATGGCCGCCGCCTGCACCGCGATTTTAAGCCAGTACCTGGATCTGATGCTGAACACCTTCTGGAAGGACGCCTTTGATATTGTCGGCAAGCGGACCGACTTGGTGCGTCTGGGCGCGCAGCTGGTCTCCGGCATCGGCTTTCTCGGCACCGGCACCATCATGATCACCGAGCGCAAGGAGGTCACCGGCCTGACCACGGCCTGCTGCCTCTGGGCGGCGGCCTGCATGGGCCTCGCCACCGGCGCGGGCTTCTACGAGGGTGTGCTGGTGGGCTTTCTCATCGTGGCCTTCGTCATGCGGGTGCTTCCGCCGCTGGAGCGGATGATGCTCTCCAGTTCCACCCACATGAACTTTTTCGTGGAGCTGGACAGCCTGAAGGATCTGCATACAGTTTCGGAGATTATCAAGGCCAGCGGCATCCACCTCTATGATGTGGAAATGGGCAAGCGCGAGACCGGCGGCGTCAGCCATGTGACGGGCATGTTCAGCGTCCGCCTGCCCCGGCGGGAGAAGCACACAAAAATCCTGGCGGATCTGGCGGTCCTGCCCGGCGTCGTCGCGATCGAGGAGGTTTGAGCATGCTGCATATCTTTGATTTTGTACGGCAGATGAGCTTCTTCGCAGTGGTGGTGCGCATGCTGACGGCGGCCCTCTGCGGGGCGCTGGTCGGCCTGGAGCGGGAGCTCAAGCGCCGTCCCGCGGGCTTCCGCACCCATATGCTGATCTGTGTCGGCGCCTCCGTGACCGTCCTCACGAACCTCTATCTTTATCAGGTGATGCACCTCTATACCGATATCTCCCGCATGGGCGCCCAGGTCATCGCCGGTATCTCCTTCATCGGCGCGGGGACGATCATCGTCTCCAAGCACCGCCGTGTCAAGGGTCTGACCACCGCGGCCGGCCTCTGGACGGTGGGCATCATCGGTCTGGTGTGCGGCGCGGGCTATCTGGAGCTTGCGATTTTTGCCACTGCCATGGTGCTGCTCGCGGAGATTTTCCTCTCCAAGCTGGAGTACCGCTTCGCCCGCCGCATCCGGGATGTGAACCTCTATGTGGAGTACCGCCATTCGAGGGACGTGCAGCCCATCATGGACGCCCTGAACGGCAGCGGCGCGCAGGTGGATAATCTGGAGGTCTCCCGCATCACCGACGAGGAGGAGAATCACTATTACGCGGCGGTCTTCTCCGTGCAGGTGCGCCGCAGCATCCTGAACGAAAAAGTCATCCCTGCCGTCACCGCCCTGGAGAACGTGATCACGGTGGAGGAGATGTAAGACCGCCCGCAAAGAGCATCGAGAAATTGACAGAAAGATGGAGGCTTAACGATGAACAACAAAGGCGTTGGCGCGGTATTCTGCCTGATTGCCGCGATTCTGATGTCCGCCAGGTACCTCTCCGCCGCCCTGTTTATGAGCGGGGTTGTCAGCTGGGACAGCAGCCTGTTTCAGGCCGGACTCAGTTATGTGGGTTCGCCGCTGCAGACCCTGGCGGTTCTCGCGCTTGTTGTGGGAATCGTTTTCCTCGTCCTGGGTTTTCTGGACGATCGGAAGAACGCCCGGAAGTGAAGCCGAGACAAAGCACATTCCATCCTGCTTGCCGCTTGATGGCGGCGGTGGATTCGAATCCCCTTCGGGAACTGGGAACGGCCCGGACAATAGTCCGGGCCGTTACACATTCTTATAGGTTTACATAATATCGATCGGCGCTGTCATCCTGAGGAACGAAGTGACGAAGGATCTCATAGCAACCGCTCTGGTCGCTATATAGCAGATGGCATCCAAAAACTAGTCCTTAGCAATGTTTTCATCTGCATTGCAAACAGATTCTACATATTTCAAGTGGGAGCTATATTACATCACCGTAGATGGATACTGTAAATTGATCACCAGAGGATGGATAAAGGTGGATTCGAATCCCCTTCGGGGACTGGGAAAGGCCCGGACAATAGTCCGGGCCTTTCCGTCGCCACAATCGCCTGCGGCGAGAGGGTCGAATCAAACACCTTCCTCCACTAAACAAAAACACCGCCTTTCGGCGGTGCTTTTGCTTGGTGGGGGAAGGTGGATTCGAACCACCGAAGGCATTGCCAGCAGATTTACAGTCTGTCCCCTTTGGCCACTCGGGAATTCCCCCATATTCAGTTACCGGCCCTTCGCACTCTCAAATCGAAGCCCAGCGCAGCGGGTTCGATTTGAAAAGGAAGACGGAGGGAGCATAGTGCAGTTTTCGCGGCTATTTCGCAAACCGCGGAAACGGAACGGTGCGAGCTTCGTCTGACGTGGTGGAGCTGGTGGACGGACTCGAACCCCCGACCTGCTGATTACAAATCAGCTGCTCTACCGACTGAGCTACACCAGCATTTAACCGGCTCGACTATAATAGCAAATCAATCTTCATTTGTCAACACCAAATTTTACTTTTTCCGATTTCTTCGTTTTGCCCCGTATACGTTGAAAAAACAGGTCGCCTGTGGTACAATTCGGTCGAATCTCTGCACAAGATGAGGAAGACTATGAAAACTGCGGTACGATATCGTGTGAGCCTTGTGGTGCTGCTCCTGCTGCTCCTTGCGGTGGTGGCGCTGATCGTGGGGCGGCTCTTCCCGGCCAAGCCCAAGGAGCCGGAGGATCCCCACGCCGGCCAGGTCTATGTGTACGACGGCTTTGACTGGGTGTGGATGACGCCTTACGAGGGGATCCCCGCCGCCACGCTGACCCGGGAGGATTTCAGCGAGATCAATGGTCACCTGACCTACATGGGCGACAAGTATACGACCCTCCGGGGCGTGGATGTGTCCGAGCATCAGTATGAGGTGGACTGGCAGCGGGTGGCGGAGTCCGGCGTGGACTTCGCGATGATCCGCGTGGGGCGCCGGGGCTGGACCGAGGGCGGCCTTTTTGAGGATCCCTGGTTCAAGCGCAACATCGAGGGCGCGCTGGGAAGCGGCCTGCAGGTGGGCGTCTACTTCTTCTCCCAGGCTGTCAATGTGCAGGAGGCCATCGAGGAGGCCCGCTTTGTGATCGACCGCCTCTCCGGTTACCGGGTGACGCTGCCGGTGGTCTTTGACTGGGAGAAGGTGGAAGGCGCGGAGGACGCCCGCACCAACGACTGGAACGCCGCCACGCTCTCGGACTGCGCGGTGGCCTTCTGTGAGACGGTGAAGCGCGCGGGCTACACGCCCGGCCTGTATTTTAACCGCCACCTGGGCTACTACGGCTTCGACCTGCCGCGCATGCAGGACTATGTCTGGTGGTTTGCCCTGCCGGAGATGGGCTACCCCAGCTTCTACTACGAGGTCGACATGTGGCAGTACAGCTTCAACGAGACCATACCCGGCATCTCCGGCCAGGCGGACATGAACCTGATCTTTTACCCGACCGGGAACTGAAAACACCCTCTGTGAACAAACCGTTCGCAGAGGGTGTTTTTTGACAGGGGAGGGGCGCTCAGGCACCGCAGAGGTAGGCAAGATACGAGAGACACTCCGGCAGGCGCGGGGTGTTCGCGAGAATACCCAGATAGATCGGCTCCGGGAAGCCCGCGTCTGCGAAGAGGGAGAAATCCGTGAGCACGATCGCGTTTTCAGCCTCCTCGGTGACGACCTGATGGCTCTCCGCCTCGCCCAGCTGGTATTCGATGCCGTTGTCCTCCAGGATCACGGTGTTGCTGACCCGGTGGCCGTCGAGAGCGTCGAGCAGCGCCGGGCCGGCCCCAGCGAGGGCATCGGACAGCGGCAGCAGATAGCCGTTCCGGGAGAACAGATCGTAGGACTCCCGGTTCAAAAGTACCAGATCCATCTTCTGCGCCTGGATGGCCGCCATGGTCTTGATGCGGGAGGCATAGGCGTATTCATGGTTCATGACGTCCGCATCGTCAGACAGGTACAGTTCGGGGTACCAGTAGACTTCCTCCCGGGCGGGATTGTACCCGGCATCCTGCAGATAACCGCTCAGGAGCGCGTCCTGCAGATCCTCGCCCAGGCTGACGTTCGCGGCGGCCACATACAGCACCGGCTCCTTCGCCGTAAGCTCGCGGTGCAGCACGGAGCCGAGGATCACCAGCACGATCAGCGCAAGCAGAATCGGCCATTTATAATATAGGTAGATGTGCTCCAGCTTCTTCGCCGGGGGCATCGCGCGAAAAGCCGCTTTTTGGGCGGCTTTTTCCTGTGGGGAGAGCTTCATGCTTCCGGCTCCTCTCCACTGTCGTCGCTGTCGCTGCTGTCATCCTCCAGGTCCTCCGGCGTACCGGAGACGGAAATCAGGATGCTGTTTAAGAGCCAGGCGCTTACGAGCGCGCAGAGACCCTCGCCGAAAATGATCAGCGGCGTGAACCAGGCCACGACCACGAAGAACATGGCAAAGTGCACCGCGAAGACCAGAATGGTGGCGAAGAGATAATGGGTGCCGATGAGGAATGCGTTTTTCAGCATGGCGGCGTTGGTGTTCGAGACGCTGGCAAGCAGGGGAAAGACGTAGAGCAGCACAATGACATAAACCACGGTTGCGGCGATGACCACCGCCAGCACCAGCGTCCACAGCACGGCGGCGGGGCCGGTGGAGATCTGGCGCAGGTGATAGAGGATGTAGCCGTCCGCCCCCAGGAAGAGCCCGACGCCCAGCATGATCAGCCAGAGCACGGTGGCCTGCTTGAAGTTTTCCTTAAACGAGCGGAAGAACTGGGAAACAATGTGGTTGTCCTCGTCACGCACCAGCTTGAGGCTGGCGTAATAGAGGGCAGTGGTGGAGGCGCCGATGGTAAAGATCGGCAGGGAGCATACAAACCAGAACAGGTTCAGCATGCAGCTGCTGCTGAGTTTCAGAAGGAGCTGGCTGAACTTGCTTTCATAAGAAAAGAACTTCATGGAGCCTTGCCTCTCAATCAAACGTGGTGGAATCCCGGTAAATCAGATCCGTCTCCGTGTGGACCACGCGGTAATCCAGCGACGGCTCCCGGATCCGCGAGATCAGAAGATGCATGGCGGAAAAAGCCATGATCTGCGTGTGGATGTGGACGGTGCTCAGCGGCGGGCGGCTGATGCGGGATTCGGCGGAGTCGTCAAAGCCGAGGATGCGCACGTCCTCCGGTACGTTCTTCCCGATGGAAAAGAGGGCACGGATTACGTCCCCGGCCACAAAGTCGTTGGCGCAGATGAACACGTCGGGCAGGTCTCCCACCGCGTCCAGACACTCGGCGATCTCATCCTGATGGTTGTAGCGGATGCAGTATCGCTCCTCCACCGGGGCGCCCCCCAGGATCATGGCCATGCGGAAGGCGGAGTAGCGCTCATAAAAGCTCTGGCAGTGCAGGTAGTTTCCGATGAAGCCGATCCGGCGGTGACCCGCGGCCAGCATGTCGTTGACAAAACGGGTGATCCCGGTCGTGTTGTCCATATAGAGCTGGTCTGCGGGGATGGAGCCGCCGTTGATTTTGGCCGGACCGTCCACGAACAGGACGGGCAGTCCCAGGTCACAGATCATGAGATCGTAGTCCCGGTCGAACATCTCAATGCACAGAATGGCGCTGACACGCTCCCTGCTGAAACTGGCGGGCAGCGTTTTGTCCCGCAGATTCTTCTCCGTGACCCGGTGCGTATTCATCGTATAGCCCAGCTGAGAGATTTCCCTCTGAAACTTGTCAAGCATGGTGGAGGCAAAGTGGGACTGGGTCAGAAAAGCGGAAGTGAGCAGGGCAATCTCTCCCGCAAAGCCGGCCGCCGGCTCGGCGTCCGGCACGGGGGAGGCGAGATTGGCCAGGGTGCTCACATAGGAAAACTGCTTGTAGCCCATCTCCATGGCCTTCTGCAGGATCCTCTCACGGGTGGCGTCGGCCAGACCCTCGGAATTGTTGATTGCCTTGGACACGGTGTTGCGCGAGATACCCAAGGCGTCGGCAATATCCTGGATCGTCACTTTTTTCTTCATTTGAACCCACCTGTCCTTATTTTATAAGCCGATAGTAACACAGGCGGACTGCAAATGTCAAATACTGCACCCGTGCAAAGATTGTGCAAATGCACAATTCAGGTATTGTGCAATATGCAGGAATTTTGCCTCAATTTTTGGACTCTATCACCAAAGTATTGTGTAATTGTTAATTTTTTTTTACACCGTGGGGGGTGGATGCTAAGATGATTCTGCAAAATGCGGCGCGCTATGTGTGCAAATGCACATTTTCACACAGGCGAACCCAGAGAAAAGGAGGAATTTCATGAGAAAGGCCTTGGCTAATGCTTCCGATCAGAAAGCCGGCGGAAGCAAGATGCACAACACGCTGGTCTATCTCCGCCAGCACTGGCAGCTGTATCTTCTGTTCATGCTGCCCGCCTTCGCGCTGACGGTGATTTTCCGCTACATCCCCATGGGCGGCATCCTCATCGGCTTCATGGAGTACAACCCGATCCGCGGCATCCTCGGCAGTGAATGGGTTGGCTTCGCTCATTTCAAGCGTTTCCTGTCCTCCCCTGACTTCATGCGTTATCTGATGAATACGCTGAAGCTGAGCGTGTTCGGCCTGCTCTGGGGCTTCCCGGCTCCTATCCTGCTGGCCTTCCTGCTCAACCGCATCCTCTCCAAGAGCATCAAGCAGAAGATCCAGCTGGTGCTGTACATGCCCAACTTCATCTCTGTCATCGTGCTTTGTGGTATCGTGCGCATCATGCTGGCCCCCACCGGCATGATCAACATGCTGCTCGGTACCAAGACGAACTTCATGACCATGCCCTCCGCGTTTCGCACCATTTACATCGCGTCGGGCATCTGGCAGGGCGCAGGCTGGGCCTCCATCATCTACACCGCAGCACTGTCCAATGCCAGCAAGGAACTGAAGGAAGCCGCTGTCATCGACGGCGCCAACATCATCCAGCAGATCAAGGCTGTTGAATGGCCCGCCATCAAGGACACCGTCCTCATCCAGTTCATCATGTCTGTCGGCAACATCATGTCCGTCGGTTTTGAAAAGGCCTACGCCCTGCAGACCGACCTGAACCTGAACGCCTCCGAAATCATCTCCACCTACGTGTACAAGAAAGGTCTTCTGGACGGCGACTACGGCTTCTCCACCGCTGTCGGCCTGTTCAACACCGTCATCAACGTCGTGCTGCTCATCTCCATGAACGCGA